>JASGEG010000343.1:0-4536 GCA_047606605.1 Rhizobium sp.
CCATGACCTCGGCGATCTCGCGGAAGAGATCGTAGCGCACGCGATAATCGGCACTGCGGCCCGCATCGGGATAACAGGTCCTGGCAATCGCGCCGACATTGCGGGGATCGCTCTGAGGGTCGGCATAGAGCCCGACGCCTGCGCCGGCGCAGAGTGCCGCGCCCCAGGCAGCGGCCTCATCCGTCTCGGTGACCGTGACAGGCATTCCGAGAACGTCGGCAAACATCTGCACGACGACGGGATTGCGGGAGATACCGCCGGCAAGCCTCGCTTCGCCGAAGGAAAAGCCGTCACCCAGCGCATCGACATGGATCTTGTGATTGAAGGCGATGCCCTCCAGCACGGCCCGCAGCATGTCGCCGCGATCATGCCAGCCGCCGAGGCCGAAGAAACCGGCGCTCGCCGAGGCACCATAGGGCGACCCGAAGAGATAGGGGTGGAAGAGCGCGGTCGACGGACGGGCGAAGGCCGCCTCGATCTCGGGCGCGAGCAATGCATGAATGGACTGCCCCGCCACCTCCGCACCGGCGCGTTCACCGGCACAGAGCTTATCGAGAAACCAGTCGTAATTGGCCGTCGACGCCGGCGAGATCGACATATTGTTCCACTGGCCCGGCGCAATCGCATTGCGGCAGAACCACCGTTTGTCGACGCGCGGCTCGGACGACAGGGCTTCGTTGATTGAATAGGTGCCGGCGATCACCGCAACCACGCCGGCGGCATATCCCCCGGCACCGAGCGCCGATGCCGTGACATCGTGAAGCCCGGCGACCACCGGCGTCCCCTCGGCAAGACCCGTGCGGCTCGCAACGGCGCTGGTGACATGGCCGACAACTTCGTCGGAGCGCGATGCGAACGGCAGAGCGTCTTTGAGTTCGCCGAGCCCGAAAAGCCTCAGCGCATCCTCGGAATAATCCTGGCTTTCGACATGGGTGAAGGAGGTGCTGGCCTCGGTCCGATCGGTCCCGACGATGCCGGTCAGGCAGAAGCGCAGCCAGTCCTTGCAGCTCAATATGTGACCGATCTGTTCGAAACGGGCCGGCTCCTTCTCCTTGATCCAGGCGAGAAGCGCCGACGGCGCGGAGACATGCGGAAGCTGGCCGGTGAGCGCCAGGGCCGCGTCCGCCACCGGGCTTGCCAGCCAGCGGTCGACAACGGCGCCGGCCCGGCTGTCGAGCGACAGGATGGCGCGGCCAAGCGGCTTGCGGGAGCGGTCGAGCAGATAGATGCCGTCACCATGGGCGGTTGCAGCGATCGCCTTGATATCCGAAGCCGGCCGCTTGCTGAGCGCGATGGCTTCCGCGATCGCATCGGCCGTCGCGTTCCAGAGCTCGTCCATATCGCGCTCGACATGGCGGGCCTTCGGGATGAACTGGGTGACGCGGCGACGCGCCACGGCAAGCGGCGTTCCGTCGACATCGAAGATAACGGCCTTGGTGACGGTGAGACCGCTGTCAATTCCGAGAAGGCTCGGCATTCTGGTTACTCCGACTGATGGAAGGGCCGCGCGGGCGTCGCCCTCATGACCGGTCTTGATCGCTCCTGGCGACGACGACGTTGATATTCGCAGTCCGCATGCGATCGACATGGGCCGCCGGCGTCTTCTCGTCGACGATGACCACATCGAACTCGCTCAAAGCCGCGAAACTGTGCAGGGCGCGCCGCTCGAATTTCGTGTGATCGGCAAGAAGGATGCGCTTGGCGGCGCAGTCATACATCGCCCGCTTGATGTCGACGATCTCAGGCGACTGGTGGAAGACGATGTCGTCGGTGATGGCGGACATGGAGATGAAGGCGACATCGGCGCGCAGCCGGTTGATCTCGCTGATCGTCATCCGCCCCATGAAGGCGTTGCACCAATTGTGATACTGGCCGCCGAGCGCGAGCAGCGTCACGTCATGCATCCCCTTCAGCGCATTCATCAGCGTCAGGGAATTGGTGATCGCGGTCAGCGGCACCTTGGCCGGCAGATGCGCCGCCATCTGCAGCACGGTGGTGGAATCGTCGAGGAAGATCGCCTGCCCCGGCTCGATGAACTGCATCGCAGCCGCGGCGATCATCTTCTTCTCGGCCGGCTGGCGGTTGGCGCGGTAGACGTCGCTCGATTCGATCAGGCTCGTCGCAGCCGCCGAAACGATGCCGCGCGTCTTTCGGAACAGACCGCGGCCGACCAGTTCATCGACGTCGCGATGCGCCGTCATCAGGCTGATGCCGAACCGCTCGGTGAGATCCTCGATGCGCATGGAGCCCTCCGCCATGACAGCCTCGGCGATCATCTGCCGGCGAACGAGCTGGCGGCTGTGCCGGCTGTCGCTTGGCAGTTCATCCGACAGGAACGGTCCGAGATTGGTCTTCTGTGTCACTGTGGCCCCTGACGCTGGTGCTTGCCGATATGGGCCTCGTCCCGCCCATGCGGCATGGAGGCATAAGGAGGATATGGAGCAATCTCTGCCGTATCCGCAACGCCGCTGTCCATGCCGGCAGGCAGCATCCCTTACATATCAACGAGAATATGGGGCGCCGCCGCCGGCGCCCCATATCTGCTTACTGGGCCAGAACGAACGGGCCGGTGTACTTGTCGACATTGTCCTTCGTGATCAGCAGGCAATCGAAGAGCTGCTTCTCACTCTTGGCGCCGGTCTTGCCCGTCTTGATGACGTTGTCAGCCTGCTTGACGGCTTCTTCCGAGAAGACGGCGACCGGCTGGAGGACGGTATATTGCAGCTCGCCGGCCTTGATGGCCGCGACTGCGTCCGGAGAACCATCGAAGCCGCCGACCTTGACGTTGGCAAGCTTGCCGGCTTCCTTCAGGGCGGCAATCGCGCCGAGCGCCATTTCGTCATTGCCGGAGATCACGCCGCTGATGTCCGGATGGGCCTGCAGCATGGACTGCATCTTGTTGTGGCCCTGGGTGCGGTCCCAGTTGGCAACTTCCTTGGCGACCTTCTGCAGGTCCGGATATTGCGTCAGTACCGTTTCATAGCCGTTCGAGCGGGTAGCGGCGTTATTGTCCGAGGGAGCGCCGAACAGCTCGGCATATTTGCCCTTGTCGCCGACCGCTTCGACCCATTGCTGGGCGCCGATTGCAGCACCCTGCGCGTTGTTGGAAACGAGCTGTGCCTTGGCAAGGCCTTCCTGGTTGATTTCCGCATTGACGAGAATGACCGGAATACCGGCGGCAACGGCCTTCTTCACCGCGCCGACCGAGCCATCGGCATTGGCCGGATCGAGAATGATGGCGACCGACTTGTTGGTGATGGCGGTGTCGATCAGGTTGCTCTCAGTGTTGGTGTCGCCCTTGTGGGCGCTGACCGACGCCGTATAGCCGAGCTTCTCGGCGGTCGCCTTGGCGACATTGCCTTCCGTCAGCCAATAGGGGTTGGACGGATCATTGACGATGATCGTCATCTGGCCAGCCGCCCATGCCGAGCTTACGAAGATGGGGGCTGCCGCGACGGCGACCAGAAGAATGCGCATGCCTTTCTTAAACATAGTCTCTCTCCCTTTGATGAGCTCTGATAGTGCCGGCGGGCCGGCGATGCTTTCCGCGATCGGCTGGCGCGTCACGCCCGATTGCCGTCCCGGATAAGTGCAGTCGCGCAGCGTCAGCCCGATTTGGTCCGACGCCCGTATTGGATGCTGTTCATGAGGACCGCCAGGACGATCACCGCGCCGGTGAAGACGGTCTGCCAGTAGGCCGAGACGCCGATGATCACGAGGCCATCCGACAGGAAGCCGATGACGAAGGCGCCGAGCATGGTGCCGCGAACCGTGCCGCGTCCGCCCGTCAGCGCCGCGCCGCCGATGACGACGGCGGCAATCGCCGTCAATTCATAGGTGGTGCCGGCGGTCGGACCGGCCGAAGTGAGCTGCGAGGACAGGACCAGGCCGGCGATTGCGGCGCAGACGCCGGAAAACACGTAGACGAGGATCTTGACCTGCTTGACCGGCACGCCCGAAAGATCGGCAGCGCGTTCGTTGCCGCCGGAGGCGTAGAGCCAGCGGCCGAAGGCGGTCTTGCTCAACACCAGGCCGCAGATGATCGCGAGCGCCGCCAGCGCGATGACGCCGATCGGGATGCCGGCCAGGCGGTTGAAACCGAGCCAGTCGAAGCCGGTATTGCCGAGTTCCGGCCGGCCGCCAAGATTGTTGTAGGTGAGGCCATTGGTCATCAAGAGCGCGATGCCGCGCGCGACATAGAGCACGCCGAGCGAAGCGACGAAGGCCGGAACCTTCAAATAGGCGATCAGCACGCCGTTCACCGCACCGACGACGGCGCCGAGCAGGCAGGTGATCACTACCACGGCCCAGACCGGCGGATAGAGGATGACGCCGAAGCTCGATAGCGTGACGCCCTGCATCAGGAAACCGGCGATGCAGCCGGCGAGCCCCAGGGTCGAACCGACGGAAAGATCGATGCCGCCATTCAGGATGACGAGCAGCATGCCGATCGCCAGAATGCCGAAGATCGCGACATGCGAGGCCATGGTCAGAAAATTGCTGAGCGAGAAATAATAGGGCGACAGGAAGGAAAAC
>JASGEG010000344.1:0-2535 GCA_047606605.1 Rhizobium sp.
GATTGACATGAATGTGGAACGGATGGCCGACGAAGGCCGATTGCAGGGTCCATTCCTCCACGCCGCCCAGCGGCAGCGCACGATCGACATAATTGGGATCGTAGGAGCGCGGCTTGAATGTCACCGGATCGAAATTCTTCGGATCGAAGGATGTGTTGCCGACCTCGAACTTCGCGACATTGCCGCTGAGATCGATGAAGAAGACCAGCTCCTGCGTCCCGGTGATTTCATCGTCGGTGACATCCGGATGCGGCACGAAGCGGGTCAGCTTGAGGCCATCCCTGAGATCGGCGATGACGGCGGCCCTGACATCGGTGGGCATCGTCCGCTGCGCGGCCGCGACGAGCGTGTCCATCAGGACCGTATCGATATTGCCGACCGGTGTTCCCGCCGCGACCGACACGGTGGCGAGCAGTTGCCGGTCCTGATCGGCGCGCGTTACGCTCGCGGTGCCGGGCAGCGGCTCGTTGACGACGCAATAGTCGCCAGCCGTCGGAAACATGACGAGCGCGTCGAAGCGGTATCCCGGCTGCAGCGTCGCGGTCTGGGTGGAACGGGCGACGGCGGTTGTCAGCCCGTCCGCCGCGACGATATGATAGGGGATGGCATCCCCGGCGCAGTTCTGCCTGATGTAATCGGCGGCCGCCTCAGGTGTGGTCGCCCGGTATGCTGGAGCGCCCGGACGGCGCGGACGGAAGGCGACGGTAATCGATTCACGCACGCCGCCATGGATCATCCGCCAGCGTTCGACCTGGCCCGTTGTCGACTGGAAACGCGGCTGTACCAGCCCGTTGATGGTGGTATAGCGCCCGGATTCTCCCCAGCTTCCAGGTCCGAACTGATCGTAGTTGCGGACTTCGCCCACATCTCCCGGATCGCAGATCCAGGCGACGACCTTGCCGTCCACCACCTGCGTCTTGATCTCGCCCTGCGCATCGAAGCAGGCATACTGGATCTGCTGGAAAACCAGCAGCTGTTCCGGCATCGGCTTGCCGTCGGGGTTCTTCAAGAGAGTGTCGAGATCGCCATTGGCGTCCTGCGTCGGCAGGCGATTGCCGCGCACGACCAGAGCACCGGCCATGCCGCTCGACACCTGCAGCGCGGTCGAGCCGTGCCGGTGCGAGTGATACCAGAAGGTGCCGGCGGGATGCTCGTCCGGCAGATCGTAGAAATAGGTGAAGCTCTTGCCGGGGTTGATCGAGATCAGGACGTTGTCGCTGTTGCCGGTCGGGCTGACCCAAAGGCCGTGGGAATGCAGGTTCGTGCCGTTGAAGCAATGCGGCTGATTGGCGTCGCCATGCCCGGCGCAGCTGCCGTCATCGGGAAGCTCGTTGTGAAGCGCGACCGTGATCCTCTCGCCGGGCGCGGCCTCGATGACGGGCGCGACATAGGGCGCGTTCGGATTGACGCCGGCGCCCGTATAGCCCCGCAGCCTGACCTTGTCGACGACACCCGTCGCCGGATTGTAAATGCCGTTTTCGATGAATTTCACGGTCAGGTCGAGTTGCCTGCGGCCGGAGGTGGTCACCGCCGCCTGCGACTTCTTGAACCGGTTCGTCGGCAATCGGCTCATCGGCGCCGCGCCGGGCTGGGTTTCCTCCAGGACCGGAGGATTGGAAAAAAGCGGTTCGGCCTGCTGGGCGAGAGCCGGCATCGGCAGGATGCCGGCCGCAAGCACCACTGAAATCGCCAGGCTGTTTCGCCAGATAGTCGCAATCGCCATCCTGTTCACCGACATCGCGTGTCTCCCCCTAATATCGGTCGTATCCCCGGAATTCGCGGCTCCAAACCGTCGCGACACTCCCTTCTTCGCACTCGCCCAGCCTCTCCGCACGGAGATCGGCGAGAACGAGCCGGTGACGTCAATGCTGACATGCAATGGTTTCGCGATCAGGCCTGCCTGACCGCGATGAAAGAGGCGACATAGCCGGCCGGAGAGCCGTTATGCGGCTTCGCGCGAATGACCGAACCGACGAAGGCCGGAACCTGGTTGACGCCGTTCGGCCAGGCAAAGGCGTCGGTACCGTGATAGTCGTATTCCCAACCCGCGGTTGGTGTCCCCGAGCGTCCGATGCCGACCATCCTGATGGCGATGCGAACCTCTCCACTCTCGACCGGCACCACGGCTCCGGTGAGATCGAGAGCGTAGCCCGACCCCATGTCGAGCGTGCCGGTCACCTTGCCGCCCGAAACGGCAAGCGTGAACACACCCTCGCCGAAGATATTCTCCAGCGCCTTCTGGGCGTTATCCCCAATCAGCGCGGGATCATTTCGATAGCTTCTGTACGTCCAGCGTCCCTGCAACGGAAAAGACATATGACACCCCCCAACACCCTGTTGACGACGTTCCTCACCACGCGTTGAAACGCGCTTCGTCCCACGCGACGCCCCATCACGCGGCACCGCGAAAAAAGAGAATGTGCATTCAGGCTTGCAATTGAAGAGTGTATATGCAGTCTTTTAAATTAGCAAGTAATCATATTAAGAATATTATATTTGACATGCGACGCAGTGAGCGAAGCAGCCGGCTTTCAA
>JASGEG010000345.1:0-38151 GCA_047606605.1 Rhizobium sp.
GAGCATCATCCCGGCCGAGTTCATGATCGCCGCCAATGCCTTCGAGCCGGACCTGCGTCACCAGCACGAGTTGCTGATGGCCAATTGCCTGGCGCAGTCGGAAGCGCTGATGAAGGGCCGCACCTTCGCGGAAGCCAAGGCGCAGCTCACCTCCAAGGGCATGGACGACAAGAAGGCCGATTTCATCGCGCCGCATCGCGTCTTCACCGGCAACCGCCCATCGATCACCTTCGTCTATGACAAGCTGACGCCCTATGCGCTCGGCCGCCTGATCGCGCTCTACGAGCACCGCGTCTTCGTCGAGGGCGTGCTCTTCCGCATCAACTCCTTCGACCAGTGGGGCGTCGAGCTCGGCAAGGAACTGGCAACCGGCCTGCTGCCGGTCATCGAAGGCAAGGAAAGTGCCGCCGGCCACGATTCTTCGACGCAGGGGCTGGTGGCGGCTCTGGTGAAGCTGGAGAAGTAAGCTCTTCAACCAAAACCAAAAAGGCCCCGTCTGTTGCGTCAGACGGGGCCTTTTTGCTGATGGACTTACGCGAGAGTGCGGCAAATGCGAGGTTATCTCGCTCCTGGCGGACGGGAATAGGACCTCTTAAAGCCCGATCTCATGCGCCCAGGGCGGATTGGCACCCGCGCGCGATACGGTGACCGCCGCCGCTTTGGCGCCGAGTGCAAGCGCGTCGCGCAATGCCTTCTCGTCCAGCGACGCCACCTGCGCCTTGGTCAGCAGGCCGTTCATCTTCAGCGAAGCCAGAATGCCGGCGTCGAATGTGTCGCCGGCGCCGACGGTGTCGACCACGGTGACGCGTTCGCTGGGGACGGAAACCTTCAGGGACTTGGTGTAGCCGGTCGCACCCTCGGCACCCTTGGTGACGACGATCAGCTTGGCGCCCTGGTTCAGCCAGTGGGCCGCGAGTTCGTCATGGTTTCCGGCAATGCCGAACCATTCCAGATCCTCGTCGGAAAACTTCAGGATGTCGGACATGGCGGCCATGCGGCTGATGCGGCCGAGATGCGCCTGCTTGTCCTTGATGAAGCCAGGGCGGATGTTCGGATCGAGCGAGATGACGCGGCGCTGATATTCGCGCTTCATCAGCGCCTCATAGGTCGCGCCGCAGGGATTAGGGATCAGGCTGATGGCGCCGAAATGCAGGGCCTCGCAATCGTCGCCCAGTGTCGGCAGATCGGCCTCGGTGATCATGCGGCCGGCCGAGCCTTCGTCATAGAAGGCATAGGTCGCCTGGCCGTTGACGAGCTTGACGAAAGCGATCGTGCTCGGACGGGGGGCGATGGCGCAATAGCTGTAATCCACCTTGGAAGCCGCCAGCGTCTCGCGCAGGATCTCGCCCATCATGTCATCGGCGATACCGGTGAAGAAACCCGTCGGCACGCCCAGGCGGCCAAGCGCGATGGCGGTATTGAAGATCGCGCCGCCGGCATAGGGCGCGAAGGCCTTTTCTCCCAGCGTGGTCTCCCGCGGCAGCATGTCGATCAAAGCTTCGCCACAGCACAATATCATTCCGGCCTCCTCAAGCGCGCATGTCGGTCTGGTTTTATAAATCGATTAGATAAATTTGCGGCAAAAGCAAAGCATCACTTCGTCGGCAATTCCGCCACACCGCCATTTCGGCCGGACCAGGCGAGCGGACCGTTGAGGAAGGCTTCCACTTCGCCGAGCGTCTTGTCGTCGAACAGCTTCTGCTCCTTGGCGACGGCGAGCACGTCGCGCCAGGTGGCGATATGATGCAGCCGGACCTTGCCATTGGCAAAGCGCGCCTCGGCCTCGGGGAAGATGCCGTAGTAGAACAGCGCCATGCCGTGATCGACAATGCCGCCGGCAGCCCGGATCGCGTCGATGAAGGTGAACATGCTGCCGCCGGCCGTCGTCAGATCCTCGATGACGAGCACGCGGGCGCCCTCGGGCATATGGCCTTCGATCTGCGAATTGCGGCCATGGCCCTTGGGTTGCTTACGCACATAGATCATCGGCAGGTTCAGGCGCTCGGCCAGGAAGGCGGCGAAGGGAATGCCCGCCGTCTCGCCGCCGGCGACACAATCGAACTGTTCGAAGCCGGCATCGCGCACGATGAGGCTGGCGGCGAAATCCATGACCGTCGAGCGGATGCGCGGATAGGAGATGAGCTTGCGGCAATCGATATAGACCGGGCTCGCCATGCCCGAAGCGAGCTTATAGGGCTTCTCGGCGCTGAAATGCACCGCCTTGATCTCCCAAAGCATCTTCGCCACCAGCTCGGCCATGACGGCGCGGTCGGAAAATGTCATCTGGGTCATGCGGGGCCTCCTTCGCTCATCGGGATGTTCCTGCGGCAATAGCAGCTAGCAGCGGCGGTTTCCAGACAGTTCCGGGGATTTGCACGCGCCGCATCTCAATGAGGCCATGCGATCGGCAAAGATGTCGCAGAGCGCAGCAAAAGAGCCTATCACAATCGGGGAGTGAGAGAATCTGTCACATTTTGAAGAGGAGGAGCTTCATGGTGCCGATCACGAATATCGCTCTCATCGCCGCCGCGCTCGGCAGCGGTCTCATCGCCGGTATTTTCTTTGCGTTCTCGACCTTCATCATGCAGGCCTTCGCCCGGCTTCCCGCCGAACAGGGCATCGCCGCCATGCAGTCGATCAACACGACGATCCTGCGATCGCCTTTCATGGCGGTGTTTCTTGTGACGCTTGCGCTCTCGGTGCTCATCGCGGTGATGGCGATCGTGCATTGGCGCGGCGGCGTCAGCGTCCTGATGCTGGTGGGGGCGGCGCTCTATATCGTCACCACCTTCATATCGACGATCGTCTTCAATGTGCCGCTGAACGAGGCTCTGGATAAGGTCGACGGCCGCACGGCGGAGGCGGCCGAACTCTGGGCGACCTATCTCGGCGACTGGACGAAATGGAACCATCTGCGCTCGGCGGCATCGCTGCTCGCCGCCTGCGCCTTCGTCCGTGCCCTGTTCTGATCGAACCTTGGCCGCCGCGGCTCAGCCTTCGACGTCCCAATGCAGCGGGAACATCGGATCGAAGACGGTGACCGGGCCTGCGCCGGTCTCGATCTTTGCCGGGAAGCTGACGGCTTCCGGGCGGCGCACCAGCGTGATCCGCTCCTCGTTCGGCGCCAGCCCGTACCAGGCCGGCCCGTTCAGCGAGGCGAAAGCCTCGAGCCTGTCCAATGCGCCGTCCTGTTCGAAGACATGCGCCAGGCAGCTCATGGTGTTGATCGAGGTATAGATGCCGGCGCAGCCGCAGGCGCATTCCTTCAGGGGATCGACATGCGGAGCGGAATCGGTACCGAGGAAGAACCGGCCGTCGCCGCTGGTGGCGGCGGCACGCAGCGCCAGGCGGTGGTTTTCGCGCTTGGCGACCGGCAGGCAGTAATAATGCGGCCGGATGCCGCCGACGAGGATGGCATTGCGGTTGATGATCAGGTGATGGGTGGTGATGGAGCCGGCGAGATTGGCCTTGGCCGACTTGATGTAGTCGATGCCGTCGGCGGTGGTTACGTGCTCCATCGTGACCTTCAGCTCGGGCAGGCGCCGGCGCAGCGGATCGAGCACGGTTTCGATGAACACCGCCTCGCGATCGAAGATATCCACCTCCGGCGTCGTCACCTCGCCATGTACGCAGAGCGGCAGGCCGATCCTGGCCATGCGCTCCAGCGCCGGCATGGCCTTGTCGAAATTGCGCACGCCGCCGTGGGAATTGGTCGTCGCGCCGGCCGGATAGAGCTTGACGGCGGTGATGAGGCCGCTCTTCTTGCCTTCTTCCAGATCGTCGGGGCTGGTGTCTTCGGTGAGATAGAGCGTCATCAGCGGCTCGAAACGGTCGCTGGCCGGCAGGGCCTTCAGAATGCGCGCGCGATAGGCGGCCGCATCCGCCGTGGTGACCACGGGCGGCACGAGGTTCGGCATGATGATGGCGCGGGCGAAATGCCGGGAACTATCGCCGATCACCCCTTCCAGCATGGCGCCGTCGCGCAGATGCAGGTGCCAGTCGTCGGGGCGGCGGATGGTGAGCTTTTGCATGGGGCGCGACCTCTGGATAGTCTTGGTATGTCGCGTCTCGATACCACCAACCGCCATGGCAAAACAACCGCCGGCACTGCGGAAATGCGCGGAAGTTCAGTCCTGCACGATATCGACGGTGGCGTCGGCCGGACGACGGTTTTCCAGGATGAGGCGGCCGTTCGGCAGATCGTTGCCGTAGACCTTGGCGCGGGCGGCCTCGTCATCGAGGTCGTAGCCCTTCCAGCGATCCCAAAGCCGCTGCTCCAGAACCTCGATCGGCGGGGCGAGCATGATCGAATAGTCGAACATGCCTTCCAGCTCCGCCCACTTGCCCTGATTGAGCAGCAGGTAATTGCCCTCGATCAGGATGAAGCGGTGTTCGGGCGAGACGGTGCGGGCCGAGGCGATGGCGATCTCGCGCGAGCGGTCGAAGACCGGCACGAGCACCTCCTGATCGGCCGCGCGCACCGCCCTGACGATATCGAGGAAGGCGCGGACGTCGAAGCTTTCCGGCACGCCCTTGCGCTTCAGCAGCCCCTTCTCGATCAGGACGGCATTGTCCATGTGGAAGCCGTCCATCGGCAGGACCTCGGCGCTCTCGCCCCTGGCCCTGAGCGCCTCGGCAACCTTGTCGGCCAAGGTCGATTTGCCGGCCCCCGGCGGGCCTGCGATGGCCACCAGAAAGCGTCTTGCATTGCCGGCGCGCGCGATGATCGCGCCGGCAATCTCCTCGAGCGATGCGCTCATGCGGCGACGGTCTCCGCCGGCGGCGCCTTGGCGCCGGTCATGAAGGCAACGGCATCGGACATGGTGTATTCCTTCGGATTGATCACGGTCAGCCGGCGCCCGAGGCGATGGACGTGGATGCGGTCCGCCACCTCGAAGACATGCGGCATATTGTGCGAGATCAAGACGATCGGCAAGCCGCGGGCGCGCACGTCCAGGATCAGTTCCAGCACCTTGCGGCTTTCCTTGACACCCAAGGCCGCCGTCGGCTCGTCCATGATCACGACCTTGGAGCCGAAGGCTGCGGCGCGCGCCACGGCGACACCCTGACGCTGGCCGCCCGAGAGCGTTTCCACCGCCTGGTTGATGTTCTGGATCGTCATCAGACCGAGTTCGGTGAGCTTGTCGCGGGCGCGCTTTTCCATCGCCGGCCGGTCGAGCATGCGGAACACGGAACCGAGGATGCCGGGCTTGCGCACCTCGCGGCCGAGGAACATGTTGTCGGCGATCGAGAGCGCCGGCGACAGCGCCAGGTTCTGGTACACCGTCTCGATGCCGGCCTCGCGGGCCTCCATCGGCGAGCGGAAATGAACCGACTTGCCCTCCAGCTTGATCTCACCCTCATCGGGGATGACCGCACCGGAAATCGCCTTGATCAGCGAGGACTTGCCGGCGCCGTTGTCGCCGATCACGGCGAGGATCTCGCCGGGATAGAGATCGAAATCGGCATTGTCGAGCGCGGTCACGCGTCCATAGCGCTTGACGAGGCCGCGGGCGGTGAGAATGGGTTCGCCGGTGGTCATGCCGATACCTTTCTGATCCATTGATCGATCGCGACGGCGCCGATGATCAGCACGCCCGTCAGAAGGACCTTCCATTGCGGATCGGCCCCGAGCATGTTGAGGCCCATGGAGACGACGCCGACGATCATGGCGCCGAACAGCGTGCCGAGGATCGAGCCGCGGCCGCCGAAGAGCGAGATGCCGCCGATCACGGTCGCGGTAATTGCCTGAAGATTGAAATCCGTAACGGCCGAAGACGGGGAAACCGAGCCGTTGCGGCCGATCGACACCCAGGCGGCAAAGGCCGCGATCAGGCCCGAGACGCCGTAGACGGCAAGCAACACCTTCTTGGTCTGGATGCCCGCGAGCTTTGCCGCTTCCGGATCGTCGCCGACCGCATAGACGTGGCGGCCCCAGGCCGTGTGATTGAGAATGTACCAGAGACCAAGCACCAGCAGCACCATGGCGATCACGCCGAAGGTGAGCACCGCACCGCCGACACGGAAGCTGGCGGCAAACAGATGCAGAAGAGGCGCCTTTTCATCGACATCGGTGTCGCGGATCGTCTCGTTGGCGGAATAGATGAAGTTCGTCGCCATGACGATATTCCAGGTGCCAAGCGTCACGATGAACGGCGGCAGCTTCATGTTGGCGACGAGGAAGCCGTTGAGCAGTCCGCAGATGCCGCCCGCGGCCATGCCGGCAATGATGGCGACCGGCGTCGGCAAGCCATAGGTGACCGCGACATTGCCCATGATGACGGAGGAGATGACCATGATCACCCCGATCGACAAATCGATGCCGGCCGTCAGGATCACCAGCGTCTGCGCGGCGCCGAGAATGCCGACGATGGCAATCTGTTGCAGGATCAGCGTCAGCGTATAGGCGGAGAAGAACCGCCCGCCGATGGTCGCGCCGAAAATGGCGATCGCCAGCACCAGCACGATCAACGGCACTGCGGCCGGCGTCGAATGCAGGAAATGCTGTACGCGCTTGAGAAGAGAGGTATCACGGTGTTCGAACGAGGCAACATTCTTGTCGCTGCCGTCGAGAACACGCTCGAATTCCTGTGCTCCGGACATTGTATTCCTCCGCTACCGCGCCGAACCACGCGGAAACTGCCGGCTGGTGGGGCCGACCGGGTTCAACCCGGCCGGCATTGATATCGCGAGCATATGGCTCCCATTCCAGGGACCGCGACACCGAGGAGGGCGACGCGGCTTTCGGATGGGATCATATCACATTCAGGAGAGGCTTAGCCCCAGCACTTCGCGAGGCCGTCCTTGGTGTCGATCGACTTCAGGCCGGAAACCGGCTTGTCGGTGACCAGCGAGACGCCGGTGTCGAAGAAGGTCTTGCCTTCCGTCGGCTTCGGCTTTTCGCCCGAGTCGGCGAACTTCTTGATCGCCTCGACGCCGAGGGCGGCCATCATCAGCGGATACTGCTGTGAGGTGGCGCCGATCACGCCTTCCTTGACCGACTTGACGCCGGGGCAACCGCCGTCGACGGACACGATCAGGACCTGCTTTTCAAGGCCGACGGCCTTGAGCGCCTGGTAGGCGCCGACAGCGGCGGGCTCGTTGATCGTGTGGATGACGTTGATGCTGGAGTCCTTCTGGAGAAGGTTTTCCATGGCCTTGCGGCCGCCTTCCTCGTTGCCGTTGGTCACGTCATGACCGACGATGCGCGAGTCGGTCTCGTCACCGATCTTGTTGGGGTCCTTCGGGTCGATGCCGAAGCCGATCATGAAGCCCTGGTCGCGCAGAACGTCGACGGAAGGCTGCGACGGCGTCAGGTCGAGGAAGCCGATGCGAGCATCCTTGGCCTTGTCGCCGAGCGTCTTGTTGGCCCATTCGCCGATCAGCTTGCCGGCAAGAAGGTTGTCGGTGGCGAAGGTCGCGTCGGCGGCATCGGCCGGTTCCAGCGGCGTGTCGAGCGCGATGACCAGCAGGCCGGCGTCGCGCGCCTTCTTGACCGTGGAGACGATGCCCTTGGTGTCGGAAGCGGTGATCAGAATGCCCTTCGCGCCGTCGGCGATGCAGCTTTCGATCGCGGCGACCTGGCTTTCGCTGTCACCATCGATCTTGCCGGCATAGGACTTCAGCGTCACGCCGAGTTCCTTGGCCTTGGCAGTCGCGCCTTCCTTCATCTTGACGAAGAAAGGGTTGGTGTCCGTCTTGGTGATGAGGCAGGCGGAAACGCCGGCGGCCTTTGCCGGAGCTGCAAAGGCGACGCCGATCGCCAGAGCGGCGAAGGCTGCGGAAATAACGGATTTCTTCATTCAATCCTCCCAATGTTTGAAAAACCGGGACCTCCCGGCAGTCCCGGCTCACTTCGAGTCCGGTTTAGAACGCAGCATGTCCACTGGATTTCTTCCCGAATGGACCTCCTCCAAAGCCATGTCTGCGTCCTCGACGGCCTATATCTGAGCCTAAAGATTTCCTTCTGTCAATAAATAAATCCGATTGAATTATTAATCGGATGTGGCATTTTGCTGAAAAATAGGGCATGGCCATGATGGAAGGAGCGGGCCAATGTCTCCCCTGCAAGACCACCCGGATGCGCCGGCATCCCCTTTGATTCTCGATCCCAGCGGGGGCGCGAATCAGGTTCGCGTGCGCGCCTATAACGAAAGGCTGGTGCTCTCCCTGGTGCGCCGGCACGGTGCCCTGTCGAAAGCCGATATCGCCCGGCGCAGCGGGCTTTCGGCGCAGACGGTCTCCGTCATCATGCGGGCGCTGGAGAAAGACGGGCTGCTGTCGCGCGGCGAGCCGGTGCGCGGCCGCGTCGGCCAGCCGTCCATTCCCATGCGGCTCAACCCGGATGCGGTGCTGTCCTTCGGCGTCAAGATCGGCCGGCGCAGCGCCGATCTCGTGCTGATGGACTTCGTCGGGCAAATCCGCATGCAGCTCCATCAGATCTATCCCTATCCACTGCCGCAGGACATCCTCTCCTTCGTGACATCCGGCATCCAGGAACTGGAATCGCGCCTCAGCGCCGAGGAACGCGGCAGGCTTGCCGGGCTTGGCATCGCCGCGCCTTTCGAGCTCTGGAACTGGGCGGAAGAGGTCGGCGCGCCGGCCGGCGCCATGGATGTCTGGCGCGGCTTCGACCTGCAATCGGAAATCGCTACCCGCGTGCCCTATGCCGTCTATCTACAGAACGACGCCACCAGCGCCTGCGGCGCGGAACTGGTGTTCGGCGTCGGCCCGCGCTATCCCGATTTCGTCTATTTCTTCATCGGCTCCTTCATCGGCGGCGGCATCGTGCTGAATTCCTCGATCTTCGTCGGGCGGACCGGCACTGCCGGCGCGCTCGGCCCCCTGCCCGTGCGCGGCCGCAACGGCGAAAACCGGCAGCTCCTGGAAATCGCCTCGATCTTCGTACTGGAGAACCTGCTGCGGGATTATGGCTTCGATCCCCGGCCGCTCTGGTATTCCGCCGATAACTGGATCGATTTCGGCGAGCCGCTGGAAATCTGGATACAGGATACGGCCAAGGCGCTGGCGCAGGCGATCGTCGCGGCCGCCTCGGTCATCGACTTCAGCGCCGCCGTCATCGATGGCGGCTTTCCGGACTGGGTGCGCGAACGCATCGTGCGCGCCACCATCAAGGAAGCCGCCCAACTCGACCTGCAGGGCGTCGTCATGCCCGACATCATCGAAGGCGCCGTGGGACCGCAGGCCCGCGCCATCGGCGGCGCCAGCCTGCCGATCTTCGCGCGCTACCTCATCGACCAGAACATCCTCTTCAAGGAGATAGACCATGCTGAAGGGCATTGACCCGCTATTGAGCCCAGAACTGCTGGCAACGTTGCGCGCCATGGGCCACGGCGACGAGATCGCCCTCGTGGACGGCAATTATCCCGGCCTCGAACATGCCCGCCGGCTGATCCGCCTCGACGGCCACGGCGTCGTGCGGGTGCTCGATGCCATCCTCAGCGTCTTGCCGATCGACGATTTCGTGCCGCAGGCGATTTTCCGCGCGACCGTGCGCCAGGACCGCGACGCGGTCGATCCGGTGCACGCGGAGATGATCGAGGTTTGCGCCCGCCACGAGCCCGACATCAAGGTGGTGCCGCTGCTGCCGGCGGAATTCTACGAGCGGGTGAAGCAGGCGCATGCGCTGGTGCAGACCAGCGAACCCCGGCTTTATGGCAATATCATCCTGCGCAAGGGCGTGATTTATCCGCAGGGGTAGAGAGGCCGTCCGGGAAGCGCAACGGCGTATTCGTTCCCATTGCCTTTCGGACATAAAGTTCCCATTTTGGAAACCAAAACTTGTTTCCAAAATGGGAACACGCTATAAGATCTCTTGATGAGAATTATTGCCAGGTCCACGCTGATCAAATTCTGCGCGCGATTGCCGAAAGCACGGCGAGCGGCGGCGGCAACGGCAATGGCGGAGTGGTATACGACAACCTCGGATGCCGAGTGGCATAACTTTGCCGAGGTAAAGGCGACTTTCAATTCCGCTGATTACATAGCGAACGGAAAGATCGTTTTCGATGTCGGCGGCAATAAGTACCGCATCGTCGGCCTCATAGGCTTCCGAACGAAACGAGTGTTTGTCTTGTTCGTCAGGACACACGCCGAATATGACGCCATCGACGTGACGAAGCTTTGACGGAGGTCATGATGATAGATCTTGGCGCTGTGCGCACATTGCAAAATGAAGATGAATATGAGGCTGCGCTGAAAGCCGTGCGGCCCTATTTCGAAAACGAGCCGGAGGCGGATACGCCCGATGCGGCGCATTTCGACGCGCTCGTTCTGCTGATCGAAGAGTATGAGGCAAAGCACTATCCGATCCCGCGGGCCTCTCCGGTGGACGTGATAAAATCGGTAATGGCGGCGAACCATTATACGCGTGCCGACTTGATCGAAATCGTCGGTTCGAAGGCACGCGCCGCCGATCTGCTGAATGGCCGCCGCGAAATCAATCTCGACCAGATCAGGAAGATAAGCCGCGCGTGGGGCATTCCGCCCGGCGCGCTTGTCGGCGACCTTGCGGTTTGAACTGATTGACGGCCAAGCTCTCGCTTAGACGACTTCCCAGCATGAAGGCGGCTTGCCTCCTCAGATCTCCCCCGCCGAAGGCCCCCAGACGTCCGTCATGGCGAAGCCCTCCGCCATCGGGTCGAAGGGGTCGAGCGAGACCTGGCTCAGGCCGAAGGTGAAGCCGCGGCCGGTGATGGTGGGGATGATGGCGGGCTTGCCGGCGACTTCCGTCTCTGCCTGCAGGCCAACCTCGAATTCCGAACCGATGATGGAACGGGACTTGAAGACGTCGCCGACCTTGGCCTTGCCGCGCGCATGCAGCGTTGCCAGATTGGCGGAATTGCCGGTGCCGCAAGGCGAGCGGTCAGCCCGGCCCGGCCACATGGTCGTGCAGGTTCGGATGGCACCATCGGGATCGATATCGCGGAACATCACATAGGCCACGCCGGAGATGGCGGGGATCTCCGGATGAACGACGGGGATCGTGCGGTTGATCAGTTCCTTCAGCACCATGCCGGCCTGAACGAGCGCGGCGGCATTGGCCTTCTCGATCGTCAGGCCGATCTGGCCGACATCGACCAGCGCGTAGAAGATGCCGCCATAGCAGAGGTCGAGGGTGATGCGCCCCCAATGCGGCGTGTCGATCGCCACGTCCAACTCATGCACGAAGGATGGCACCATGGTCAGCCGCACCTTCTCGCAGCGGCCGTCGCGGCAGGTGGCCGTCGCGCGCACCAGCCCGGCGGCGGTGTCGAGCGTCACCACCGTTTCCGGCTCCTTCATCTCGACGATGCCGGATTCGAGCAGCGCCGTCGTCACGCAGATGGAATTGGACCCGGAGCTCGCATGCGCCTGGTCGGGCTGGAGCACGACGAAGCCGGCATCGGCATCGGGATGCTTGGCCGGCAAAAGCAGGTTGACCGAGCCGATGGGCGCACCGCGCGGCTCCAGCACGAGGAAGCGGCGCAGTTCCTGCCCCTTTGGGTCGGTATTCAGCCAATGGAGCTGCTCGGCGATCGTGTTGCCGGGGATTTTCGGCACGCCGCCGATGGCGACCTTGCCGATCTCGCCTTCACAATGGACGTCCAGAAGCTGGATCGTACGTTTCCATCTCATCTCGACAACTCCGATCCCTTGTGGCGACCGTCGCCGCCGTTGGTCAGTTCGACAAGCTTTTCGATCGTGGACATGGGTATTTCCTAGTAGCGATTGATGCGGAACGGGGTCATGTCGACCGCAGGCGCCGCGCCGGTCATCATATCGGCCATCAACTTCGCTGTCGTCGCCGAAAAGGTGAGGCCGAGATGGCCGTGGCCGGTGGCGTACCAGACACCGGGAATGCGCGACGACGGCGAGATGATCGGAATGGTATCGGGCAGCGCCGGCCGATGTCCCATCCAGTCCTGGGCGTCCTCCACCTGCAGGCCGGGCAGCGCGCGCTGCGCATGCCGCACCAGCACGCGCGGGCGGCGGAAATCCGGCGGCGCGTCGAGGCCGGCCAATTCGACATTGCCGCCGACGCGGATGCCGCCGGCCGTCGGCGTTACCATGAAGGCGCGGCGCGGCCAGATGACCGAATAACGCATGGCGATGCCGGGCTGCATGATCTGCGTGTGATAGCCGCGCTCGGTTTCGAGCGGGATCGGCTCGCCGAGGACGGCAGCCAGGAAACGCGTGCGCACGCCGGCGGCAAGGACGACATCGTCGGCTTCCAGCCGTCCGCCGTCCTCCAGCAGCACGGCGATGCCGCCATTCGCCTGGCGCTCGACAGACCGGGCGGCGCCGGGCGCGAAGATTGCGCCTTCAGCCTTTGCCGCCTCGACCAGCTTGAGAACAAGCTGATGGGGATTGCGGACCGACTTGTTGTCCGGCAGCAGCACGGCCTTGGCGATGGCCGGCGACAAGGCCGGTTCGTAGTCGCGGATCTCAGCGCCGGAGAGAATTCGGTGGTCGAAGCCATAGCGCCGCATGAATTCGATATGGGCGCGGTCGCCGGCGAATTCGGATTCGGTCTCGTAAATGGCGAGGCAACCTTCCTCCGTCATCAGCTCCGGTGCACCGGCGACGTCCAGCATCGCCCGGAAATCGGAAAGAGCGTGACGGGACAGGCTCATGCCGGCATCCTCGATCTCCCGCAGCCGCGACGGACGGCCGGCGGCGAGGAAGCGCAGGAACCAGGGCAGCATTTTCGGCGCATAGCAGGGCCTGAGCCAGACGGGACCTTCCGGGTCGAGCAGCCAGCCGGGGATCTTGCGCCAGGTCGACGGGCCGGAACCGGCGGCGAAATCGAGCGCGATGCTTGCCATGTTGCCGAAGGAGGCGCCCTCACCCGGCGGGTTCCTGTCGACCAGCGTCACCTGGCGGCCGCGCCGCTGCAATTCCAGAGCGATCGCCGCACCGATGATGCCGGCGCCGACAACGATGACCGTGCGCTTGTTTGCGTCCATTCCTCAAGTCCATCCGCAGACGCGCCCAGGCATTCAATCGGAGCGCATGATCTGTGATATATCAGATCGGGAAATCTGGCTATGCGGTTTTTGCGCCTGGAATTGCTCTATTGGCCGATCGCCGCACCGACGTTGCTGCCGGTGGTCTGGACACTGTCGCCGACCGAGCCGACGGTATTGCCCGCCGATGCGCCAAGGCGGCGCAACTGTTCGCCGTAATTGCGGCGTGTGCGCGGATCGAAGATGGCGATCGGCGCGCTGACGGCGGCGCTGGCGGCACTGCCGACCGTCTGCGCTGCGCCGATGGCGACAGCCCCGACCGCATCGCCGATGCCGACATCGGAATCGGTGATCGTCTGCCCCTCGATGAGCCGGCCGCCGATCAGCCTGACCACCTCCGGGCTCTCGGCGAACTTGCCGTGGTTCAGGGAGTCGCCGGTCTTGAGTTGGGTGAGATCGAGGACGGTGATGCCCTGCTTTTCCAGCTCGCTGCGATAGGGCTCGGCCGTCGGGTCGATCTGACCGAGGCGGTCGACATTGCCGGAGATACGGCGCGACAGCGACAAGGCCCGATCGTCCCGCGAGACGAACAGGGTGAAATGCGGCCTGTCCTTACCGAGAGCAGAAAATTGCTGGCCGAAGACATCGACGTCGAGATCGGGCGAGGCCAGGATGACGTTCCTGATCTTCGGGGCGACGCGGCCGTGGCGGATCGCCATCTGCCGGAGGGCCTCGACGGCAAGCCATGTGCCCATGGAATGGGCCATCAGCGTCACGTCGCCGACAGAAGGATCGGCCGCCACACGACGCAGCAGTTCCTCCAGCGCATCGCGGGAATAATTGGCGCTTTCCTTGTCGTAGGCATAATCGAAAATGCTGGCGCGCGACGGCCAGGTGAAGACGATGGGCGCGACGTCGGCATGGCTGTCATGGACGATCTGCGCGAAGCGATAGACCGATTCCTCATAGCGATTGTTGAAGCCGTGCACGAAGATCAGCACGCGCTTGTTCCCCGGCAGATGCGACCGCAGCCAGGCGCGTCCGTCGGTTTCGGTCGGCAGCGTCTGGACGGAGGTCGTGACGAAATTCTTCTGCGGGTCGCCGGGGAGCCGGGTCGGCCATTGCACCTGCCCGACCTTGCGGTTGACCTCCGGCGGGATCGAGATGCCGACGGCATCCACCTTCAGCCCCTTGCCGCGTTCGCCGGAAAACAGGATCGCCGGGTCCTGATCCGGCAGGCGGGTGGTGGCGACCAGCAGATCGACCTTCGACGTACCGGGAGCCGTCTTGGCGACAGGCTGCATGACACCGATCGGACGGCCGCCGCAAGCGGTCAGGGAAAGCACGGTCACCAGGACGACGGCGCGGGAAAACGCCTTTCCGTATCGGCCTGTATCGTCCACGCGCAGCATCATGCCACCCCTCTTCAGTTCCAACATCGCCGCCACTCTAAGCATCGAAGACCACGGTGCAAGCCGCCCTTGCCGATCTTCTGCGGGTGGCGCGGCGCTAATTCATGGGAGCGAGGCAAACAAGCAACGGTGGGAAACGGAGGGCGATAAAACTCTTGCGCGAATAGCGGAAAAAGAAAGAGCCCGATGCGGGAGGAGGGTGCATCGGGCTCTTGATCCGGATTGGCAACAGGGAGGAGGAGGAGCGTTGCCAATCAATGAAGGAGCGCTGGGAGGAGGAGATGCGCTGCCTTCGAGGGATTAGATATAGCCGCCCGCGCGCCATGAACAGGCCGCCTTCCGCATTGCAGCAATGCGACATTCGCATAGCTTTCGGCGACATCCGCGGGAAAGGCTGCAAATCGCGCATGATATCGGTTCCTGCGCAAGTATTTTGCCGCCAGAAGAAGCAAAAATGCGCGCTTCACATCATCGTGAACCGCCATTATTGCAGCCCGGAACAAGCCTTTCTCCGCTGCAATGCACCATGGCGGCGCCGAAAGAGCGCCGTCATGATGATTCGCGCGGTCATCAACCGCATTCCATCCTCTTGTTCTAAGCGGCGGCGAAGACGCGCTTGCCCTCGGCGTCGAGCGCCGAGAATTCCTCGTCCGACAGGGTGATATTCACGGCCGCCGTGTTTTCCTCGAGATGCTTGACCTTCGACGTGCCGGGAATCGGCAACATCACGGGGCTGCGCTTCAGCACCCAGGCAAGCGCGATCTGGCTCGGGGCGGCGCCATGTTTCCTGGCGATGATGTCGAGCAGCGAGCCTTCCCTGGCGAGATCGCCGGCGGCAAGCGGGAACCACGGAATGAAGCCGATGCCATGCTTTGTCGAATAGTCGAGCACGTCCTCGCTGGTGCGGTCGACCAGATTGTAGCGGTTCTGCACCGTCGCCACCTTGAAATGCTTCGAGGCCGCTTCGATGTCGGCGACCGACACTTCGCTCAGGCCGGCGTGGCGGATGATCTTGTCGTCGATCAGCGACTTGATGGCATCGAACTGCTCGGCCGCCGGCACCTTGGGATCGATGCGGTGAAGCTGCCAGAGATCGATCTGCTCGACGCCGAGATTGCGCAGGCTCTTATGTGCCTGCTGGATCAGATATTCGGGACGGCCGAGCGGAATCCAGACATTGGGACCGGTGCGCGTCAGGCCGCCCTTGGTGGCGATGACGACGCGGCTGCGATAGGGATAGAGCGCTTCCTTGATCAGGCGCTCGGAGATGTCGGGGCCATAGGAATCGGCCGTATCGATGAAATCGATCCCGAGCTCCGGCAGGCGCTTGAGCGTGCGGATGGATTCGTCGTGATCGTCCGGCTCGCCCCAGATGCCGGCGCCGGTGACGCGCATCGCGCCGAAGCCCAGCCGATTGACGCTGAGATCGCCGCCGATCTTGAACTGGCCGGATTTGGCCGCGTTTAAATCTGTCATGACTGTCATCCCTAAATATCGTTGGCTTTGAAATCGATGAAGGCCGGGAGGCTCTTTCGAGCGCCAGGCCGGTCTTTTGTGCGCACCGAGCCCATCGCAAAAGACGGCGACGACGCTTCGGCTTAACCAGAGATGGGTCGGAGGGTTCGAGGATGCAATGAGCAGAAATCTGCTTCTGCGACTTTCCGTCCATCGCGGACGCCGGCACTCAATCAGCGATCGGCGCGGTGAGCGCGCACCTGCGCGCCGAGTTCGGCAATCCCTGCCCAGAATTCGTCAAACAGATGACGGGCAAAATCCTGCAGCGCAATGTCCTGACGATTTTCGCTCCAGCGCTCGCCGCCGATGCGCAGCATGCTGACCACGGCGGCCGACAGGAGTGTCAACCGAAAACGCTCGTCGCCGCCGCGGCAGCGGGCATGGAGCGCGTCCGCCAGCTTCCGTTCCAGCTTGGCATATTTGAGCTGATCGCGGGCGCGAAGCACCGGTGTATCATGGATCAAGGCGGCGATGGCGAGATGCTTCGGGTCCGAGATTGCGGCATGAAGGGCCGCGTTGACGGCGGCCTCGATGACTTCGACGGTCGATGCCTCTTCGGGCTGGGCCGCGACGGCGCTGCTCAATTCGTCGGCGAAGCTGTCCTGCCAGGCGAAGACGACCTCTTCCTTGCTGGGGAAATAATCGAAGAAGCTGCGCTTGGAGACGTCGGCGGCCTCGGTGATGTCCTCGATCGTCGTACCGTCGAAACCGCGTTCCAGAAACAATGTCAGCGCGGCCGCCTCGATGCGTTCACGCGTCTGGCGACGCTTGCGCTCGCGCCGGCCTTCCTTCACCTGGCCGTCGTCCTCTTTCTCATCCGCCATCAACGACCCCGTTATGCTTCCGGCCTCCCCGCATCGGCCGTGCCGGTGCCGACCGCGTAAGCGGCGATTCCCGCATCCCCGTTCCTGCTGCGATATTCGGGACCGTCGATCGAGACTTCCAGCGATGCTCCGCGCGAGATCCGGTAGACCCCGGCCGGCGGGATGTTACGCACGGTGCCGCCGATGCGCGTCGCCTTCAAGCCGAGGCGGTTGAGGATCGACCGCGGCACGGGACAACGCGGCCCATAGGTGAACTGATAGAAGGCGCCATCCGGCCGCAGCGTCGCGAAGGCGCCGCCGACGATGGCGGCAACCTTCTCCGGAGGCATGGAGAGCAGCGGCAAGCCACTGACCACCGCCCCGAAAGGCGCATCCGCGAACAGGCCGCATTCGGCAAGCTCGGCCGCATCCATGCGCACCACGCGCGCCTGAGGAAAACGGCCACGTAGCTGAACGGCGAACTCCTCGCCGAACTCGATCAGCGTCAGGTCGCTTTCGGCAATGCCTCGGGTCAAAAGGGCGCGCGTGAAAACGCCGGTGCCGGGGCCAAGCTCCAGAACCGGACCACCGACAGGCTCGATCTCCTGCGTCATCAGCCTGGCCAAGCGCTCGCCGGATGGCGCGATCGCGGCAACGCGCATGGGATCGCTCACCCAGGAACGGAAGAACTGAACGAAGTCGGAGCATGTCGTCTTTGTCGTCATTCCGCGGGGGTCCATCTGTGGTCGGAAATATCGGGAAACATCGAATGTGGCGCGATCAGGGCATGAACAGCATGGCAATTCGAAGGCAGGCCGGCATTGCCATGCCGATATCGCCGAATCGCTCATCAATATCAATGCATATTTTTAATTATTGCATTTTTGCATTTAATGCAAATATTGTCGTCGGCTAAGTTTTTTTCGAAGCTCCGCGGCGCCTGTGGGTCACTTCATCACCCAGCCGCTCGCAATCCACCGCCAAAAGCCGAAGGACAAAAGCGGTGGGACAAAGGGAAATCGACGGGATCGAAAATGCCGTATCGGCACGGCATCCCTCCCCGCGACAGCGAGGAGGGGTTTCTCATGCCGATATTACGGGCCGACGCATTGCCGGCGCGGGCCGTTGGTCGGCTGGTAGGTATTGTCGGATACGCGATACGAGCGATAGCGGTTGGCGCACCAGCGCACATGCGCGTTCCCATAGGCGGGACGCGCGGCCGCACCTGCGATGATCGCACCCGCCGTGAAGGCCGCCAGCGGATACCACCGGCCATCATGATAGCGCCGATAACCCGGGCGCGCATAACGATAGCCGCGATGGCCATGCCAATAGCCGGGGCGATAGTGGGGCCGGTAATGCGGACGCGGACGATAGCGCCGGTCATGGCGATACTGCACCTCCGTCACGCCATTGGCCTGACTGGTTGTTTGCAACGCCAATGGCTGCGGCATCGGCTGGATCGGGCCGGCGGCTGCCGGATCGATGGACGACACTGCCATCAAGGCACTCAGGGCGGTGGCAGTCACCGCCGTCAAAAGTCGCTTCACGGTCATTCTCCTCTCAACTCCCGACGCCCTAAGAAAACACGTCATGATTGAAAAAGGTTCCGCGACACTCGACCGCTTGCGTGGCCCCGAAAGGTGATATACCGATATAGATAGGAAACCTACCTATCTATATGGATCGCCATGCACGACAGCAGAGATCTTCCGGAACTTGAAGAGGCCATGGCGCTTGCCGAAGCATTGCGTCCCGCCCTGCACCGCCTCTATCGGCAATTGCGGCGTGAAAACGATGAGCCCGGTATCTCGCCGCTGCAGGCGCTTCTTCTCGTCGCCATCCTCCAGCAGCCGGGCATTGGGGTTGCGGCGCTGGCGCGTCTGGAGAACCTGCGCGGCCCGACGATATCGGGGCACATCAAGGCGATGGAGCGCGAAGGCCTCGTCACCCGCTCCGCGCCCGACCCGGAAGACCGGCGACGCAGTGGCCTGATCGCCACCGACAAGGGACAGGCCCTGATCCAAGGCATAAAGCAGAAGCGAACGGATTGGCTCGCTGCCGAGCTTTCGAAACTCTCCCCCGAGGCGCGCGCCGCCATCCGCGCCGCCATCGGCCCGCTCGGAGAGATCGGACAATGACCGCAGAGGCACAGCAAACCGCTCCGCAGCCGACACCGGGCGACAGCGAAGCGCCGGATCGCCGTGAGATCCGCGCCGTCATCCTCGGCCTGATGATCGTCCTCGGTCTGGCGGCCATCGACCAGAGCATCGTCGCCACCGCGCTGCCGCGCATCGTCAGCGATCTCGGCGGCGTCACGCATCTGTCCTGGGTCGTCAGCGCCTATGTGCTGGCCTCGACCAGCACCATGCCGCTCTACGGCAAGCTCAGCGATCAATATGGCCGCAAGCCGATGATCTATGCCGCGATCCTGATCTTCCTGCTCGGCTCGATCCTCAGCGGCATGGCGCAGACGCTGCTGCAGCTCATCCTCTTCCGCGCCATCCAGGGCATCGGTGCCGGCGGGCTGCTGCCGCTGGCGCAGATCATCATCGGCGATCTGGTGCCGCCGGCCAGGCGCGGCCGCAACCAGGGCTCGATCGCCGCCGTCTTCGCGGTCTGCAGCGTCATCGGCCCGATTGCCGGCGGCGTCATCACCGATCTGCTGTCCTGGCACTGGATCTTCTACGTCAACCTGCCGATCGGCGCGGTGGCGCTCATCATGATCGGCCGCGCCCTGAAGCGGCCGCATCAGGTGCGCAACCGCCGCATCGACTATCTCGGCGCCGTGCTGCTGACCGCCTGCACCACCAGCTTCCTGCTGACGCTGGCGCTCGGCGGCAACGAATGGGCCTGGAACTCGCCGCAAAGTCTCGGCCTTGCCGCCGCGGCCCTTGTCCTCGGCATTCTCTTCGTCTTCCACATCAGGCATGAGCCCGAGCCGGTGCTGCCGCCCGCGCTCTTCCGCAGCCGCCTGTTCGTCATCGCCTGCCTCGTGCTGGCCCTGACCTTCATGGGCATGCTCGGGGCGACCCTGTTCTTCCCGCTGTTCTTCCAGATGGTGATGGGCGTCACGCCCTCGCATTCCGGCTTCCTGACGGGGCCGTTGATGATCGGCTTCGTCATCTCGTCCATGCTCAACGGCCGTGTGCTGCTGCAGCGCTCCGGCCGCTACAAGCCGGCCCAGCTCTGCGGCCTCGGCCTTGCGACGACAGCCTTTGCCACGCTTGCCTGGGCAATCGCGACCAGCCAGGGGTTCGTCATCATCGAGCCTCCGATCTTTGCGCTCGGCCTGGGGCTCGGGCTGGTGATGCCGACCATGACGGTCGCGGTGCAGAATGCCCTGCCCCTTGCCCATCGCGGCGTCGGCACGGCGACGCTCGCCTTCTTCCGCTCGCTCGGCGGGCTGATCGGCGTCACCGGCTCCGGCGCCATCCTGGCCTATCGCGTGCAAAAGGTAGCCGGCTCATCCGGCGGGCTCGACATGTCCTCGCTGACCGAAGGTGGCTTGAAGCAGCTTGCCACCGCCTCGCCGGAGGCTCATGCGGCGGCAATCGCGCTCTATCGCCACGCCATCGCCATGACCTTCGCCACCGGAACCGTCATCGTGGCGCTGGCGCTGATCGCGCTGCTCTTCCTGCCGGAAATTCCGCTGAAGACGACGCATGACGAGGATATGAAGCCTCCGCCCGGCGGAGCGGGACGGATTCGCTCCTAGAGCGGGTCGCGATCTTTCGGGTTCGCTTCCGGCGCGTCCTGGATCACTGCCGTTTTTCGGCCGCGATCACCGATTTGACGCGATCGCAGCGCTCGGCAAAGCGCGCGTCCGGCGCGATCTCCTCGAGAGAATATTTCGCATAGGCGGCGAAACTCTGCTCGATGAAGGCTTCCAGCGAGAGCAGTTTGTATTCCTTGTGCGGCTTGAACATATAGGAGCCCTCCACTCCCAGTGTTTCCGCCACTTCGGGATAGACCGGAAAGCAGGCGCCGACCATGATCGTATCTGCCGGCACGATATCGGTTTGATTGGTCTCGATGCCGCATTGCTGCAGGAAGACATGCGCGATGTCGTGAATGGGGCGGGCCTTGGAATGGTCGATCCCATACATGAAGCTTTCGCCGCGCGACCAGGCCCGAAACGGCGCGGACATATCGAGCCCGTGCGCGGCAAAGCGTTCCAGAAGCTGTTTGCGTTCGCCTTCCCACCGAGAGAAAAAGCCGCATCGCTCGAATATGTCGCGTCGAAACAGCCTGCGCGTTTTCTCCACATCCAAGCCCAGCTGAAAGGCCGCCAGGACGATCATCGACTGATAGGCGCCGATCGGACCGTTGAGGAGCTGTCGTCGCGCCGTTACGAAGCAAACGTCGGGATGATAGGCGTCGAATTGGATGGATGGGATTCGGCTCAGTTGTTTCGCTGCCGAGAAATCGCAAAATCCATGCTCGATCTGCGGATGGATGACCACCCGATCATAGGTCGGAATGGTCTCGGAGAACTTGTCGAGATTGCCGCGCAGCGTCCAGACATCGGCCTGATCGATCCTGATATCATTGCTGAGCAGCCGCATCGAATTGGCAAGGCCGAGCGTTTGGGCATTCGAAATGATCAACCATGCTTCCAAGGCAAGCTCCAACGATAGCCAACTGGCAGGCAGATCCCGACAGGCGCTGGACGATGCCTTGCGAAATGAAAAGGCCTGTCTTCAACGAGGCCGGCGTTCACACAGCGGTCCTCAAGGGCGCACCATGTCGATCTCGCGTTCATCGCACACCACATTCTGGTATTCGACGTCCGGCACAGGCAGCATGGTCGCTTTGGCAACGGGTTCGCCGCTCGGCTGCGAAACATAGTTTCTGACGAAACACCGCATCACATGCGCCACGCCGAGATGATTGACCTCGCGATAGTCGTCTTCGTAATAGAGCCCCCCGGCATAGCTGCCGGTGATGATCTCGTAGGAGGGGAAATAATCGACCCAGTCGAAGCGCGACAGCATCTGTTCGGCGACCACGCGCAGAACGGCCTTGCTGTAGGTCGTCGAGACCAGGACATTCCTGTTCTCGTAAGTCGCCACCAGAGGCACCGGCGAGACGGTGAGCAGCACCCTTACGCGCGGATTGACCTCCTTCAATTTCTTGAGGAACAGCGACAGATGGCGATCGACCTCGTCCACGGTGAAGTTGACGAATTCGTATTGCGCCGGGTCAAATGATCCGGCGGTGACGCCGGGTGCCAGGGGAAAGATGGAGCCATCCGCCTTCGATCTCCATGATTCCGTCAGCCCCAGCGTGAAAACCAGGACATCGGACTCGAGAAAGACCGACCGCACGGCCTCAAGATGTAAACGACGCGCCTCGATGACGGCGTCGACGGTATCATATCCGTCCGGCTCGATCTGGGGACGGTACGGATCGACGAACTTGCCGTCCTTGCGCAGCCAGGCCTGCTCGGCGGGCACACGATCCTCGAAGACCTCCTCGAAGAGCTGCAGCAGCTGCGCAGCGGTATAGACGTTCCCGTAGCGCGCGGAGAAAACACCGAAATTGCGCTTGGACTGTTCGGCGTCGGATAGGCCCTCTCCCTTTTCAGCGATGAAATAATGAAACCCGATGCGCTGGATCTGCCGCGAGATATGCTGCGCAAAGCAGCTGCCGGCCGTCGCGACCTTGACGTCCTTGTCGATCTTGAACCGCGGGTTGACGATCGGATCGAACATATGGGTTTCCACACGCGCAACGGACCGCCGCCACAACTGATAATCATTGATCGTGGAATATGGGTTGCTCATGCATCTGCCTCCACTATGACCTGCTTGACGCGGTTGAAACGGGCACGAAAGCCCGGCTCGACGGTGATTTCATCCGCCGGGTGCTGCGAATACGTCTCGAAGCTGAGCTCGATGAATTTTTCCAGCGAGATCAGCCGGTACTCGCCGGGAAGCTTGAACATGTAGGAACCGCTGACCCCGAAGAGTTCGCCGATCTCCGGATAGACCGGAAGGCATGCGCCATCCACGATCGTATCGAAGGGCACGAGGTCCGTCTTGTTGATCTCGACGCCACGGTTCTTGAGAAAGATGCGGGCAATGTCGAAGATCGGGCGCGCCTTCGGATGCCCCAGACTATGCATGAAGGCCTCGCCCCGCGTCCAACGCCGGAAGGGATTGGAGATATCCATGCCAAAAGCGGCAAAGCTGGAAATGAGCCGGTCTCTCGCTGGCTCCCAGCGCGAGAAGAAGCCGCATTGCTCGAAGATGTCGCGGCGAAAGAGCTTTCGCGTTTTCTCAATGCTGAAACCCGATTGGAAAGCCGCAAGAACGATCATCGACTGGCTGGCCGCCAGGGGTTTGTAAAAGCGCTCGCCATTTGCGCCGGCGAAACAAAAGTCCGGATGATAGGCATCGAATTCCACGTTGGGGATCTTGTTCAGATTTCGCACCGACGAGAAATTATAGGCCGACAGCTCGACCTCGGGATTGATGATGACCCTGTCATAGGTCGGGATCTTGTCCCGGTAGTCTTCAACGCTCCTGCGAAAATGCCATACGTTTACGCAATCGAGATCAAAGCTGTTGCTGAGCAACTGCAGTGAACGCGCAAGCCCATATGTATTGCAGTTGGAAATCAACAACCAACGCTCCACGGCACGCCCCCTAGAGCGGTTCAGCGTTTCACGGAATCGCTTTCCCGCTCTATCTCTTTGTTTTTACGCATTCCGGACGGAAAACCGCTTCGCACTTTTCCTGGAATTGCTCTAAAGCACGGATAGATCGCCAGTGACGTCGCCTCGTCTTACGACGGATTTCGAACGAACAGCCCCTTGCTCCTTCGAAACATGCGATCCTGGGCACTGACCCTAATCTCCAGCGAAATGGAGATTGATTCACTTCATATTGGCATGATGGCTCTTCCTTGCGCCGACAAGACTCTCCTGTGTCTTTTGAGTTCGGGCAAAGTAAACTGACTATAGTGCTGCAATACCATACAGATAACGGCGCGCCCGGTCGGCTCGCGTCATGGCAACGCCGTGCTTTCCATTTTGCCCGCGTGCAACGGTGCGCCGCGTGCCCGGAAAAACGGAATTCCAAAGGGCGAATAGTCTTGCGCGCGCCATGCCGGCGCGCTTCGCGGAGCGCATGAAGGCGTCAAGAACGCATCGGAAACGCAGGAACCATCCGCGCCGGAAACGCTAGATAACAATCTGATTCGTAAGGGGAAAATGGCGCACCCGAAGAGATTCGAACTCCTGACCCCCAGATTCGTAGTCTGGTGCTCTATCCAGCTGAGCTACGGGTGCGTGGCCGAAACGGAAGAAACCGTTGGCGTGGGCGGTTCTCTAAAGCGTCCTTTAGGGGAATGCAAGTGGGTTTGTGAAAAAGATCGCGATTTTCTCGCGAGATGCAGCGAAGTGGCTGAAACGGCTCACTTTTCATGCGCGCTTCGGCTGCGGTAATCATCGAGCGAAACCGGGCGGTCGGGGATTTCGATACGAAACTGCGTGCCGGCGGCGGGTTTTTCCACCAAAGCGATGGTGCCGCCATGGGCGAGAACCAGTTCGCGGGCGATGGCCAGGCCGAGACCGGTGCCGCCGGAGCGGGCGGAGCCGCGGAAGGCGGTAAAGAGGTTTTCCCGCGCCTTTCGCGGCATGCCCGGGCCGGTGTCGTCGACGGTGATGCTGACGACGCTGCCGATCCTGTGTGCGGCGACCGTGATGCGGCGAACGCTGTCCGGCTCGGCGTCGCCGAAGGCGATCAAGGCCTGAAGGGCATTGCGGCAGAGATTGTGGATGACGCGGAAGAGCTGCTCGCTGTCGGCGTCGACAACCAGATCCTGCCCCACCTGCTCGATGAACTCGATGCCGCTGTCGGCGTCGATCGCCAGGATGTCTCGCACCTCGCCGATCAGCTCGATCAGCAGCACGCGCCGGCGGCGCGGCGCCGATTCGGAGGCCTGGCCGAAGGACAGCACTTCCGTCGTATAACCGACGGCGCGGTCGATGGTGCGCAGCAGTTTCGGCGCGAAGCGCTTGACCATGGGATCGTCGACATCGACCAGACGGTCCGACATCAACTGCGCCGCCGACAGGATATTGCGCATGTCATGGTTGATCTTCGACACGGCAAGGCCGAGGGCGGCGAGGTTCTTCTGCTGCTTCAGCGTCTTCTGCAACTGGGACTGCATGGAGGCGAGATGGCGGCCGGCCACGGCAAGCTCGTCGCGCCCGCCATCCGGCACGAGGACGCGGCCCGGATCTTCCGGATCGTCGGAATAGGCCTGCATGCTGTCGGTCAACCGGCGGATCGGCCGGATCATCATGCGGTTGATGGCGAAAAAGATCAGCGTCGCGGTGAAGAGCGAAATCAGGATCGACATCAGGAAGACGCTGCCGGAATAGGCGAGCATGGCGTTGCGCAGGCGCGTATCCTTCAGCACCACCTCGATGCCGGTGCCGGCGTCTCCGCCGACGGGACCGAAAACGCGGATGATGCGGTTGCCGCCGAACAGCAGCGTGTCCAGCGCGTCGCGGATCGCGGTCGGCTGCGAGACATCGCTCAGATCATATTGCTCGTCGACGGAGGCCGGCATCTCGGCGGTCGCGAGCAGCCGCGAGGTTCCATCCTTGCGCAGGACGATGGCGCGCGTGCCCGTCGCCATCAGCGTTTCCTTCTGCAGCGCGCGGGGCAATTCGGCCGGCTGCAGGGCGTCGATGACGATGGCGGCGGCGGCGGCCGTATTCAGCCGGTCCTCAAGCCAGCGCAGCCGCATATTGGCGACCGAGGGAACGAAGATCAGCACTTCCGCAAGCAGGATGAAACCGACGGTGAGGATCAGAAGCTTGCCGGACAGGCCGCCGAAAATGCCTGTCGGACGGCAGAAAGGGGCATGCCCACGGGCTTCGGCCGTGCTGGCCTTGCCGACATTGCTATCCTGCCCACTATCCATTTCCGGCTGTCCCGCTTTGCTGCAAAGCGATCTGATGACGACATATCGAAACCGGATAATAGGGGATTGTGGCGCAATTTCCAATCGCTTCCATGCCGGCAGGGCGGAAGGATTGCCGCAAGACCGGAGAGGAGCGGCTGCACCCCTTCCGGTCTTGCCTCATCCGGTCAGATGTCCTGCGCTGCCGCTGCCGCGTTGCCGCCGAAGGCATTGGCGAGTTGGCCGATCATGCGATGCGCCGGCGAAGCGACGGGGCGATGGGTCTCGGGGCGGGCGGCCGCCGGGGCGAACGCACCGCCGGCATCGACCCTGAAGCGGGCGACGAGGCGAACAAGCCCGTCGGCCTCCCCCGAAAGACGATGGGTGGCCGCGGAGGTTTCCTCGACCATGGCCGCGTTGCGCTGCGTCACCTCATCCATCTGGTTGACCGCCTTGTTGACCTCGGTCAAGCCGGTCGACTGCTCGCGGGCCGCGGTCGCGATCGAATGAATGTGATCGTTGATCTTCAGGACCCGCGCCTCGATGGCCGCCAGCGCCTCGCCGGTCGCCCGCACCAGTTTCACGCCGACCTGCACCTCGTCGCCGGATTTGCCGATCAGCGACTTGATGTCCTTGGCGGCGGTGGCGGAACGCTGTGCCAACTCGCGCACTTCCTGGGCAACGACGGCAAAACCCTTGCCGGCCTCGCCGGCACGCGCGGCCTCGACGCCGGCGTTCAGCGCCAGAAGGTTGGTCTGGAAGGCGATCTCGTCGATGACGCCGATGATCTGGCTGATTTCGCGCGAGGCCTGCTCGATGCGCCCCATGGCGTCGACGGCATTGCGGACCACGGTGCCCGAATGCGCCGCATCCTCCTTGGCTTCCGTCACCATGACGCTCGCCTCACGCGCCCGCTCCGTCGAATTCTGCACGACGGCGGTGATTTCATCGAGCGCCGCCGATGTTTCCTCCAGGGCCGCAGCCTGCTGTTCGGTGCGGCGCGAGAGATCATCGCTGGCATGACCCAGCTCGCTGGTGTTGACGTTGATGGAGCCCGTCGTCTCGCGCACCTCCCGCATGGTGTCCTTGAGGGTCGCGAAGGTCGTGTTGACGTTCTGCTGCAGCTCGGCAAAGGCGCCCTGGAATTCGCCACGCATGATCTGGGTGAGATCGCCCTCGGCGAGGCTTGCGATCACGCGGCGGACCTCATTGACGCCGGTATCGACGCTTGCCAGCAGTTCGTTGATATTGCCGGCGAAGCGATTGAGGTTCGCATCGTCGTAATCCCTATTGATACGCTGGCCGAAGTTGCCGGCGGCGGCGGCGGCCACGACATGCGACATGTCCGTCTGCAGCTCGTCGCTCCTGGCGCGCATTGCCGTTTCCTCGGCGTTCATGCGACGCACGGCCTGGCCGTTCTGCTTGAAGACATCGACGGCAGCGGCCATCTCGCCGATTTCGTCGGTGCGGCCGGCAAAGGGCACTTCGGCGTCGAACTGACCGTCCGCCACCTGCTTGATGGCTTCCGTCACCTTGCGGATCGGACGGCTCAGATGCGCGGTGCCGATATAGATGCCAAGGCCGACACCGGCAGCGATGCCCGCGACCATCATCCCGAGCACGACCCAGAAAATCGTCTGCTGGAAGGCATCGATATTGTCGCTGACGGTCGCAAGCCCGGCCTTGTCGGTCTGGACGACGGCGTCGATTTCAGCCTGGAAAGCCTTGCGATTGGCGCGGTTGGCGTCATTGTTGCCCTGCTTGCTGGCGGCTTCCGGCCCCTCCGCCACGCCGAGCCTTGCCGTCTCGGTCCGGAACGTCCGGAATTCCTGGGAGCGATCCTGCAATTTGACGAAGTCCGCCTTCTGTGCCGCAGGCACCAGCGGAGACCAGGCGGCCAGCACCCGGTCAATCTCGTCGAGATCCTTCATCAGCCCGTCGGCGAAGCCCTTGGCATCCTTGGAAGAGGCCGAGGCATAGATGCCGCGCGATTCCATGACAACGGCCGTCACGAAACGGTTGAGACGTTCACCCATATAGGCGCGGCTCGCCGCCTGCTCATAGGTTCGCAACTGCTGCCCATATTGACTGACCGCGTAAAGTGCAGTGAGGCCGATCAACAGCGCCGAACCGGCCATTACACTTACGAGCAGATTGATTTTACCACGGATCTTCAAGGATATGCCTCCAGCCTGCGGAAGCCGTCTCCTCAAAAACATAAGCTTGCCGCGAATACCCCTAAATATCGACTAAAAACATTAATGTTATATTGCTCCGTCCGGACTATTATTTGATGAACACTTCTAATAACTTATTGAATTATTGGTATCTTGTTTTTTAAATATTATAAAATACGAATTTATGGCGGACTGATCGGCCATCTGGGGCGCCTGGCCGCGCTGCGCGGTCGCGGGACATCCTCCGCATACAGCCAAAAGCCGGATTTCCAGGAATCTGCAGCGGTATAATTGACTTCCAGGGCCGTCATCCGTATAAGCCCGCGCACGTCCGGTCATGGAGCCTGCATTTGCGGGCCAAAGTCCGTTCGCCAAAATCAACAACGCTCCTTGCTTTTAAGGCAAAGCTCAAGAAGGGCCGCACTCCGCGGTGTTTAAATAAATGAAGCGTACCTATCAACCATCCAAGCTTGTCCGCAAGCGTCGTCACGGCTTCCGTGCGCGCATGGCCACCAAGGGCGGCCGTAAGGTTCTTACCGCCCGCCGCGCCCGCGGTCGCAAGCGTCTTTCGGCCTAAGGGCCGGAATGCCCGATAGATGGCGGGCGAATTGACGAATGAACGATCCAAAAAGACTGTCGGGCGGCTGAAAAGCCGGCCGCAGTTTCTTGCAGTCCGCCAAGGCGAAAAGCGCAAGGGAAGTCTCTTCCTGATCGAAGTACTGGACCGCAAGCTTCCCGACGCAGAACCGCGCGTCGGTTTTACCGTTACCAAAAAACATGGCAACGCGGTGGAACGCAACCGCATGCGGCGCAGGCTGAAAGAGGCCGTGCGGCTTCATGGCGTGTTTGCAATGCAGCCCGGACACGACTATGTGGTTGTCGCGCGGCGCGATGTGCTGACCGCACCTTTCGAGAAACTGGCGAGCGAACTCGCCCAACGGATCGAATCCAGGCCGAGGAACAAACGGCCGGAGACGGACCGCTCCAGGAAAGTATGATGGAAAACAAACGCAATTACTACATAGCAATTGCCCTGTCTGTGCTGATTGTTCTCGGCTGGCAGTTTTTCTACATGAACCCGCGCCTCGAGGCGCAGCGCAAGGCCGAGCTCGCCGCCAAGGCGCAGCAGCAGACGCAGCAGGTCCAGCCGACGACGCAGGCGCCCGCGGATGCCGCTGTGAGCGGCGCGGCGCCGTCGAGCGGCCAGACCGCGCCGACGACGCTCACGCACGATCAATCGATCGCCAAGACGTCCTCCGCGCGCGTCGCCATCGACACGCCGGCGCTGCTGGGCTCCATCAACCTGGAAGGCGCCCGCCTCGACGACCTGAGGCTCAAGGCCTATCATGAGACGGTCGACAAGAGCAGCCCGATCATCACCCTGTTCAGCCCGGCCGACACCAAGGACGGCTATTTCACCGAGCTTGGCTATGTCGGCAGCGATACGACCGGCGCCGTTCCCGGCCCTTCGACGGTGTGGACGCTTTCGAGCGGTAGCAAGCTGACCGAAACGACGCCGGTGACGCTCTCCTATACCAATGACAAGGGCATCACCTTCACCCGCACCATCTCGGTCGACGAACGCTACATGTTCACGGTCACCGACAAGATCGCCAATGCCGGCCAGGCGCCGGTGTCGCTGTCGAGCTACGGCCGCGTGACCCGCTACAACAAGCCGACGACGCCGTCGGCCTATGTCCTGCATGAAGGCTTCATCGGCGTCATCGGCGACGACGGCCTGGTCGAGACGAAATATACCGCGACCGAAAAGGAAGCCGTCAATCCGGCCAAGGCGACCGGCGGCTGGCTCGGCATCACCGACAAGTACTGGGCCGCCACCATCGTGCCGCCGCAGTCGACCGCCTATGACGCGCATTTCTCGCATTTCGCCGATGGACAGCCGCGCTACCAGGCCGACTACAAGCAGGATGCCGTCACCATCGCGCCCGGCCAGTCGCAGGAACTAAAGAGCCTCGTCTTTGCCGGCGCCAAGGAAGTGCCGGTCATCGACCGCTACGAGACGAGCTATTCGATCCCGCGCTTCGACCGCCTGATCGACTGGGGATGGTTCTATTTCATCACCAAGCCGATGTTCAAGCTGATGGACTTCTTCTTCCGCTACTTCGGCAATTTCGGCGTCGCGATCCTCTGCACGACGATCGTCGTCAAGGCATTGTTCTTCCCGCTCGCCAGCAAGCAATATGCTTCGATGGCGAACATGAAGCGCATGCAGCCGAAGATGGAGGAGCTGAAGGCCAAGTTCGGCGACGACCGCATGGGGCTGCAACAGGCGACGATGCAGCTCTACAAGGAAGAGAAGATCAATCCGATCGCCGGCTGCTGGCCCGTGCTCCTGCAGATCCCGATCTTCTTCTCGCTCTACAAGGTGATCTACATCACCATCGAGATGCGCCACGCGCCGTTCTTCGGCTGGATTCAGGACCTTTCCGCGCCCGATCCGACCTCGATCATCAACCTGTTCGGCCTGCTGCCGTTCACGGCGCCGACCATCCTGCATCTCGGCGTCTGGCCGCTGATCATGGGCATCACCATGTTCCTGCAGATGCGCATGAACCCGACGCCGCCGGACCCGACCCAGGCGATGATCTTCAACTGGATGCCGCTGGTGTTCATGTTCATGCTGGCAAGCTTCCCGGCCGGCCTCGTGATCTACTGGGCCTGGAACAACACGCTCTCGGTCATCCAGCAGTCGATCATCATGAAGCGCCACGGCGTGAAGGTGGAACTCTTCGACAATCTGAAGGGCCTCTTCAAACGAAAACCGGCGCCATCGAAATGATGACAAAAGCCCCGCTCCGGCGGGGCTTTTCTTTGTGGCGGCCGCACATCTCGATCAAAACTTGACTTTCGCGGACAAAACCCCGAAGCCAGACCATCAAATCAAGCAAAAGACCTGAAGCAGCATGGCAGATCAGACGACAAAAGACGACAAACCGCTTTTCGGGCGTCCGTGGATCTTCATTCGCGGCGTGCCGTCGATGAAGTTCCTGCCGCCGGAGGGGCCGCTCGAGGTGGCTTTCGCCGGCCGTTCGAATGTCGGCAAATCATCGCTGATCAATGCGCTTGTGGGACACAAGGGCCTGGCGCGCACCTCCAACACGCCGGGACGCACCCAGGAACTCAACTATTTCGTTCCCGAGGGCTTTTCCGGCGAAGGCGCCGATCTGCCGCCGATGGCCCTGGTCGACATGCCCGGCTATGGCTATGCGCAGGCGCCGAAGGAACAGGTGGATGCCTGGACGAAGCTGGTCTTCGACTATCTGCGCGGCCGGGCGACGCTGAAGCGCGTCTATGTGCTGATCGATAGCCGCCACGGCATCAAGAAGAACGACGAAGAGGTGCTGTCCCTGCTCGACAAGGCGGCCGTTTCCTATCAGATCGTGCTGACCAAGACCGACAAGATCAAGGAAGCGGGTCTGCCGAAGCTGATTGCCGACACCGCCGAGAAGATCCGCAAGCGTCCCGCCGCCTATCCCGGCATTCTCTCCACCTCCTCCGAAAAAGGCGTCGGCCTTGAGGAGCTGCGCGAGGCCATCGGCCTGACGGTCGGCATCGACGTCTGAATTCGGGCTTCGGTCTTTTCGCGAAAATCGTCAGGGCAGACGGATGGTTCCGGACGCGATGACGTTGCCGGTGGGCTTGCCGGTCGGGGAGCCGCCGAAGGGTTCGACGCTGACGGCGATGATCGCGCCCTCGGTCAGCCGGCCATGAATTTCCGAGGGCAAGGTGATCTCGCCTTCGCCGGTCTGCGGCAGGATGCCGAGCGCTTCGGCCGGGTCGCTGCCGCGGATCAGCCAGAGTTCCAGTGATTTTTCCCCGGGCTGGCCGGCGGCGACCGGCGCGACTTTCAATCGACCGCTGGCAATATCGTAATTCGCCAGGAGATTGACGGGGCTATTCTGTCCGGCAAGCGCCGCGGTCAGCAGCTTGCCCGGCATCGGCTGCGGGGTGCCGTTGGTGAGGGTGAACACCAGGACCCCGGCCGCGAGAAACAGCGAGCCGAAGGCGATCGCGCGCCAAAGCAGCAGCGAGTGCCAGAAATGGGCGCCGAAAGCGGCATGGGCAAAAGCGCGCCTTTCGGCCTTGGGAAAGACCGCGGCCGATGGCGCGGCCATGTCATAGTCGTCGTTGAAGCCGGAAAGATTCTGCTCCCAGCGGCTGACGATGGCGGCGAACTGGCGATCGCCGCGCATCCGTCGCTCGACCTTTTGCCGATCTTCCAATGACAATACGCCAAGCACATATTCTCCGGCCAGGACTTCGTCGCGGGAGCGGCCTCCCTTGCTTTGATCGGGCGTACTCATCGGTCCATGCACTCTCTCGGTCTCATCAGGCTTTGGCGCAGCCAGCTACGCATGGTATGTGGGGGCTCGGCAGTCGCTGTGCGAATCCCGGCAGCCCAGCTCCCGGCATAGCCGTCATAAACGGCCTGAATTGGACGAAGCTTCCAACTCTTCCATGCGGCTGTCAATCGGGCATTCCTCCTAGTGCACCATCTTCCCGGCCGGGCGCGGTGTCTCAAGACCCTCTCGCGCAAGGAAACCCGGCGGAGACGATGTGACGCGGCAACAAGTAATCTTGTTATCATTATTCCCTCTGTCAAAAACTTGAGATAAAAGGCCGCGATCAATTCTGAGGGGTGCCCCATGTCCGAAGCCCAAAGCGAACTCCAGGCCAGACTGCTTGCCCAGGCCCTGCCCTACATGCAGCGTTATGAAAACAAGACCATCGTGGTGAAATATGGCGGCCACGCCATGGGCAATGCCGAGCTCGGCAAAGCGTTCGCGGAGGATATCGCGCTCCTCAAGCAATCGGGCATCAATCCGATCGTCGTTCATGGCGGCGGCCCGCAGATCGGCGCCATGCTGACGAAGATGGGCATCGAATCGAAATTCGAGGGCGGATTGCGCGTCACCGACCAGAAGACGGTCGAGATCGTCGAAATGGTGCTGGCCGGCTCGATCAACAAGGAAATCGTCGCGCTGATCAACCAGACCGGCGAATGGGCAATCGGCCTTTGCGGCAAGGACGGCAACATGGTCTTCGCCGAAAAGGCGCACAAGACCGTCAAGGACCCGGATTCCAACATCGAGCGCGTGCTCGATCTCGGCTTCGTCGGCGAAGTGGTCGAAGTCGACCGCACGCTGCTCGACCTGCTCGCCAAGTCGGAAATGATCCCGGTCATCGCTCCGGTCGCTCCCGGCCGCGACGGCGCCACCTACAACATCAACGCCGACACCTTCGCCGGCGCGATCGCCGGCGCGCTCAGCGCCACCCGCCTGCTCTTCCTCACCGACGTTCCGGGCGTGCTCGACAAGCAGGGCGAGCTCATCAAGGAACTCTCCGTCGCCCAGGCCCGCGCGCTGATCGCCGACGGCACGGTTTCCGGCGGCATGATCCCCAAGGTCGAGACCTGCATCGATGCCATCAAGGCCGGCGTGCAGGGCGTCGTCATCCTCAACGGCAAGACCGCCCATTCCGTCCTGCTCGAAATCTTCACCGAGGGCGCCGGCACGCTGATCGTTCCCTGAGGGGGACTCGGGCGCCCCGCCGTCATCCGTGCGGAGCGCTGGCCGCCTGATCAATCCTGCTGATAAACGGCTTCCGCCTCGCTCTTCAGCATGCCCATCACAGCGCGATAAGGCGCCGGGCCATAGCTGATGCGGCTGACGCCGAGGCTCGCCATGGTGTCGTTGTCCGGCGTTGCCGGGCGCACCATGATATTGACCGGCAGCGGCGAGCGATCGCAGAGCGCCTGGATCAGGTCCGCATCGACAAGGCCGGGCGCGAAGAAGCCGCTGGCGCCGGCCTCGGCAAAGGCATCGGCGCGGCGATAGGCTTCATCCAGCAGGAGCTGATGATGCGCGGTATCGCTTTCCTGCAGGAAGAGATCGGTGCGGGCATTGATGAAGAGCGGCATTTCGCGCCGCGTCGCCATCTCGCGGATGGCGCTGATACGGGCCGACTGGATGTCGATCGGATGCACGCCGCGGCCGCCGATCACCTGATCCTCGAAATTGATGCCGATGGCGCCGTGATCCATGATCTTCTCGACATTGGTGGCGACGGCATCCGGCTCGAGGGCATAGCCGCCCTCGAAATCGACGGAGAGCGGCAGCGGGCTGGTCACCGAGATCAGCCGCGCCGTGACGGCCAGCAGCGACAACGGAATCGCCTCGCCGTCGCCGAAACCGTTGGCGGCCGCGACCGACCAGCTTCCCGTCGCCAGCGCCTTGGCGCCGGCCTCGGTCACGGCCTTGGCGGAGCCGGCATCCCATATGTTGAAGAGGATCACCGGATCGCCCTTCTTGTGCAGCCGAGCAAACTCTTCCGCCTTTTCCACCTGTGTCATCGCATCCCCTCCACAAGGCCCGACCGGGCAATCCCGCCCGCTGTCTCCGAAGAAGCAGCGGCTCCTCCTCCATAGGGCAAATAGCGTAAAGCCCCGGAAATCAACGGCAAAACCATAGCCTGCATTGCAATTGCGGGCAATCTCCGCGTCATGCCTCATATAAGCGGCCTGCATATTTTGCTTTTCCTTCGCCGATGCCGCATGCCATAAGGCCGGCATGACCCACACAAAAACGCAGCCCACCCCCGCCGATTTCGCCGCTATCCGCGACTGGGTATTCGATCTCGACAACACGCTCTATCCGCATCATGTCGACCTCTTCGCGCAGATCGACAAGAACATGACGGCCTATGTCGCGACCTTGCTGCAGATGGAGCGGGACGAGGCGCGCAAGCTGCAGAAACAATATTATCTCGAGCACGGGACGACATTGCAGGGGCTGATGATCCATCACGGCATCGACCCCAACGACTTCCTGGAGAAGGCGCATGCGATCGACTATTCGGCGCTGATGCCTCAGCCGGAGCTCGCCGCCGCCATCAAGGCGCTGCCGGGGCGCAAGTTCATCTTCACCAATGGCAGCGTCAGCCATGCGCAGGCGGCCGCCGGCGCTCTCGGCATCCTCGATCACTTCGACGATATTTTCGACATCGTCGCGGCCGACTACGTGCCGAAGCCGGCCGGCAGCACCTATGACAAGTTCATGAGCCTCAACCGCGTCGATACCAAGCAGGCGGTCATGTTCGAGGACCTGCCGCGCAACCTCACCGTGCCCAAAGCGCTCGGCATGAAGACCGTGCTGCTCGTACCGCAAAACTTGGAAGGCACCGTGGTCGAATGGTGGGAGCGGACCACCGGCGAGGAGGATCACATCGACTATGTGACCGATGACCTCACCGCCTTCCTGAAGGCGCTGGTTTAACCTTTTATTAGAATGGGGTTACGAAAGTTTCATCCGCCTTACCGATGTTTAATTGGTCGTTTTTTGCCCGCAGCCGTATCGTCAGACCATTCCTCGACACGAAAGGAAAAACGATGAACGGGAAAAAACTTCTTCTGGCAGGCCTTTCTGCGACCCTCTTGGTCGGCGCTGCCGCGCAGGCAAGCTTCGCGGCTCCGCAAGGCAATGATGGCCGGGGCGGCCGCTGGCATGGGCCGGGCTTTTCGCCCGAGATCGCCTATGTGCGCATGCTGAAGCAGTTCGACACCAATGGCGACATGAAGATCACCAAGGACGAGGTCAAGGCCGGCGTCGACAAGATCTTCGACCAGATCGACAGCAATCACGACGGCCAGATCACTCCCGGCGAGCTGCGCGCCTATCGCCAGGACCAGATCAAGCAATGGAAGGCCGAGCACGCCAAGGCCGACGACAAGGATCAGGCCGATAAGGATCAGGCTGGCAAGCCCCCGGCCGACGAGCCCCAGGGCGACCAGCCCGATGATCAGGCCGCAAGCGGCCAGGCCCAGAATGACGACCACAAGGGTGGCGACGGCCGGCACGGCCATCATCGTCATGGCGGCGGCCGCTTCATGCGCGACGCCGCTCTCTTCCGCGAAACGATGCTCTTCCACCGCATCGACAAGGATGAGAACGGTCAGATCAGCAAGCAGGAGGCCGAAGACGCCGCCAGCAAGCTCTTCGACCGCATGGACCGCAACCATGACGGCGTGATCTCGCTGGACGACATGCCGAACCGGCCGTTCCTCTAGATCGCGAACCCATTAATTTCCATAGCCAATAGGAAGCCGGTTTCAATTTCCGAGCCATCGGGAAACCGGCTTCCGGTAAAATCACACCCTGCCGTTTTCTCGGTTCATGACCGAAGACGTTTCGCCATCTCCGACGTTCGGCTCCACCCCACGCGTTCGTAGAGGGGACGGCCAGCCTCCGTGGCATGCAGGATCGCATAGGCAATGCCGCGGCGCGCAAACGCATCATCCGACGTTTGCATGAGGAGCCGCGCGACGCCCTGTCCGCGATGATCGGGCTCGACGAATAGGTTGAGCACATAGCCGCGGCGGCCTTCCGCAGGATGAGCGGGATGTGGGGGCCAGTCGATTTCCATCAAACCGACGCCACCAACTACAACGCCCGCCCGTTCCGCCATAAACCCGAAATACCGGCCATCAGCCAAACGTGGTTCGAGCCAATCGCGGAACGGCGTCGCCATCGCAGCCAAGTTGATCTCGTCCCGGCCTGCTTCGCGGAACATCTCTTCGCGGTGACGGCATATGGCGTCCAGGTCCGAAAGTGAAACTGATCTAACGTCGATCATCATCTCGCTCAAATTCCAGTCGCCAGGGGGCGTTCACACGGTCCGTCAATGTCCGTTGTCGTGCTCGTAGAAATCCGCGACGATTTTCCAGGCCTCTTCCGCCGTCTCGACGAAGCTGATCAGCTTGACGTCGTCGGGGGCGATGACGCCGAATTCGGCAAGTCCTTCGAAATTGACGATGTTGCGCCAGAACGTCTCGCCGAACAGGATAAGCGGTAGGCGTTCCATGCGGCCGGTCTGGATCAGCGTCAGGCATTCGAACAGTTCGTCCATCGTGCCGAAGCCGCCGGGGAACACGGCGATCGCCTTGGCACGCACCATGAAATGCATCTTGCGGATCGCGAAATAATGGAAATTGAAGCTGAGCTCCGGCGTCACATAGACATTCGGCGCCTGCTCGTGCGGCAGCACGATGTTGAGGCCGATCGAAGGCGCCCCCTCGTCCGCCGCACCGCGGTTACCCGCCTCCATGACGCCCGGGCCGCCGCCGGTGACCACGACATATTCATGGAAATCGAAGCCCGCCGAATAGCGGGAACACAGCCGCGCGAACTTGCGCGCTTCCTCGTAATAGACCGAAGCGGCTTCGAGATTGGCCCGCTGGACGTCGTTGCGCGCCGCCCAGGCGCTGGTGCCGGGCGCGGGAATGCGCGCACCGCCGAACATCACGACCGTCGATCTGATGCCGCGTTCGGTGAGCGCCATCTCGGTCTTCAGCAATTCGAGCTGCAGCCGGATCGGGCGCAGTTCCTCGCGGCAGAGAAAATCCTCGTCGGCATAGGCCAGACGATAGGAAGGCGACATCGACTGCGGCGTCTTCGGAACGGATTCGGCCCGCTGCTTGTCGGCCGAGCTCGTCTTCAAGGGGTCCCAGACCCCATCCTTGCGCCTCAGCCTGCCGTTCTTCGCCTTGCTCATTTCCAATGCCTTTCGAATCGATCATGACGGGCCGTTTCCGCCCATGGACGGAAATAGCCAAGCTCTTGCATATGCCCCTACAACGCCTTGAATCCAAGCTCAATCGGCGCGGAAAAGACATTCCATTTTCGGCATCCATGCTATAGGACCAATCGACCGCTTCCGGACCATTTCCGGAAATCACGCTAGCCACAGACGTTTTAAGGAATTCCCATGAGCGCCACCGATCTCGCCTCTCTCGAAAATGCCATCGAGACCGCCTTCGACAATCGCGACAATGTGAACACGTCGACGCGCGGCGAAATCCGCGATGCCGTGGAAACGGCGCTCAACCTGCTCGACAGCGGCAAGGTTCGCGTGGCCGAGCGCGGCTCCGACGGCAACTGGACGGTCAACCAGTGGCTCAAGAAGGCGGTGCTGCTCTCCTTCCGCCTGAACGACATGAAGATCGTCGAAGGCGGCCCGGGCAACGCCACCTGGTGGGACAAGGTTCCCTCGAAGTTCGAAGGCTGGGGCGAGAACCGCTTCCGTGAGGCCGGCTTCCGCGCCGTGCCGAACGCCGTCGTGCGCCACTCCGCCTATATCGCCCCCAACGCCATCCTGATGCCCTCCTTCGTCAATCTCGGCGCCTATGTCGGCGAAGGCACCATGGTCGACACCTGGGCGACCGTCGGCTCCTGCGCGCAGATCGGCAAGAACGTCCATCTTTCGGGCGGCGTCGGCATCGGCGGCGTGCTGGAGCCGATGCAGGCCGGCCCGACAATCATCGAAGACAATTGCTTCA
>JASGEG010000346.1:0-3693 GCA_047606605.1 Rhizobium sp.
CGTTTTGCACGCTCACGGGGCGAATGCAAGACAGCGACGGCACAAAGCCGTGCATGTCGCCTGCAAGTGAACGATACTTCGCTGTAACGGCGGGAATGTGAGCAAAATAGGGCTCATCGCGGTATTCGTGCCTTCATCCCGAAGCATTAGCAGCCGCTGTTACATGGAAGACACGAACCAGGCCCGCCGTCCAGCCCCCTAGCCGCCATTCGCAACGATCGAGGTGCGATATTGCTTCACGGCCTGCGTCAGCCGGTCGGCCAGCTTCTCCCGCCAGGCCGGATCGAGCAACAGCTTCTCGTCGTCCTTGTTCGACAGGAAGCCGAGCTCCAGCAGGATGGAGGGCACGTCCGGCGCCTGCAGGACGCGGAAGCCGGCGTGGCGATGCGGATTGTTGATGGTGGCGATCTGGCCGTTGAAGGAGGCCAGCACGTCCTGCGCCAAGGAGATCGAAAAGGCCTGCGTCTCGCGCCGCGTCAGATCCATGAGGATGTCGGCGACTGCTGCGGGCTGGGCTTGCGTATCGGCGCCGGCGAGCTGATCGGAATTGTTTTCGCGGTCGGCCACCTCGCCGGCGAGCTTGTCCGACGCCTTGTCGGAGATCGTGTAGACCGTGGCGCCGCGAATATCCTTCTGCTTCAGCGTGTCGGCATGCAGCGAGATGAACAGCGAGGCATGATTCTGCCGGGCGATGGTCACCCGCTGCGACAGCGACAGATACTCATCATTGTCGCGCGTCAGGAAAGCCTTGATGCCGGGCTGCGCATTCAGCTTGTCGGCAAAGAGCTTGGCGAAGGCGAGCGTGATCTCTTTTTCCTGGGTGACGCCGTCGCTGCCGGTCGCGCCGGCATCGATGCCGCCATGGCCGGCATCGACCGCCACCAGGAACGCGCTCGGATCTGGCTTGTCGAGCGGTGCCACGGGGCCGACATCCTTGGCGGTATCGTCATTGGTCCAGCTCTGCTGCTTGACAAGTTCCGCGAACTGCGCGGCCGGCAACATTTCGGCGTCGAGCACGAGGCGCTGGCCCTTGCCGCTCTCGTCGGCCTGCACCTTGGCCATGACGAGCTTCACCGGCTTCGTCGCCGTCAGCACGATACGAGCGCTGTCCTCGTCCATCGTGCCGTAACGAATATCCTTGAAGAGACCGATCGGCTTCAGGTCGCCGGCCGGAAAACCGAAGGCGGTGGCCGGCAGATCGATGACGACGCGCACCGGATTGTCGAGATAGTGAACGGAGAAGGTCGGCGCGCGGTCCATGTCGATGACGATACGCGTGCGTGCATCATCGCCGGCGATACGGGCGCCATAGGCCAGCAGGGGGGCTGCCATGGCCCCGGCCGGCGCAAGCGTCGAAAGAGCCGTCAGGGCGAAAGCCGCCACCGCAATCCGCACAGCTCTCACGCCATTCTCCGTCGCATGCCGCAATCCCTTTAATAATCGTCTGCCGCGCCCCATATTGCTTTCAATGTCGTTTTTGAAGTCCCAAAAGACGGGAAAGCCATCGCTCGCGCGGTTTTGATGCCGCGACATGCCGGGCGAAGAATCGGACGCGCCGTTGTCGCTGCCCTTCCTCATCCGACGAATCCATCAATATTATGGCATACTTGGCTTTCCCCTTGCTATTGTGACAGATAAAACATACAACGCATATTAGGGTAGAAGTGTTGACGGGATAGAGTCGCCGCAAAGGCAGCCGCCTTCGAGTACCAGGCGCCATCAGCGGCCGTCATCCGCCGTCTACAGTGCTTCTGCTCCTACATACTGGATATCTGGATTTCCGGTTTTGTGCAGGAAATTCATCGGTGGAGAGCCACCAAACGCTCTTTTAAGAGCACATTCATCGGACCCCGTTGTTGGGTCTTTGGCATTGTCGATCTCGCTTGGTTACGGATGTTACCGCAGCAGCTTTTTCAAGAATTGAACAGACCCCGGGGAGCTAGTGTCCCGGCTGCCGTCTGGCTGCTGTCATCGCCAAACAACCAATCGCGACTTTCATTATCCGGTGCAGCAATGGTGGATTGCGTCCAGCCTGTCCCAGCGGCAGGCCGGCCCCTTTCCGCATGTCTGCGCCGAGGAGCACAGCTTTCATGGCAGACAAAATGCTTATCGATGCGTCTCACGAGGAAGAGACGCGCGTCGTTGTCGTTCGCGGGAACCGCATAGAAGAATTTGACTTCGAGTCGCAGCACAAGAAGCAGATCCGCGGCAACATCTATCTCGCCAAGGTCACCAGGGTAGAACCCTCGTTGCAGGCCGCTTTCGTTGATTACGGCGGCAACCGGCACGGCTTCCTGGCCTTTGCCGAAATTCATCCCGACTACTACCAGATCCCGCTCGCCGACCGGCAGGCGCTCCTGAAGGCGGAAGCCGAAGAGCATCGCCGCGACGACGATGTCGAACATGTCGAAACGGCACTCGACCTTTCCAAGCAGGAACAGCCCGATATCGGCATCGTCCAGAAGGACGAGGGCGCCGAAGAGGCCCCTGCCCTCGAGGCCGCCGCTCCCGCCGCCGAGGCGGAAGCTCCGGCAAAGAAGGCCAAGCCGCGCCGCAGCCGCAAGAAGGCAGTCGTCGAAGCTCCGGCCGACGAGGCGCCCGCCGCCGAGGCAAAGGTCGATGCCCCCAGCGAAGACGAGGAAGGCCCGTCCGGCGAAATGGCCGCGATGGTCGAGACCGACTCGATCTCCGAGGATGTCGATGTTTCCAAGCGCCGCCATGACGATGACGACGACGATGATCACGACCATGAAGAGGAAGTGATCGAATCCGTCGGCGCCGAAGACGCCATGGAAGAGGTTCCGGACCGCGTGCAGCGCAAGCCGCGCAAGCAGTACCGCATCCAGGAAGTCATCAAGCGCCGGCAGATCCTGCTGGTGCAGGTGGCCAAGGAAGAACGCGGCAACAAGGGCGCGGCCCTCACCACCTATCTGTCGCTCGCCGGCCGCTATTCGGTCCTGATGCCGAACACGGCGCGCGGCGGCGGCATTTCCCGCAAGATCACCAATCCGCAGGACCGCAAGCGCCTGAAGGAAATCGCCAAGATGCTCGAAGTGCCGCAAGGCATGGGCGTCATCCTGCGCACGGCCGGTGCCAACCGCACCAAGGTCGAGGTCAAGCGCGATTTCGAATATCTGATGCGCCTGTGGGAAAACGTCCGCACGCTGACGCTGGCTTCGACCGCGCCTTGCCTCGTCTACGAGGAAGGCAGCCTGATCAAGCGCTCGATCCGCGACCTCTACAACAAGGATATCGGCGAGATCATCGTTGCCGGCGAAGAAGGCTATCGTGAAGCGAAAGACTTCATGAAGATGCTGATGCCGAGCCACGCCAAGGTGGTGCAGCCCTATCGCGACATTCACCCGATCTTCTCGCGCTCCGGCATCGAGGCGCAGCTCGACCGCATGCTGCAGCCGCAGGTGACGCTGCGCTCCGGCGGTTACCTGATCATGAACCAGACGGAAGCGCTGGTCTCGATCGACGTCAACTCCGGCCGCTCGACGCGCGAGCACTCGATCGAGGACACCGCGCTGCAGACGAACCTGGAAGCGGCAGAGGAAATCGCGCGCCAGCTTCGCCTGCGCGACCTTGCCGGCCTGATCGTCATCGACTTCATCGACATGGAAGAAAAGCGCAACAACCGCGCCGTCGAGAAGAAGCTGAAGGAATGCCTGAAGAACGACCGCGCCCGCA
>JASGEG010000347.1:0-13340 GCA_047606605.1 Rhizobium sp.
GAAGCGACCTGAATTTCATTGTCGAAATGACCGATATTGCCGACGATGGCCATGTCCTTCATCTCGCGCATGTGCTCGATGCGGATCACGTCCTTGTTGCCGGTGGTGGTGATGAAGATATCGGCGGAGGAAATGACGTCCTCCAGGCGAACGACCTCGAAACCGTCCATGGCCGCCTGAAGCGCGCAGATCGGATCGATTTCAGTGACCTTCACGCGGGCGCCAGCGCCCTGCAGCGAAGCAGCCGAACCCTTGCCCACGTCGCCGTAACCGCAGACGACGGCGACCTTGCCGGCCATCATCACGTCGGTTGCGCGGCGGATGCCGTCGACCAGCGATTCCTTGCAGCCGTACTTGTTGTCGAACTTCGACTTGGTGACGCTGTCATTGACGTTGATCGCCGGGAAGGGCAGCAGGCCCTTCTGGCTGAGCTGGTAGAGGCGGTTGACGCCGGTGGTGGTTTCCTCGGTCACGCCCTTGATGGCGTCACGCTGCTTGGTGAACCAGCCGGGCGAAGCCTGCAGGCGCTTCTTGATCTGCGCGAAGAGGATTTCCTCTTCTTCCGAATGCGGGTTGGAGAGCACGTCCTCGCCGGCTTCGGCGCGGGCGCCGAGCAGGATGTACATGGTGGCGTCGCCGCCATCGTCGAGGATCATGTTGGAGAGACCGCCATCGGTCCACTGGAAGATCTTGTCCGTATAGGTCCAGTAGTCTTCGAGGCTTTCACCCTTGATGGCGAAGACCGGGACGCCGGAAGCGGCGATCGCGGCAGCGGCGTGGTCCTGGGTGGAGAAGATGTTGCACGAGGCCCAGCGGACGTCCGCGCCGAGCGCCACCAGCGTCTCGATGAGCACGGCGGTCTGGATCGTCATGTGCAGGGAGCCGGTGATGCGCGCGCCCTTCAGCGGCTGCGCCTTGCCGAATTCCTCGCGGCAGGCCATCAGGCCCGGCATTTCGGTTTCGGCGATCGAGATTTCCTTGCGGCCGAAGTCGGCAAGGCCGATATCGGCGACGATGTAGTCCTTTTCAGTGCTCATAAGGGTCTCCAGCCTGAACAATGCCGCCGCACCGCGGGCGAAAGCCCCGGCCGAAAGGCAACGAAATAGCACGCAGACAGCGTGACGGATGGATGCCGTGTAGCAGGCTTCAGGTCGGAAATCAATGATGATATAAAGAAGTCTTTATGTCTTTATATCCTCGAAAAGCCCTGAGGAAGGGGAATTACATCTCTTCGCCGAACTTGTCGGCGACCAGCCTGTCCAGCGCATCGAGCGCTTCGGCGGCCTGTTTGCCCTTGGCGGTGACGAGCACGCTGCAACCGGGGCTGGCGGCCAGCATCATCAGACCCATGATCGAATTGCCGCCCACCGTGGTTCCGTCCTTCGAGACGGTGATGGCGGCGTCATAGATTTCGACGGTCTGCACGAATTTGGCGGAGGCGCGGGCATGAAGACCGCGTTTGTTGATGATCAGAAGTTCCCGGGAAAGCTCGGTCATGGGCGGGATGCTTGTCTCGTCATTTGCCGCTGAGAACGCGACTGGCCACGTTGATATATTTGCGCCCGGCTTCCGAAGCTTCGACCAGGGCCCGTTCCATATTGTTGTCGCCGCGCACGCCGGCCAGCTTGATCAGCATCGGCAGGTTGACGCCGGCGATGACCTCCGTGTGGCCGCTGTTCATGACGGAGATTGCGAGATTGGAAGGAGTGCCGCCGAACATGTCGGTCAGAATGATGACGCCGTGTCCATCATCGGCGCCGGCGACGGCCTGCAGGATGTCCTGCCGCCGCTTGTCCATGTCGTCTTCGGGACCAATGCATACCGTTTCTATGAACTTCTGCGGACCAACGACATGCTCGACCGCATGCCGAAACTCTTCAGCCAGCTTGCCATGAGTGACAAGCACAAGTCCGATCATGATATTACTGCTCCCATCGCATACGCAAACAGGTGGCCCATATCGCAATGCAGCAATCGCGTCCACCGGTGGGGGGACATCTTGGCGATGAAAAGACGAAGTGCAAGCTTAAAATACGGGAATTGGGCGCCTGTGGAGGCCGCAAGGGCCGATTAATCGAAATTGATCGGAATTTTGGCCATAATTGTGGCGAGCGGATTAAGCGATGTTGCTGAAACTCGGATCGCGGGCAGACGGATGGAAGGCGTCACCTCGATCCGTTCGTCTTCGGGCGGCAGCCGTTCGGCGGTCGCCGGATCGACCGGCCGTATGGCGACATGCATTTCGGCCGCCGTCACATGGGGAAGCCTGACGATACCGGTATAGCGGATTTCCATCAGGCCGGCGATCGAGGGCGGGCATTCGGCGATGATGGCGCCGTCACGCTCGCTGAGGAAAACCTGGTCGTCGGCGACAAGGCTCGCCGCAAGGCCGAGCGGCCTGGCGGCGGCAAGGCAGGCGAAGGCGAGCGCGGATTTGCCGCTGCCCGACGGCCCGAGAAACAAAAGGCCGGTCTTGCCGACGACGATCGCCGTTGCGTGAATATTGGTCGCCCGGCTGCTCATACCGGCGTTTCGGCGGGCAGCGAGAGGATGAAGCGGGCGCCGAGCAGCGTCGTGCCGTCGCCGTCGACGATGTTTTCCGCCCGCAGCGAGCCGCCATGCGCCTCGGCGATCTGCCGGCTGATGGACAGGCCGAGACCGGAATTCTGGCCGAAACCTTCCGATTCCGGCCGGTCGGTGTAGAAGCGCTCGAAGATGCGGTCGATATTTTCCGCCTGGATGCCCGGCCCGTTGTCCTCGACATAGATGACGCAGCGGGTGCGCGTGCGCGTCAGCTTCACGGTGATCTTGCCGGTGTCCTTGGCAACGAAGGAGCGGCCATTCTCGATGAGGTTGGTGACGATCTGGCCGATGCGCAGATCATGGCCGTCGATCGTGAATTTCGTCTTCGTGCCGGGCTTGCGGTCGATGACATAGTCGATCTCGACCGCCTTCTTCGAATGGCCGACCTGCCGGGAAATATCGATCATGTCGCGCAGCAGCACTTCTAGGTCGAGCGATTTCGCATCCGAGCGGGCGAGTTCCGCGTCGAGGCGCGATGCGTCGGAAATGTCGCTGATCAACCGGTCGAGGCGGCGGACGTCATGCTGAATCACGTCCATCAGCCGCTTCTTGGAATCGTCGCTCTTGGCGAGCGGCAGCGTTTCGACGGCGCTGCGCAGCGAGGTCAGCGGATTTTTCAGCTCGTGGCTGACGTCGGCGGCGAAACTCTCGATCGCATCGATCCGGTCGTAGAGTGCCGAGGTCATGTCGCGCAGCGCAATCGACAGGTTGCCGATCTCGTCCTGGCGGGCGGAGAAGTCCGGGATTTCCTCGCGCTCCTTCGCCCCGCCGCGGCGCACGCGGATGGCGGCGGCCGAAAGCCGGCGCAGCGGATTGGCGATGGTCGAGGAGAGGAGCAGCGACAGCACGACGTTGACCAGCGTCGCGACGCCGAAGACGCGCATGATCGCAAGGCGCTCGGCATGGACGATCTTGTCGATATCGCCGGCCTGGGTCGACAGCAGCAACACGCCGAGCACGGCGCGGAAGCGCTGGATGGGCACGGCGACCGAAACGATCAGCTCGCCCTTTTCCGTGGTGCGCACCACCGCGCCGCGCACGCCGGTCAGCGCATTCATCACTTCCGGATAGATCGAGCCGTCGCCGCCGGGCGCTTCCTTGTAGACGGGCAGGTTGCCCGGCTGCAGCATCTTGTTGAGCAGGCCGCTGAACCAGTCCGACCAGCTCTGCTTCTCGTCCTCGACCGGCGGCAGGTCATAGCGTAGCACCTGGCCGCGCGAATAGAGATGGCGGCTGTCGAGCAAGAGGTTGGCGTCGGCGTCGAAGATGCGGGCGCGGGTGCGCGTCGGCGAGATCAGCCGCGTCAGCACCGGCGCTACCTTCTCCGGATCGATCGGGAATTCCAGATCTTCGTCGTTGGGAACGGGCGTGATGCTCTGGCCGGCCTGCAGCTCCAAGAGCTTCTGCGGATCGATGGTGATGGAGTTGGTGTCGACCGATGCAGAAGCCGAAACCGCGCCGGCGATGATTTCGCCCTGCGTCAGCAGGCTCTCGACGCGGGCGTCGATCAGGCCCTCGCGGAACTGGTTGAGATAGAGGATGCCGCCGACGAGAACGACCAGCGCCGCGAGATTGAAGAACAGGATACGCCGCGTCAGGCTCGAAAACACGGCATTGCCGAAAATGCGGCGGATCAGCGTGAAAGGGTGAGTCCAGCGACGGCGGGCGATCCTGGTGTCGCTCGAGCTTTCCGCCTCGTCGATATCTCTGTCCTGCACCAGCTGTGCCAAGCCAACGGCCCTTTCGAAGAGCGGAATCGGCGATTCCGCCCGCATGCTCTTATTCCATTGTCCGCCGCATGGTCCAGCGGATGATTATGCGGCCTCGCGGAAGCGGTAGCCGACGCCATACAGCGTCTCGATCATATCAAATTCGAGATCGACCATCTTGAATTTCTTGCGCAGCCGCTTGATGTGGCTGTCGATGGTGCGGTCGTCGACATAGACCTGCTCGTCATAGGCGGCGTCCATCAGTGCGTCGCGGCTCTTGACCACGCCGGGGCGCTGGGCCAGCGAATGCAGGATCAGGAATTCCGTGACGGTCAGCGTCACCGGCTCGCCCTTCCAGGTGCAGGTATGGCGTTCCTGGTCCATGACGAGCTGGCCGCGTTCCAGCGAGCGGGCCTGCTGCGCGGCACCCGGCTTCGGTGCGGCATTGCCGCCGGCGGCGTTTGCGGCTTCGCGGGCGGAGGCACGGCGCAGCACCGCCTTGACGCGCTCGACCAGCAGGCGCTGCGAGAAGGGCTTGGTGATGAAGTCGTCGGCGCCCATCTTCAGGCCGAAGAGCTCGTCGATCTCCTCGTCCTTCGAGGTGAGGAAGATCACCGGCAGATCGGATTTCTGCCGCAGGCGGCGCAGGAGCTCCATGCCGTCCATGCGCGGCATCTTGATATCGAAGATCGCCAGTTGCGGCGGCCGGGCCAGCAGGCCGTCGAGCGCGGAAGCGCCGTCGGTGTAGGTCTCGACCTTGTATCCCTCGGCCTCCAGGGCAATCGACACGGACGTCAGGATATTGCGGTCGTCGTCTACGAGCGCGATTGTCAACATGGTGTTCGTCTCCGTCATTAGTGCGCATCTCCCGGATTTGGAATCCAGCCCAGGCGGCTTGCCAGCTCGGTTGGCGGTAACCTGGCGCGCTTATGGGGATAAAGGTGGAACAAATTGTGGCAAAGATAAAGGGAGAGATTGTCGAGGCTGCAAATACTGGACCAGGGGTTGTGTGACGAAATGTCCACAGCAACCATTTTCAAACGATTTAAAATTATCCGTATTTATTTAAATCGATTAATTGTCTGATATCATTAAATATTTTTCGTTTCTGGCTCTTGTGCTTTTAAATGGAGACCACTAGGCTCCCTTCAGTACCAACGGCCGACGGCCTTGTAGAGGAATAAAGCGATGGAGCAATTCGGCGTCCGTAATCCCGCAATCGAACTCGAATCGATCGGCCTGGGAGCCGCCGCCAGCGTGCGTTATAATCTCCTGGAGGCTCATCTCTATGAGGAAGCGATTCGTCGGCGCGAAGCCGATCTGACCGCTGATGGCGCGCTGAGGGCCCTGACCGGCCAGCATACCGGCCGTTCGCCGAAGGACAAATTCGTTGTCCGCAACGCCGTGACCGAAGACCAGATCTGGTGGGACAACAACAAGCCGATGTCGCCGGAGCATTTCGAGCTGCTGCATAAGGACATGCTCGCGCATGTGCAGGGCAAGGATCTGTTCGTTCAGGACCTGATCGGCGGCGCCGATCGCGATTACGCCCTGCCGACCCGCGTCGTCACCGAATTCGCCTGGCACTCGCTGTTCATCCGCAACCTGCTGATCCGTCCCGAGCGTTCGGCGCTGGAAAGCTTCGCGCCGAAGCTGACCATCATCGATCTGCCGAGTTTCCGCGCCGATCCCGAGCGCCATGGCTGCCGCACGGAAACGGTGATCGCCTGCGATCTCGTCAACGGCATCGTCCTGATCGGCGGCACCTCCTATGCCGGCGAGATGAAGAAATCCGTCTTCACCGTGCTGAACTACCTGCTGCCGGAGCGCGGTGTCATGCCGATGCACTGCTCGGCCAATGTCGGCCCGGATGGCGATGCGGCGATCTTCTTCGGCCTGTCGGGCACCGGCAAGACGACGCTCTCGGCCGACCCGACGCGCACGCTGATCGGCGACGACGAACATGGCTGGGGCGAAAACGGCATCTTCAATTTCGAAGGCGGCTGCTACGCCAAGACCATCCGTCTTTCGGCCGAGGCCGAGCCGGAAATCTACGCCACCACCCGCCGCTTCGGCACCGTGCTGGAAAATGTCGTGCTCGACGAGCATGGCACGCCGGACCTCGACGACGGTTCGCTGACGGAAAACACCCGCAGCGCCTATCCGCTGCATTTCATCCCGAACGCGTCCGAATCCGGCATGACCGGCCATCCGGAAACGATCATCATGCTGACCGCCGATGCCTTCGGCGTCATGCCGCCGATCGCCAGGCTGACGCCGGAACAGGCCATGTACCACTTCCTGTCCGGCTACACCGCCAAGGTCGCCGGCACGGAAAAGGGCGTCGTCGAGCCGGAAGCCACCTTCTCGACCTGCTTCGGCGCTCCCTTCATGCCGCGTCATCCGGCCGAATACGGCAACCTGCTCAAGGAACTGATCGCCCGCCACGGCGCCGGCTGCTGGCTCGTCAACACCGGCTGGACCGGCGGCGCCTACGGCATGGGCCGGCGCATGCCGATCAAGGCGACGCGTGCTTTGCTGGCCGCTGCCCTGAAGGGTGACCTCGACAATGTCGAGTTCCGCATCGATCCGAATTTCGGCTTCGCGGTTCCGGTCGCCGTCGAAGGCGTCGACAGCGCCATTCTCGATCCGCGTTCGACCTGGGCCGACGGTCAGGCCTATGACGCGCAGGCCGCCAAGCTGGTGCAGATGTTCGTCACCAACTTCGCCAAGTTCGAGGACCATGTCGACGGCAACGTCCGCGACGCGGCCCCGGGCTTGCGCGCCGCGGCGGAGTGATCCGCGTCATCGCATTGATGACTCACGTGAAACCTCGGCAGCTGGTCTGCCGGGGTTTCATTTTGCGGCATGCTGTTTTCAACCGCGCTTCAATATGGGATAGACAGGCGCGGAGAAAACCATGGCCAGCGACACGCTTTACATCAACGACCGGATCACCATTGCCGGATGGGAACTGACGGAACAATTCGTTCTGGCCGGCGGTCCCGGCGGGCAGAATGTCAACAAGGTCGCGACATCAGTTCAGCTCTTCTTCAATATCCAGAATTCGCCGTCGCTCAACGATCGCGTCAAGGCCAACGCCGTGCGGCTCGCCGGCCGGCGCGTCTCCAAGGACGGCGTGCTGATGATCGAGGCCAGCCGCTTTCGCAGCCAGGACCGCAATCGCGAGGATGCGCGCGAACGCCTGAAGGAACTGATCCTCGAAGCCGCCGCCCCGCCGCCGCCGCCGCGCAAGAAGACCAAACCGACCAAGGGCTCGATCGAGCGGCGCCTGAAGGAAAAGTCCGGGCGTTCCGAGGTCAAGAAGATGCGCGGCAAGGTGGGCGGGGATTAGGCTCGCTTTTCGGGCTGTGGTTTTGGTTGAACTGGGTAGAATGAGGCGTGTCAGGCAGGTCTGATGTTGCCGTAGCTCTGTGCCTGGCTCCTCACCTGACCAGCACCATCAGGAAACACCATGCTGCTCCCCGACGGAATTCGTCATCTCCCCGGCTATCTCGACCGGCCCCGGCAGGAAGCCCTGGTCGAGGCCATTCGCGCTGTTGTGGCCGAGGCGCCGCTGTATACGCCGGCCATGCCCGGCACCGGCAAGGAAATGTCGGTGCGGATGACCAATTGCGGTTCGCTCGGCTGGGTCACGGACAAGCAGCGCGGCTATCGCTATCAGCCGACCCATCCCGTCACCGGCCAGGCATGGCCGGCGATGCCGGCGCAATTGCTGGAGTTGTGGGAGAATATAGCGGGCTATGAGAAACCGCCGGAGGCTTGCCTCGTCAATTTCTACAGCGATGATGCCCGCATGGGCCTGCACCAGGATCGCGACGAGCAGGACCTCAATGCGCCCGTGCTGTCGATCTCGCTCGGCAATAGCTGCCTCTTCCGCGTCGGCGGTCTCAACCGTAATGATCGCACGCTATCCTTCAAGCTCGCGAGCGGCGATATCGTCGTGCTGGGCGGCGAGGGAAGGCTCTGCTTTCACGGCGTGGATCGCATCCATCCCGCCACATCGACGCTCCTGAAGAACGGCGGGAGGATCAATCTGACGCTGCGGCGCGTGAACCCCTGACCCCCTGAAACGGGATCAGAGTTTCCTGAGCGCCACCTGCTCGATCAGATGATTCTTGCCCTTGCGCAGGATCAGGTCGGCGCGCGGGCGCGTCGGCAGGATGTTCTGGCGCAGGTTCTTCAGGTTGATGTTCTTCCAGAGCCCCTCGGCGATGGCGAGCGCTTCGTTCTCGGTGATCGAGGCATAGCGGTGGAAGAAGGAGTGCGGGTCGCGGAAGGCGGTTTCGCGCAGGCGCATGAAGCGGGTGACGTACCAGTTGTGGATCAGATCCTCATCCGCATCGATATAGATCGAGAAATCGAAGAAGTCCGAGACCATCGGCACGATCTTGCCGTCGGCCGGCAGGTGCCGCGATTGCAGCACGTTGATGCCCTCGAAGATCAGGATGTCGGGCCGGTCGACCGTCTTGTATTCGTTCGGCAGCACGTCATAGACGAGGTGCGAATAACAGGGCGCCTTGACATCGGGCTGTCCCGCCTTGATCGCCGACAGGAAGCGCAGCAGCGCCGCGGTATCGTAGCTTTCCGGAAAACCCTTGCGCTGCATCAGGTTGCGGCGCTGCAATTCGGCGTTTGGATAAAGGAAGCCGTCGGTGGTGATCAGGTCGACCTTCGGGCTCGACGGCCAGCGGCCGAGCAGCTCCTTGAGGATACGTGCCGTGGTGGACTTGCCGACGGCAACCGAGCCGGCGATGCCGATGACGAAGGGCGTCTTGGCAACACCGTTGAGGCTGAGAAAGCGATTGCGCTGCTCGAACAGGATCTGCGAGGATTCGACATGCGAGGACAAGAGCCGCGACAGCGACAGATAGATGCGCCGGACCTCGTTGAGATCGATCGGGTCGCCCATCGAGCGCAGTCGCGTCACTTCGTCGGCGGTCAGGGTCAGCGGCGTATCGGCCCGGAACTTCGCCCATTCCTCCGTGGAGAAGAAATAATAGGGCGAATAGGCTTTCGCCTGGAAAATATCGAGCGTCTCGGGCGTAGGCGGGGTTTTGGTCGCTATTGTCATCGCGTTCTACCGGCTCGCCTTCTCCTGAAGGCCGGATTGAGCGGTGCGCCTTTCGAGCTCACCCATGACATTCTGCAACGGAATGCCCGCTATCTTCAATACCACCATCAGGTGATAGAGCAAATCGGCCGCCTCATAGGTGAGGTTGTCGCGGTCGTTGGTCACCGCCGCCATCACCGCCTCGATCGCCTCTTCGCCCAGCTTCTTCGCCGCCTTCGGCTGGCCGGCGGCGCAAAGCTTCGCCGTCCAGGATTCCTCGGGTGACGCCTTGGCGCGTTCCTCGACGATCCTTTCAAGGTCGGAAAGGGTAAATCCGCTCATCCGTCCTGCTCCTCCCTAGTCGAGCCGCATGGCGATGCCATGCTCTGCCATATATCGTTTCGCCTCGCCGACCGAATAGGTGCCGAAGTGGAAGATCGAGGCGGCAAGTACTGCCGTCGCGTGACCTTCCTTGACGCCGGCGACGAGATCGTCGAGATCGCCGACGCCGCCCGAGGCGATGACGGGCACGCGCACCGCGTCTGCGATCGCCCGCGTCAGCTCGAGATCGTAACCGACCTTGGTGCCGTCGCGGTCCATCGAGGTGACGAGCAATTCGCCGGCGCCGCGCTCGACCATCCTGCGGGCAAAATCGACGGCATCGATGCCGGTCGCGTTGCGGCCGCCATGGGTATAGATCTCCCAGGCGCTCATATTGTCGCCGCCGAGCGCCTCGGTGCGCCGCCGCTTGGCGTCGATGGAAACGACGATGCACTGGTTGCCGAACTTGTCGGCGGCCTCGGCGACGAAATCCGGATTGTTCACCGCCGCCGAATTGATCGAGACCTTGTCGGCGCCGCAGAGCAGCAGCTTGCGGATGTCGGCGATGGCGCGCACGCCGCCGCCGACCGTGACCGGCATGAAGCATTGTTCGGCGGTGCGGGCGACGACGTCGAAAATGGTGTCGCGATTGTCCGACGAGGCGGTGATGTCGAGGAAGCAGAGCTCGTCGGCGCCGGCGGCGTCATAGGCCTTGGCGGCTTCCACCGGATCGCCGGCATCGACGAGATTGACGAAGTTGACGCCCTTGACGACGCGGCCGTCCTTGACGTCGAGGCAGGGGATGACGCGGGCTTTCAGGGTCATTGTGCTGCCTCCTTGGCCTGCTTGATCAGCGCCAGGGCCTCCTTCGGGTCGATCCGTCCATCATAAAGCGCGCGGCCGGAAATCGCACCCTCCAGTTTGCGGGCGTCGGGCCGGATCATACGGCGGATATCGTCCAGCGAGGCGAGCCCGCCCGAGGCGATGACCGGGATGGAGACGGCCTCGGCCAGTTCCAGCGTCGAGGCCCAGTTGATGCCCGTCAGGATGCCGTCCCGGTCGATGTCGGTATAGATGATCGCGGCAACGCCGGCGCCTTCGAACTTCCTGGCCAGCTCGATGACGCCGAGCTCCGAGGCTTCCGCCCAGCCCTCGACCGCCACCTTGCCGCCCTTGGCGTCGATGCCGACGGCGACATGGCCCGGAAATTTCTTGCAGGCCTCGATGACCAGCGCCGGATCGCGCACGGCGACCGTGCCGAGGATGACACGCGACAGCCCGCGCGACAGCCAGTTTTCGATATGGTCGAGCGTACGGATGCCGCCGCCGAGCTGTACGGGGTTCTTCGTCGCCTTCAGAATGGCGTCGACGGCAGCGCCGTTGACGGTCTCGCCGGCAAAGGCGCCGTTGAGGTCGACCACATGCAGCCATTCGAAGCCCTGGTCTTCAAAGGCCTTGGCCTGGGCGCCCGGGTCGGGATTGTAGACGGTCGCCTGATTCATGTCGCCGAGCTTGAGGCGCACGCACTGGCCGTCTTTCAGATCGATGGCGGGGAAAAGAATCATGATTTTCGTCCTTGAAGCGCGAGCCTTACGGCTTCCAGCGCAGGAAATTGGCAATGAGGGCGAGGCCGAGCTTCTGGCTTTTTTCCGGATGGAACTGTGCGCCCGCCATATTGTCGCGACCGACGAAGGCGGTCATGGCGCCGCCATAGCCGGTGGTGGCGATGATGTCGTCGGCATGCTCGGCGGCCAGATGGTAGGAATGCACGAAATAGGCGTGCAGCCCGTCCGGCCCGGTGGCGATGCCGTCGAAGAGCGCGTGCGGATGCCGGATGTCCAGCGTGTTCCAGCCGATCTGCGGGATTTTCAGGCTGGGATCGTCCGGCGTCATCTCCTTGACGTCGCCCTTGATCCAGCCGAACCCTTGGGTAACGGTCTTTTCAAGACCCCGCGACGACATCAGCTGCATGCCGACGCAGATGCCGAAGAAGGGACGGGCCTTGTGTTCCACGACGTCGATGACGGCTTCCGCCATGCCGGGAACCGCATCGAGACCCCGACGGCAATCGGCATAGGCACCGACGCCCGGAAGCACGATACGGTCGGCGGTCGCGACGCGCTCGGCGTCGTCGGTCAGGTCAATCTCGGCGTCGATGCCGGCTTCGCGGGCGGCCCGTTCGAAGGCCTTGGTGGCCGAGCGCAGGTTGCCCGAGCCATAGTCGATGATTGCGACGCGCATGATCAGCGTCCTCCGTCATAGCCGGGAAGCCCAAAGCTGGCGCCGCCGCGGCCGGTATTATTGTTGAAACGGGAGGGAATATCCCAATTATTCGCTAGGATATCCTCTTCCGCCTTCGGCTCGATGCGCGAAAAATGGATTTCCTCGGCCGTCGCGAGGTTATGGGCGGAAACCAGATCTTCGGTTTTCCATCCGCGCCCGGCAAGTCCGCGATAGAAGGCATGCTGCCCCTCGAGCGCCGCGAGAATGCGCACGCCGATGAGGATCGCGCCGCCGGCGGCGAAAAGACCCGGCCGACGCAATAGTTCGAGCCCGATGCCCTGCAGCAGGAAGGCGGCGGCGGCATGCAGCCAGAGGCGGTGATACAGCATCCACAGCGTCGGGAGCAGAAAGGCCGTCCAAGAAAAACCGTCGCGGATGAAGCGCGTTCTGTCCTGGTTCCTGTCCGCGCCGCCGGGCGGCGTCAAAATCAGATAGCTTGCCATTTCCTCAATTCCCCAGTTCGGGGCTTAGGGCATGATGCCGAAAAGTGTATGCGGTTTTCGGACGACATCATGCTCTATTTGTTTGATTCTGGAGCCAGATGATTTCAGGTCGAACCGACCTGAAATCATCTGGCTCAGGCGAGCGTGCCCTTCGTCGAAGGCACCCGGCCGGCCTGCCGCGGGTCGATCTCGGTTGCCGTGCGCAACGCGCGGGCAACGGCCTTGAAGCATGTCTCGGCTATATGGTGATTGTTGGCGCCATAATGGTTGAGGATATGCAAGGTGATGCCGGCGTTCTGTGCGAGTGCCTGGAAGAATTCGCGCACCAGCTCGGTATCGAAGGTGCCGATCTTCGGGGCGCTGAAGGCGACGTTCCAGACGAGGAAGGGCCGGCCGGACAGATCGACGGCCGCCTTCGTCATCGTCTCGTCCATGGCGAGATCGATCGAGGCGTAGCGGGTGATGCCGCGCCGGTCGCCCAGCGCCTTGGCGATCGCCTGGCCGATGGCAATGCCGGTATCTTCCACCGCATGGTGATCGTCGACATGAAGGTCGCCCTTGGTGTCGATCTCCATGTCGATCAGCGAATGTCGCGACAGCTGTTCCAGCATATGGTCGAAAAAACCGACGCCCGTCGAAATGGTCGACTTGCCGCTGCCGTCGATGTTGACGGAAACGGAGACCGAGGTCTCGTTGGTCTTGCGGGAAACGCTTGCCGTGCGGCTCGCTGCGGTCTCTGCCATGGGCTGCTCCATCGGGAATACGGCCGTTCCTTATCAGGCACATGGGCAAATATCCAGAAGTTAAGTCATGAGCGACTTCTCTGGCCGGCCTGGCGGCATCATTCGTGAAGTGGGGAGATTTGCAATCGGCAAAAGCCCTCTTACATAGGTCTCGACGGGGCCGATACGCGGCCCGGCAGAAAGC
>JASGEG010000348.1:0-12880 GCA_047606605.1 Rhizobium sp.
GCGAAAGGCAGCTTTCTCGTGTAGAAGCCCCTCATCCGACCCTTCGGGCCACCTTCTCCCCGAGGGGAGAAGGGGTAACCTCCGTCAAGAAAGAACCACCATGAATTCCTTCATCCCCGCCGCCGCGATCGACGGACATGCGTCACCCGGAACCTCGGAGAATGACGAGATCGTCCGCCTCGTCGATGTCCGTCGTCGTTTCGGCACGACGCCCGCGCTCGACGGCATATCGCTGACGGCCCGACGCGGCGAGATCGTCGGCATCATCGGCCGCAGCGGCGCCGGCAAATCGACGCTGATCCGCTGCCTGAACGGGCTGGAACGCGCCGACAGCGGCGAGATCCATATCGAGGGGCGCGATATCGCGCGGCTGTCGGAAAACGAACTGCAGCCGCTGCGCCGCCGCATCGGCATGGTCTTCCAGCATTTCAACCTGCTGTCGGCAAAGACGGTCGAGGAGAATGTCGCCCTGCCATTGAAGATCGAGGGCGTCGCCAAGGCCGAGCGCCTGCGCCGCGCCCGCGAACTGCTGGATCTCGTCGGTCTCGCCGACAAGGCCAAGGCCTATCCCTCGGCATTGTCCGGCGGCCAGAAGCAGCGTGTCGGCATCGCCCGCGCGCTCGCCGCCCGCCCCGCCCTTCTCCTCTCCGACGAAGCCACCTCCGCCCTCGACCCCGAAACGACACGCTCGATCCTGGCGCTGCTGAAGGACATCAACCGCAAGCTTGGCCTGACCATCCTGCTCATCACCCACGAAATGGAAGTGATCCGCTCGGTTGCCGATCGCGTCGCCGTCATCGATGCTGGCAGGATTGTCGAAGAGGGCGCCGTCTGGTCGGTATTCGCCAATCCGCAAGCCGAGATCACCGCAAGCCTGCTCTCGACCATCCGCCCGCAACTCCCTGAACACATCGCCGAACGCCTGTCGCAGGCGCCGGGTGTCGAGGCTGTTCTCAGCATCGATCTCGCTGGCCCGGCCGCGCAAGGCGCGTTGTTCGCCGAGCTATCGGCCGCGCTGCCGCATTCCTTCCGCCTCGTCCATGGCGGCATCGACCACATTCAGAACCAGCCCGTCGCCCGTTTCTTCATCGCCGTGCCGACGCGCGATCCAGCTCTGCCGGCGCAAGTGACCGATTTTCTGACAGCCCGTTCCGCCCGGGTGGAGGTTCTAGGCTATGACAACTGACATCATCCTCGGCCTGCTCTGGCGCTCCTTCTGGGAGACCATCTGGATGACCGGCGCATCCGGCCTGCTCTCGCTCGTCATTGGCCTGCCGCTCGGCCTCGCGCTTGTCGTCACCGGTCGCGACGGCATCGCCGAGCAACTCACCGTCAACCGCATCCTCGCAGCCCTGGTCAACGGCTTCCGTGCCGTGCCTTTCGTCATCCTGCTGATCGCGCTGATCCCGCTGACGCGGCTGATCGTCGGCACGGCACTCGGCACGACGGCGGCCATCGTGCCGCTCACCATCGCGGCCATTCCCTATTACGCCCGCATCGCCGAGGTATCGCTGCGCGAAGTGGATCGCGGCTTGATCGACGCCGTGCGTGCCATGGGCGGCAATCGCTGGACCATCATCCGCGAAGTGCTGGTGCCCGAAGCCCTGCCCGGCATCGTCGCCGGCTTCACGGTGACCCTGGTAACGCTGATCGGCGCTTCGGCCATGGCCGGCACCATCGGCGGCGGCGGCCTCGGCGACCTCGCGATCCGTTACGGCTACCAGCGCTTCGAGACCGGGGTGATGGTCGCGGTCGTCGTCGTGCTGATCATCCTTGTCTGCGGCATGCAGTGGCTGGGCGACCGCCTCGTCGCCAGGCTCGATCACCGCTGAACGGCGCGGTCAAACCCGATGACGGAACGCGGCTGCCGGATGGCTTGACGGCAGCCGCCCGTCGCCGCGGCCGAACAGTTTCTGCCGCAGCGTTCCTTCGGCATAGTCGGCCTTGAACAGCCCGCGCTCCTGCAGCACGGGAATGACCAGATCGACGAAATCGCGCAGGCTTTCGGGCGCCACCGTACGCGCCAGGTTGAAGCCGTCGATGCCGCCCTCCTCCATCCATCGCTGAAGACGATCGGCGATCTGCTCCGGTGAGCCGACGATCGGCTTCTGCCGGCTGCCGAGCACCATCTGGTCGACGATCTGCCGCCGGGTCATCGCCGGCTTGCCGCTCGCCTTGCCGGTCACGACGGCAAGGGCTGCCTGCTGCGCGTTCGTCGCCTGCTGCTCGATGGGTTCATCCAGGCCGAATTTGGAAAGATCGATGCCGATCGAGCTGGAATAATGCGCGAGCGAGGCCTCGACGCTGGCGTGGCGGCGATAATCCTCCAGCCTGTCTTGCGCCTCCTTCTCCGTCCGGCCAACGACGACGGTGAGGAGAGTGAGGATACTGAGATCGTCTGCGCGCCGGCCGAAATCCATGGCCCGCCGCCTCAGCGCCTCCGTCATCGGCCTGGCGCCCTGCGGCGTCGGGCTGGCGATGAAGACGCATTCGGCATGCCGGGCGGCGAAATCCTGCCCTCGTGCCGAGGCGCCGGCCTGAAACAGCAGCGGCGTGCGCTGCGGCGACGGCTCGCTCAGATGAATACCCTCCATCCGGTAATGCTGCCCCTGATGGCGGACCGCGCGCACCTTCGACGGATCGGCAAAGAGCCCGCCCAACCTGTCGCGCTTGACCGCATCATCGTCCCAGCTTCCCTCCCAGAGCTTGTAGACCACCTCGAGATATTCCTCGGCCGCGTCATAGCGGGCATCGTGATCCGGCTGGCGCTCCATGCCCATGCTGCGGGCAGCGCTGTCGAGATAACCGGTGACGATGTTCCAGCCGATGCGGCCCCTGGTCAGGTGATCGAGCGTCGACATCCGCCTGGCGAACAGGAACGGCGGCTCGTAGGTGGTATTGACGGTGACGCCGAAACCGAGATGCCGCGTCGCATAGGCCATGGCCGACAGCGGGATGATCGGGTCGTTGACCGGTATCTGCGCGCCCGTGCGGATCGATGTCTCAGGGCTGCCTTTGTAGACGTCGTAGACGCCGACAATATCGGCAAGAAAGATGCCGTCCAGCTTGCCGCGCTCGGCGGTGCGCGCGAAATCCACCCAGTAATCGAGATCCGTATAGGTCAGCGACGTGTCGCGCGGATGCGTCCAGAGGCCATGATTGATATGCCCGACACAGTTCATATCGAAGGCATAGATCTGCATCGGCTTCATCGCGCAATCCTCAACTGTCACATTCACCGTACCGGCTTTCCCCTACCTACCGCAAAAACACCCGCAGTTTCACGATATTTGGAAGCAGGTTGCGATGGATGGCGCGAATCCGGAATTTTGTATCTCTATATTTTCTATCAATTTCACAATCATTAGCGCGGATCAGCTGCCACATCAGCGATTAAAGACCGTTTTCAGACACAACGCCCTGGGGGAAACATGACCATCAATCGACGCCACCTTCTGACCACCACGGCCGCCGCCGTTCTTGCCGCGACACTCGGCTCCTACGCCCATGCCGCCGACGTCACGCTCAACATCGGCTATCAGCCGATCGTCGAGCCGTCGCGCGTGCCGCAGGCCGACGGCGACTATGAAAAGGCGACCGGCGCCAAGATCAGCTGGCACAAATTCGACGGCGGCGCCGATGTCGTGGCCGCCATTGCTTCCGGTTCGATCGATATCGGCTATGTCGGCTCCTCGCCGCTTGCCGCCGCCGCCAGCCGCGAACTGCCGATCGAAACCATCTTCGTCGTCGGCAATATCAGCGAGGCGGAAGCGCTCGCCGTCAAGGGCATCGACAAGCCGGAAGATCTGAAGGGCAAGAAGATCGCCACCCCCTTCGTCTCCACTTCGCATTACAGCCTGCTGACCGCGCTGAAGCACTGGAAGATCGACCCCAAGTCGGTGCAGATCCTCAATCTGCGTCCGCCGGAAATCGCCGCCGCCTGGGAGCGTGGCGATCTCGACGGCGCCTATGTCTGGGACCCGGTCCTGTCGCAGGTCAAGAAGAATGCCAAGGTCCTTGCAACCTCGGGCGATGTCGCCAAATGGGGCGGCCCGACCTTCGACGCCTGGATCGTCAGCAAGAAATTCGCCGAAGCCCATCCTGAGGTCGTGACCAGCTTCGTTCAGGTCACCGGCAAGGCCTACGCCTCCTACCGCGCCGACCCGGCAAGCTGGAGCGCCTCCTCGCCGCAGGCCGCAAAGATCGCCAAGCTCACCGGCGCCAAGCCGGAGGAGGTGCCGGAACTGCTGAAGGGTTATTATTTCCCGACGCTGAAGGAGCAGGCGACCACGGAATTCCTCGGCGGCGACACGGTCAAGGCCATCGCCCAGACCTCCGCCTTCCTGCTTGAGCAAGGCAAGGTCCCGGCAGTGCTGAAGGATTATGCTCCCTACGTCAACGCCAAGTTCGTCACCGACGCGGCCAAGACCGGCCTCTGATCCACATCCCCGGCGCAGGCAGGCCTGTTCCCGCCTGCGCCATTCACTGGAGTCCCCGCCCATGAGCATCCTGTCCCTGCAATCCGTCTCGCTGAACTTTCCCGGCGACCGCCGGCGACAGGAGACGCGGCGTGTCCTCGACAATCTGACGCTGCACATCGCCTCCGACGAATTCGTCACCGTCATCGGCCGCTCCGGCTCGGGCAAGACCAGCCTGCTCAATCTCGCCGCCGGCTTCCTTGTCCCTTCCGAGGGACGCATCCTCGTCGACGGCAAGGAGATCGCGGGGCCGGCAGCGGACCGCGCCGTCGTCTTTCAGGACGATGCGCTCTATCCCTGGCTGAATGCCCGCGACAACATCGCCTTTCCCCTGCGCCTGAACGGCGTTCCGAAGGAGGAGCGCCGCCGCCGTGCCGATACCTTGCTCGCGAAGGTCGGCCTGGAAAATGCCGGCGACCGCAACATCTGGGAGCTTTCCGGCGGCATGCGCCAGCGTGTGGGCATCGCACGGGCGCTGGCCTCCGATCCGCGCTTCCTGCTGATGGACGAGCCGCTCGGCGCGCTTGATGCGCTGACCCGTACCCGCATGCAGCAATTCCTGCTGAAGGTCTGGTCGGAGAGCGGCACCGGCGCCCTGCTCATCACCCATAGCATCGACGAGGCGCTGCTGCTCGCGACCCGCGTCATCATCCTGACGCCCAATCCCGGCCGCATCACCGCCGATATCCCCCTCTCCTTCGGCAAGCGCAGCCTGGCCGGCGAGCCGCTTGCCGACATCAAGGCATCGGCCGAGTTCAAGCGGCTGCATGACGAACTGACCGGTCTGATCCACGAAGAAACCGAGGAGGAAGCAGCGTGACCGCCGATATCGAAAAACTCGCGGCCTCCGCCGTCCAATCCGATGCCGTGCCCGCAGCCAAGAGCAGCGCATCCGGCTCGACCCTGTGGATCTCGCTCGCAACCGTGCTGGGTCTCCTGGTGATCTGGGCACTGGCGGCCGCCTATGGCGTCGTCTCGCCGGTCTTCCTGCCATCGCCCTGGACGGTCGCCAAGGCGCTTTATACGCTCGCCGTCACCGGCTTCGTCGACTCGACGCTGGCCGAACATGCCTTCGCCAGCCTGCTCAGGATCTTCGGCGGCCTTGCCGTTTCACTGGCGATCGGCATTCCCGCCGGACTGGCGATCGCCACCAGCCGTGTCGGCAAGGGCATCCTCGACCCGATCGTCGAATTCCTGCGGCCGCTGCCGCCGCTCGCCTATCTGCCGCTGATCATCATCTGGGTCGGGATCGGCGAGGCCTCGAAAGTGACCGTCATCGCGCTCGCCATGCTGCCGCCGATCATCCTGTCGACCGCTGCCGGCGTGAAGGCCGCGCCCGTCGACTATGTCAACGCCGCCCGCTCCTTCGGCGCCGGCAGATTGCAGGTGCTGCGCCACGTCATCCTGCCGGGCGCCATTCCCTCGATCCTCACCGGCATCCGCATCGCGCTTGGCGCCGGCTGGTCTACCCTGGTCGCCGCCGAGCTGGTCGCGGCGACACAAGGATTGGGCTTCATGATCCAGTCGGCCGCCCAGTTCCTGGTGACCGACATCGTCATCAGCGGCATCCTCGTCATCGCGCTGATCGCTTTCCTGTTCGAAATCACCGTCCGGCTGATCGAACGCCGCTTCGTGCCCTGGTCGGCTCATCGCTGAGCCGATGTCGAAGCCGGGCTTACTCCTGCCCCGCCGATGCGGCTGGACTGCGTGCATCCAGGTTTAGCATCGGCACCGAGCCGTTCGGCAGCATGGTGGTCGGCAACTGCCCGTTCCACTTCTCCGCCTGCGTCAGGAAGATCAGGTTGGGATTGTCCCGCAGCGCATCGCCGCGCGCCTTGATCGCCTTGGCTTCGGCGTCGCCACGAAGCTGAATGGCCTGCGCATCGGCTTCCGCCTGCAGCCGCACGGCATCGGCCTGCGCCTGTGCGTCGGCACGGCGAGCATCGGCGGCGGCCTGGGCCTGGGTCACGGTGATCTGCGCCTGCACCTTCTCGCGCTCGGCATTCTGCCGCAGCTTCTGCACCTCGACCTCGGCCAGCATGCGCTGCTCTATGCTGTTCTCATAGGCGTCGGAGAAATCGATATTCTCCACCTGCACGCTGTCGATCTGCACCGGCCCCTGAATGCCGGCCTCGATGGCGGCTTGCACGTCGGTATTGAACTGCGCGCGGTTCTGGATGACGGAAGCGGCGGTGAACTTGCCGAACACCGTCTTCACATCCTGCGGCGCACGGCGCGCAATCAGCCGCGATTCCAGATTGCCGAGCGAACCGAACTCGGAATAGACATGCTCGACCGCATCCGGCGGCACATGCCAGGAGATGGTCACCCGCATGTCGGCCGGCTGCTGGTCCTGCGAATAGGCCTGCATCTGCGTATGCTCGTTGCTCTCGCAGCTCGCGCCATTCTGGCAGGTCCAGTAGGTCACCTGCTGCGTCACCGGGATTTTGATGACGGTCTCGATCCAGGGCAGCTTGAAATGCAGGCCGGGTTCGGCCGTGCCGACCATGGCGCCGGTGCGCAGGATGACGCCGCGTTCGCCCTGATCGATCGTGTACCAGGAACTGAAGACGATCATCAGGACGACGATAATGGCGGCAATACCCAGAAATACCGTCATCCGGCCCCTGGTCGCCGCATAAGCGATGTCTATGTCGCGGTTCGCCATCGATCTCCCCACCATTGTTCCGATGGCCGAGACATAGATGAGTCGGGGTGAAAATGCACCCGCCTGGGTTTAGGAGCCAAACAATGCCCGCGTCAGTTCCGGGTAACCGGCTTGGAGCGCATGCGCGACACCGTTTCCCGCTCCGCCCGCTTGCAGCGCATCGGCGGCAGACCGCGATCCATGAGGTCCATATCCTCCAGCACCATGTCGCCCATCTTCTTGAAGGCGCTGTCGAGCGCGCCGGCGCGATGCGCCGAGCGGAGAAAGCCCTTGAGGCCACGCACGGGGTGATCCTTGCCGAGCGGCTCTTGCGGATAGACATCGCTCGCCGCGACGATATGGCCGGAGCCGACCGCCGCCATCAGCGCCTCGAAATCCACGACATCGGCACGGCTGAGCAGGATGAAGGCCGCCCCCTTGCGCATGCGCGCAAAGGCACCGGCACCGAGAAAACCCTTGTTCTCGCTGGTGACGGCAGCCACCACGAAAACGAAATCGCTGCCCGACAGCACCTCGTCGAGCCCGGCCGGCTGCACGCCATGCTCCCGGAGGATCGACGGCGGCATCCAGGGGTCGAACACTTTGACATTGGCCCGAAAACCGGACAGCACCCGGTTCAGCGCCTTGCCGAGATCGCCGAAGCCGATGATGCCGATATCGCTGCCCGAGACGAGCCGGGCACCGGCATTGCCGTCACCGCCCCAAAGCTCCCGGCCCTCACGGAAATCGACATCCGCGTCGACGATCCCGCGTGCAAGGCTCAGCGCAAAGCCGAGCCCGATCTCCGCCACCGGCTCGGCAAAGACCTGCCCTGTCGTGACGACATGGATGCCGCGCTCGAACAGCACGTCATAAGGCATGTTGTTGATGAGATTGCTCTCGACATTCAGGATGCAGCGCAGGCGCGGCATGCGGTCCAGCGTCTCCTTCGAGAGCGGCGGCTGGCCGATGACGTAGCGTGCCTCGCCAAGAATATCGTCGCCGAGACCGGCAATATTCTCCGGGTCCGCCTCGACGATCCGATATTTCGAATGGAGGAGCGACAGCGCATCCTTGCTGAAGATGAGCTCAAGCGAGCGCGGCTCGGGCGCGCTGATGGCCAGCGGCCTGTTGTCGGTGGACATGATCGTCTCCTCCTCATTCTTGGGCGCGATCCAACATGATCCGGCTGGCCAAATCAATCAGGCCTGCTCCTCTTCCCCCGGCATGCCCACAGAGAAGGCGCAGATGCGTGAAAGATAGGTCTGCGGCAGACCGGTCTCGACGCCCCAGGCATTGAACTGGTCCTGGATGAGGCGCAGATCCTTCTTGGTGGGCTTCGCCTCCGAGATCGGCAGGCCAGCCAGCCGCAGGCAAACGAGGACATCGTGGCTCATGACGAAGCTGTCGCGGCCGATGGCACGCAGGAAATATTGCCCGCTCATGCCGCCCAGCCGGTCGGCGCGCTTGTCGAGCACGGCAAGCAAGCCGATATGATCCTCGACCGGCCAGTCCGCCAGGAAACGTCCGGCGCTGCCGTGCTTCTCGGCAAGCTGGCGGATGAAATTCGCGTTGGCCCTGACCGACATGATCTTGGCGCCGTTGCGCACCACCCGCGCATCGGAGGTCAGATCGTGCCAATAGTCGTCCGGCGCGAGATTGAGAAAGGCCGGATCGAAACCGGAGAAGGCCGCTTCGAAGCCCGGCCATTTCGAATCGATGACATTGCGCACGAAGCCGGCATAGAAGACATAGCGCGTCATTTCCGACAGCAGCCGATCGTCCGGCATGGCGCGCAGCCGATCATGATCCGGCGCCTTCGGCATGAGCGCCTGCAGCGCTTCGGCTCCGCCCTTGCGTTTTTCCGCCCGCGCCCGAATCTCCGCAAAGCTGCCCATCCGCCGGCCTCCCTTTCCTTGCCCGCAGTCTTTTACGATCTTTCGCCTCCCGGCAAGATGCTTCCGTCAAAGGGTCAGAATCGAAAAGGCCGGAGCAATGCCCCGGCCTCCTCCTTCTCCCTGCGAAACCTTTATTCGGCCGCCGCTTCCACCACCGGGCGGCGAGCGATGGTCGCCTGCGTCAGCAGCAGCGCCGCCACGGCGCAAAGCGCGATGCCGGCCACCATCGGCAAGGGCGTACCGTCGAAGAACACGGCGGCAATGACCATGGCGACCGCAGCCGTCACGAATTGCAGCGTCCCCATCAGCGCCGAGGCCGTGCCGGCGATTTCGCCGTGATCCTCCAGCGCCAGCACCGCCGTCGTCGGAATGACAAGGCCGAGAAAGCCGTAGCCGACGAAGAGGAAGACCACCAGGACAGGCAACTGGGTGAAGCCGAGGCTCATGACGAGCGCCAGCGCCGCCATGGTGGTGGCAAAGGCCGTGACGGCAAAACGCATCACGCGCAACAGACCGAAACGCTCGCCCAGCCAGCCGGTGAGCTGCGACACGGCGAAGAAGGAAACCGCATTGACCGAGAAGGCGACGCTATATTGCGTCGGCGTCAGGCGATAGTGGTCGATCAGCACGAAGGGCGAATTGGCAAGATAGACCAGGAAGCTCGAAATGCCGAGACCGCCGATGAAGGTCAGCGTCAGGAAATTGCGGTCGGCGAGCAGCAGGCGATAGGCCGCCATGGCGCTGCGCAGGCCGCTTTGCGAGCGCTCGGCCTTCGTCCGCGTTTCCTCGAGCTGCGTCGACAGCAGGACAAGGCCGATGAGGGCTGCGATCGTCACCGCCCAGAACACGCCGCGCCAGCCATAGAAGGCAATGACGGCGCTGCCCGTCAGCGGCGCGAGGATCGGCGAGATGCTGAACACCAGCATCAGCAGCGACATCAGCCGCGCTGCCTGCACGCCGGTATGCATGTCGCGCACGATGGCGCGCGGCACCACCATGCCGGCGGCACCGCCAATGCCCTGCAGGAAACGGAAGGCGATCAGCGTCTCGATATTGCTGGCCGTTGCGGCGCCGACGCTCGCCACCGCGAACAGGCCGATGCCGATATAAAGCGGCGCCTTGCGGCCCCACATGTCCGACAGCGGCCCATAGAGAAGCTGAAACACGGCAAAGGGGATGAAGAAGAACAGCAGGCTGAGCTGAACGACATTGTTCTGTGCCGCAAGGTCCTTGCCGATGGAGGGCAGTGCGGGGAGATACATGTCGATGGCAAAGGGACCGATGGCCGAAAGCAGGCCGAGAATGATCGCATAGCGAAGGAAAGACGTCGTCATGGGGATGACCTTTCAGAAAGTGTCACGTGCGAAAGCCGGATTGCCGCCGCACCGCATCTCCCTCGAAGGGAACGAAATTCATGTGTTCACCGGAGCGCCGCGCGATCTTGGGAGGGAAAGACAGTGCCGGAGTTGCGCTTAACAAGCTCGTCCATTCTTTTGGACATTAATGTCAAATTAGACACTATTGTCCAAATCGTCAATACGCATTATCTTCCTTCCATGACCACCCGAAACGCCATCGCCTTGCGGGAAAGACCGGCAAGACCCGCGCAATGCCTGAAACGCGTCCCCATTCTGGATGCGGCCGCGGAGGTTTTCTGCCGCGAGGGGTTCTCTGGCGCCAGCATCGACGAGATCGCGGCGCGGGCCTGCGTCTCCCGGCAGACCATCTACAATCACTACCGCGAGAAGGAGACGCTGTTCATCGCCGTCGTCGCCGACGTGACCGCGCGCGCCAACACCGCCGTCTTCGCCGCACTTGCCGCCTTCCCCGACAGGCCGGAGAGGCTGCGGGAGGATCTGATCGCCTTCGCCATCGATCTCAACCGCAACTGCCTCTACAATCAGGATGGAAAGTTCCTGCGCAAGCTCGTGCAGTCCGAAGGTCCGCGCTATCCGCATCTCTTCGAGGCCTGGCGCGAGCACGGCCCTTGCAAGATCGGCACGGCGATCGGCGCCATCTTCGCCCGCCTGCATCATCAGGGCGTCCTCAACATTCCCGACTGTGATATCGCCGCCCGCCAGTTCACCGCGCTCATCAATGCCGACCTGCAGATGACGACACTGTTCGGCGAAACGCCGAGTGAAACGGCCATCGAGAGCGCCGCGCAACAGGGCGTCGACATGTTTCTGCGCGGCTATGGCGCCGCAACGCAAACCGGCGCCTGATCCCCGCCCCAACCGCACCCCGCGCTATTTTAACGATGGCTTCAGTACGCTCGTTATGTAACCGAAGCCGCTTCGAAATTTACTTGTGCCGAGGCCCGGCAAGGCGCTAACCTGCTGGGCCATGGGGCGGAGCTTCAGGACATGAGCGATAGACATTGGAATTACCCCGTGCAGGTCATCTGCACGCGCACCGGGACAACCTATACCGTCAGCACGACGAAAGAGGCGCTGGATATGCTGCTGAATGCATGGCCGGTCGCCGAAGGCAAGGCGTTCCTGCGAGCCCTGCAGGTCTGCGCGGATGTGGAAAGCGGGCTGAGGCAGCCGCTCGAAGCCCGCAGCAGCTTCATCGCCGCCTCCATGGAAGCCGGCGTTCCGATCGAGACCGTGATGGCGGACTGAGCCGCCGGCATCTTCCGCGCCATGCCTGGACTTCCTGGCGAGCCTCCCTGCCATTTGTCATCCCCTGTCGTCAGCGCCGCCAATCGATCCTTGACGGGGTTCGCCGTGGAGTATCCGCAAGTCGGGCAATTCCAATCATATGTCCTTCAGCTAGGCTTCAGCTTATAGTGGTAGACCCTGGTTGTGCGGACGGACCCGCCCCCCAACAGCCCGTCCGCATCCGAGCCAGTGCCTGGCCTCCCGGCTCTGCCTTTCCCTCGAAAGGCAGAGCCGATTTGTGAGCGAATTGCACGCTTGGCGATCATTCATCCCCTGTTCAGCCCTATGGTTTCAGGATGAGGACGATGAAGGAGGTTCATCATGAAAATCTTCAAAACTCTACTTGCTGGAATCCTCGGTATCGGCCTGCTCATCGGCGCCGGCGCGGCATCGGCCACGCCGATGATGAATATGACGAAACCGGAAGTTCAATCATCCGTCCAGACGGTCCACTATCGCCGTCATCACCACCGCCACTGGCACGGTCCGCGGCATCACAGACATCACTATTGGAAATCGCATCGCAGCTACCGCAGCCACTACTGGCGCGGCCATCACCGCGGCTGGTACAAACACCACCGCCACCACCCGCATTACCGCCACCATCGCTACTATCGGGCCTGAAAGGGCTCGCTGGGCAGCCTGACACCGATGTGAGACGGCAGCGCTCTTAGGAGCGCTGCCGAGGAAGACACTACAGCCCTACCTCGCGACCAGGATACCCCGATCCCTTTAAACTGCCCCAATTCGGCGAAAACCAACCGCCGGAACAAATTACCCGCGCCATGCATTCCCAAACATATGACGCTCTGCCCAACTGGCCTGCAAAGGAGATGGTTATGGATCAAGACACGATCGATCGGCTCGATTCCGTCAGCCAAAAGCTTCAAACGAGAGCTCTTGCGCTCACCCAATCCGAGGAAGGCCAAGACCATGCGCTCATCATGTCTGCCCTCAGCACCATTATAGAGGCAGTGCGATCTCAGAATGAAGATGTGGTCCGTCTCGATGGCCCCAAAGGGATTGGCGCGGCAGGCTCCTGAGCACAGCCACCAATCTTCACGAATGATCATCCGCCCCTCTGTCCTCGGGTGAGGAATTGGGTGGCCTGCTCGCGACACCGCTTGGTACGGTCACCGCGCTTCGGCCTATTGAGCCATGGCCCAAATTGGTCGGATGTCCGCGATTGCC
>JASGEG010000349.1:0-9077 GCA_047606605.1 Rhizobium sp.
CGCCGAACATGCGATTGGCCGGAAGAATCAGCGCTATTACGATCTCTATACGTCCCGGAATATCCGCGACCTTGCAGCAGGCCTGAAGGTGCTGCTTTCGCCTGGTGCGCTGGGTGCGGCGCGATTTGGATAGGCGGACATCGATCGGCGTCTTCGGTTTCGGGGATGCCATTCCAAGCCGTATGGACAATCACGACTATCGTTGCTAGATATGTAATGTTATTACATATCATGAGGCAATTTGGATATGTCGATTCAAGCGGGATTTTCGGGTTTCTCCTCAGCGGGAATCGGAGCCGTCGACCGGCATCTGTTTTCGCCGCTTGACGTGGCGATAGCGCTCGTCATAACTGGGCGTGACGGTTCCCCGACGATGACTCAGAGGGGATTAATAGGGAACACGGTGAGGACGACCCAAAAAGGGACCGAGACCGTGGCTGCCCCCGCAACTGTAAGCGGATTGCCGTCCATCCTCGTGGCGCCGGAAGGCGCCGTGCCACTGCACCGGCCGGTGCGGGAAGGCAGATGGACGACAGATATCCGCGAGCCAGGAGACCTGCCGTCGAATATCGATCCATCGTCACGGGCGGGGAAGCCCGATACAGGAGCAGGACATGACAATCCCTAACGCTTGGCCGCGCCTCGATGCGCCGTATTCCCCGGTTCGTACCGAACATTCGACCGTCCGGAATGTCTACAGGGCATTCTGATACTCGCCACCGCTTTGTCGGGGCGGCATTCACATCACATTCGGGGAATTCATGTTGAAGACCATCATCAAGTGGCCGCTCTATGCCGGCCTGTGCGCCATGTCCTTGATCGTTTCCGGCCTGCCGGACCAAGCCAAGGCGGCGCAAACCAGCTATCCTTTGACGCTGGAAAATTGCGGGCGCAAGATCAGCTTCGAAAAGGCACCATCGCGCACGGTCTCGATCGGCCAGAGCAGCACGGAAATCCTTTATCTTCTCGGGCTCGCCGACAAGGTCGCCGGCACCGCGCTCTGGGTCGGTCCGGTTCTGAAGGGCTATGAGACGGTCAATGCCGGCATCGAGCGCCTCGCGGACAACGATCCGAGTTTCGAAAGCGTCCTCGGCAAGAAGCCGGATATCGTCACCGTCCAGTTCCAGTGGCAGGTGGGGCCGGAAGGCGTGGTCGCCAAGCCGGAGCAATTCGAGGAACTGGGCATTCCGGTCTATACCTCGCCGTCCGATTGCGTCGGCAAGGAGAATTCCGCCTCCAGTGATGGTGTCCGCCATCAGGTCTTCACCATGGATCTCGTCTATCAGGAGATCCGCGATCTCGCCAAGATCTACGATGTGCAGAATAAAGGTGAGGAAGTCGTCGCCGATCTGAAGCGGCGCGAGGCAGCGGCCCGGGCCAAGGTCGCCTCCGTGCAGGGCAAGCTTTCCGCCGTCTTCTGGTTCTCCAGCGCTCAGGATGCCGACCCCTATGTGGCCGGCCGCAACGGCGCGCCGGGCTACATCATGTCGGCGCTCGGCATCAAGAACGTCATCGATACGGATGACGAGTGGCCGACCGTCGGTTGGGAGACCATTGCCAAGGCCAATCCGACGATGATCGTTGCGGGAGCGATGGAGCGTCGCCGCTATCCACTGGATAGCCTGGAAGCGAAGCGCGCCTTTCTGAAGAAGGACCCTGTCGCGAGCCTCATGCCGGCCGTCAAAAGCGGACATGTCTTCGAGATGGACGCGCAGGCGATGAACCCGACAATCCGCACCATCGACGGCATCGAAGCCCTTGCCGATGCCATCGAAGCCGCCGGTCTTGCCAAGTGAACCGGGCCATCTCCTCGATGGGGCGAACGGGCGCTGTTTTTCTCGCGCTCGTCCTTCTCGTCGCCGCGCTCTGGCTGGGCGCGGCGATCGGCGAAACGTCGATCCCGTTCGAGACGGTCGCAAGGACCGTGGCCAACCGGCTCTGGCATGCCGGCTATCCGCTCGAGCCGATCGATGAGGGCATCGTGTGGAGCTATCGCCTGAGCCGGGCCGTGATTGCCGCCTGCTGCGGGGCGGCTCTCGCCCTGTCCGGCGTCGTGCTGCAATCGCTGCTGCGCAATCCCCTGGCCGATCCCTACATTCTCGGCATTTCCGCCGGGGCCTCGACCGGTGCCGTCGGTGTCGCGATCCTCGGCCTGGGATCGGGCTTTCTGACCATGCCCATGGGGGCTTTCTTCGGTGCGCTCCTCGCCTTTGCGCTTGTCGCATTGCTGGCGCTCAAGGCAGGACGCGGGACGGCGGCAGTCATTCTGGCGGGCGTGGTCGGATCGCAGCTCTTCAACGCGCTCACCTCCTTCATCGTCACCAAATCGGCAACCGCCGAGCAGGCGCGCGGCATCATGTTCTGGCTGCTCGGCAATCTTTCCGGCGTACGTTGGCCGGATGCCTGGCTGGCGATTCCTGCGGCTTTCTGCGGTCTGCTGGTCTGCCTCTGGCATGCCCGGTCGCTGGATGCCTTCACCTTCGGTGCGGAATCGGCCGCCTCGCTCGGCATTTCGGTTCGCCGCACCTATCTCGTGCTGGTCGGCGTTTCGGCGATGATGACCGCCGTCATGGTGTCCATCGTCGGTTCGATCGGCTTTGTCGGGCTGGTCATACCGCATGCGGCCCGCATGCTGGTGGGCGTGCGCCATGGCGTGCTTTTGCCGGCGGCTGCCCTGATCGGCGCCGTTTTCATGATCGCGGCGGATATCGTGTCGCGCATATTGATCCCGGGTCAGGTCCTGCCGATCGGGGTGATCACCGCCCTTGTCGGCGCGCCCGCGTTTGCCCTCATTCTCGGACGCAAAGGAGGACGCGCATGACGCTCTCGGCACGCAATGCATCCTGGAATGCCGGCGGGCAAGCCATCGTACGGGACGTATCGCTCGATGTCCGCAGCGGTGAATTTCTCGGGATCATCGGGCCGAACGGTTCGGGCAAGACGAGCTTGATGATGATGCTGTCCGGCATCCGCAAGCCGAAAACCGGGGAGATTTTCCTGGGTGACAGGCCGATCCGCTCGCTCGCACGGCGCGAGCTTTCCCGGAGCGTCGCCCTGGTGGAGCAACAGGCGGAGACGGGCGAACGGATCACAGCCCGGCAGGCTGTCGAGCTTGGGCGCACGCCTTATCTCGGCGCCTTCACGCCCTGGTCATGCGAGGATGACGCGATCGTCGATGCGGCGCTCGCCAATGTCGACATGAGCCATCTTGCCGACAGGTTTTGGCATACGCTGTCGGGCGGCGAGCGTCAGCGACTGCATATCGGCCGCGCGCTTGCCCAGCAGCCGGAGATATTGCTTCTCGACGAGCCGACGAACCATCTCGATATCGGCCACCAGATCGGCCTTCTGGATCTTGTTCGCCGTCTAGGCCTGACCGTGGTCGCGGCTTTGCACGATCTCAACCACGCCGCCATGTTCTGCGACCGTATCGCCGTCATGAAGGGCGGGCGTTTGGTGGCGCTCGGCACGCCGCATGAGGTGCTCACGGTCGAGCGCATCCGTGATGTGTTCGGCGTCGAGGTCGAGGTGGAGCATGGGAGCGACGGCGATTGCTTCATCCGCTATCGGGCGACGACGGCCGTGGGACGCGGCTCGCCGCGGATGACGGATGATATCCCGCAGGCAGTCCGGCTCGGGGTGTCCTGAACATGCTCGGCCGCAATCACCACCTCAAGGACGATATTCGCGACTACTGGTCGAAACGGTCGGAGACCTTCGATCTCGCTTTCGGCCACCGCATTCCGCCGGGGCCGGAACTCGACGCCTGGGGCTGCGCCATTACGAGAACTCTCGGTGACAAGCCGTTGAAGATATTGGAGCTTGCCTGCGGCACGGGGGAGGTGACCAATGTGCTGCTTTCGCTTGGCCACGACGTCACGGCGCTGGATTTTTCCGAGGTCATGCTGGCGGTCGCGCGGCGTAAACATCGGAAGCGGGAACGCGTGCGTTTCATCCTCGCCGATGCCGAGCGGACGATGGAGCCGGATGACACCTACGATGCCGTCGTGTGCCGTCATCTCGTCTGGACATTGACGGAACCGGAACAGGCGCTCTCGGATTGGTATCGGGTCTTGAAGCCGGGTGGCAAGCTGCTGATCTTCGATGGCGATTGGGCAAAGCCGACTTTTGCGGGGCGGTTCGCGGCGCGGGCCATCGGTCTGATCGACCGAATGACCGGGATTGATCCCTATTACGACGGAGCGATGAGCGAGCGGCACCAGAGCATCATGGAGCGACTGCCGTTCGGCGATGGCCTTACCGTGGAGAAACTGGCACCGCTGATCGAGGCTGCGGGTTTCGAGGGAATGGAGGTTGCCTCCCACCGCCCGATTGCGGCAGCCCAGCGAAAGACGGCCGATCTCAGGAACCGCTTGCGTACCTTGCTCTACCGGCGGTTTATCCTGTCCTGCAGCCGCCCGCTGTCATCGGGTTGATCCGGGGGCCGATGTCACCGCCAGCCGAGGGCCGGGGCGACATGGGTCAGGATCGCTTCGACGACATGCGTATTGTAGTCCACGCCCAACTGGTTCGGGACAGTGAGGAGAAGCGTATCGGCTTCGGCAATGGCTTCGTCCTGCGCCAGTTCCTTGACGAGCACATCCGGTTCCGCGGCATAGCTGCGGCCGAAAATCGCCCGGGTCTTCTCGTCGATGAAGCCGACCTTGTCCTCGCCCTGGTTGCCATATCCGAAATAGGCGCGGTCGCGATCGTCCACCAGCGCGAAGATGCTGCGGCTGACGGAGACCCGCGGCTCGCGCTTGTGGCCGGCCGCTTTCCATGCCTCGCGGAACACCCTGATCTGATCGGCCTGCTGGACATGGAACGGAAGCCCGCTCTCATCGTCCTTGAGCGTCGAACTCTGCAGGTTCATGCCGAGCTTGGCGGCCCAGGCCGCCGTCGCGTTCGAACTTGCACCCCACCAGATCCGTTCGCGCAATCCCTCGGAATGCGGCTCCAGACGCAGGAGACCCGGAGGATTGGGAAACATCGGTCGCGGGTTCGGTTGCGCGAAACCCTCTCCGCGCAAGACGTCGAGCAGCACTTCGGCATGCCGTCTTGCCATATCGGCCTCGCTCTCGCCTTCGGCCGGCGCATAGCCGAAGTGACGCCATCCGTCGATCACCTGTTCCGGCGATCCGCGGCTGATGCCGAGCTGCAGGCGGCCGCCGGCGATGAGGTCGGCCGCGCCGGCATCCTCCGCCATGTAGAGCGGGTTTTCATAGCGCATGTCGATGACTGCCGTGCCGATCTCGATGCGGCTGGTCTTGGCGCCGACGGCGGCCAGCAGCGGAAATGGCGAAGCGAGCTGGCGGGCGAAATGGTGTATGCGGAAATAGGCGCCATCCGCGCCAAGCTCTTCGGCCGCCACCGCAAGGTCGATGGATTGCAGGAGCGCATCGCCCGCCGAGCGCGTCTGCGACTGCGGCGAGGGCGTCCAATGCCCGAATGAGAGGAAACCGATCTTTTTCATGGTCATACACCGCAACACGTGAGCCAGTTCAAGCCTTCATGACACAATTCCGGACCAACATATAGGTCGGGTTGCCCCTGTTGCCGAGGATAATTGTATCGCCGTTCAAGGGCGGACAGGGCGCGCTGGATGCGACATGGTCGCCACGAGATCGCTGAAGCGTTCACCCTGAATGCTGACATGCTGGCGCAGCAGGGTGCGCGCGCGCTCCGCATCGCCCGCGAGAAGCGCTTCCACGACCGAGGCATGTTCGGAAAAGGACGTCGCGACGCGGTTGCGCACCCGCAATTGCAAGCGACGATAAGGCTGCAGGCGGCGATGCAGCGCTATGCACTGTTCCGTCAGGAACTCGTTATGGCTTGCTATGTAGATCGCCCGGTGGAAGCGCTCGTTGTCATAATAATAGGCATCGCTGTCGCCGGCGGAGGATGAGCGCTCGCAATCGGCGTGCGCCGACAGGATGGCGGCGCGGTCGGCCTCCGTCAGCCGCCGGGCGGCCAGCGAGCCGGCCATGCCCTCGATCTCGGCCATGACCTCGAACATCTCGAAAACACGGTGCGGACCCGGATCGATGACGATCGCGCCGCGCCGGGGACGAATCTCCACCAGGCCGATAGCATTGAGCTGCATCAGCGCCTCGCGCACCGGCGTCCGCGATACGCCGAAGCGCGTGGCAAGCTGCACTTCGTCCAATCGTTCGCCGGGAGCGAAGTCGTTGGAAATAATGCCGTTTTCGATCTGGTCTCGCAGGCGCTGAACGACGTTCTCAGTCATGTCTATGCATTTCCCAATACAAAAATTGATTTCTTGTATGCAAGAACATTTACTTTGCGCACAAGATAGCCTAGGAACACTATCATAGCGGATGTCACGCGCACAATTGAGCACTGTGCTAAGCTTGTCCCGGAAAAGGTCTGAGGCCGTCCGGCAGGAGGATACCGACATGGCAGGCATCTCCTTCTTCAGCGATATGATGCAAAGCATCACCGATCGCGGCCGTCGGCTGCTGGCGGCGGGAACGCGCACCGCGCCGGTTGCGGCCGAGACGACGATCGAAACGCTCTGCAACATGCTTCTATCCAGCCGCGGCGAAGCCTCCGGCATGGCTCTGGCGGCGGAAATCCTGCAGCGCTGGACGGAGCTCGATGCGATCGGCCAGAAAGACTTCATGCGCATGCTGCATGAGCAGTTCGGTCCCGATATCGCAAAGCTCGACAAGGCGATCGAGCGCTACCGCAATGACAAGGGTGCCGACGCCATCATTGCGCTGCATCAGGCTGCCGAGCCGCGCCGGCAGGAACTCGTGCGCCGGCTCAACCTGGCCCCCAAGGGGACGTCCAGCCTGGTCGAGATGCGTGAGCGGCTGCTCGCGATGAAGGACGGGACGGACCAGTTCCGTGCCGTCGACGCCGATTTTTCACATCTCTTCGGTTCCTGGTTCAATCGCGGCTTCCTGACGCTTCGTCCGATCGACTGGTCGACGCCAGCCGATATCCTCGAGAAGATCATCAAATACGAGGCCGTGCATGAAATCGCCGGCTGGGAGGAGTTGCGCCGCAGGCTGGTGCCGCCGGACCGGCGTTGCTTCGCCTTCTTTCATCCGCGTCTTGCCGATGAGCCGTTGATCTTTGTCGAGGTTGCGCTGACCACGGCAATCCCGTCGGCCATCACCGACGTCCTCGATGAAAGCCGCTCTCCCATCGCCGCCAAGGATGCGACCACGGCGGTCTTTTACTCCATCTCCAATTGCCAGGAAGGGCTGCGCGGCATTTCGTTCGGAAATTTCCTGATCAAGCAGGTGGTCGAGGATTTGCGCCGGGATTTGCCGGGGCTGAAGACCTTCGTCACTTTGTCGCCGGTTCCGGGCTTCGCCGCGTGGCTCTCGAAACTCCGGAAGGCCGAGGCCGGCCTCAGCGAGGAGACGCGGCAGGCCCTGGCCTTGCTTGACGAAGCCGACTGGGCCGACGATCCGGAGCGGTCGCAAGCCGTCAAGGCCGTGCTGCTGCCGCTTGCCGCGCGCTATTTCGTCCGCGAACAGGGCGACGGCAGGCGGCCGATCGATCCGGTGGCTCGCTTCCATCTGGGCAATGGCGCCCGCCTGGAGCAGCTGAATTTCGTGGCCGATCGCTCCCGCAAGGCGATGCGGCAGTCGCATGGGCTGATGGTCAACTATCTCTACAAGCTTGACGATATCGAGAAAAACCACGAAGCGCTTGCGCAGCACGGCGAAGTCGCGGCATCGCCGCAGGTGCGCAAGCTGGCGGAGATCGGCGCGGCCGATATCGGTGCCGCTCCCGCGGTCCGCCGACGCCAGGCCGAAATGCAAAAGAGCTGAACAGCCATTTGGGAGGGACTATGAGCAATCACCTGTTCGACGCCATTCGCGCATCCGCGGCATCCGGCGACGCGACATTCATCGAGACGGCCGGCGGCCAGCGTCTGTCCTATCGGGATGCATTGCGGCTGTCGGGCCAGATCGCCAGTGCCATCGACGCGCTGGGCGTTCGCCCCGGTGACCGTGTCGCCGTCCAGGTCGAGAAGAGCCCGCAAGCGCTGATGCTCTACCTCGCCTGCCTGCGCTGCGGCGCGGTCTATCTGCCGCTGAACACCGCCTATACGCTGACTGAGCTCGATTATTTCCTCGGCGACGCCGAGCCGAAGCTTGTGGTCGTTTCCCCGAAAATGCGCGCGGATGTGCAGGAGATCGCCGGGCGCTATGGCGCGATCGTCGAAACGCTCGATGCGAACGGCGAGGGGTCGCTGACCGATCTTGCCCGCGATGAGGAGGCCGATTTCATCGACGCCGCCCGCGCGCCCGACGATCTCGCCGCGATCCTTTACACATCCGGCACAACCGGCCGCTCCAAGGGCGCCATGCTCACGCATGACAATCTGCTCTCGAATGCGCTTTCGCTGCGCGAATACTGGCGCGTGACGGCGGCCGACCGGCTGATCCATGCCCTGCCGATCTTCCACACGCATGGCCTGTTCGTGGCGACCAACGTCACGCTCGTTGCCGGCGCGTCGATGTTCCTGCTGCCGAAATTCGATCCCGACGAAATCCTCTCGCTGATGCCGCGGGCCACGCTGATGATGGGCGTGCCGACCTTCTATGTGCGGCTGCTGCAGCATCCGGGTTTGAGCCGGGAGGCCGTCGCCACCATGCGGCTCTTCATCTCCGGCTCGGCGCCGTTGCTGACGGAAACGCATGTTTCGTTCCGGCAGCGCACCGGCCAGGCCATTCTCGAACGCTACGGCATGACCGAGACCAATATGAACAGCTCCAATCCCTATGACGGCGAGCGCAGGGCCGGCACGGTCGGCTTCCCGCTGCCGGGCGTCACCGTGCGGATCGCCGATCCGGCCACGGGCGCATCGCTTGCAGCCGGCGAGACCGGCATGATCGAGATCAAGGGACCGAATGTCTTCAAGGGTTACTGGCGCATGCCGGAAAAGACGGCCGCCGAATTCACGGAGGACGGTTATTTCATCAGCGGCGATCTCGGCAAGATCGATGGCGACGGCTATGTCCATATTGTCGGCCGCGGCAAGGACCTGGTGATTTCCGGCGGCTACAACATCTATCCCAAGGAAGTCGAAAACG
>JASGEG010000350.1:0-11026 GCA_047606605.1 Rhizobium sp.
CATGCGCGATTGCCAGCCTCACCTCGCGCTTGTTCAGGATTTCATTCTCATAATTGAAGAACAGCTGCTGCTGCGGACCGGAATAGGCGTAGGTCGTTGTATCGACGACGAGGTTCGGATTGGCTTTCAGCCGTTCGATGTCGGAGAGCGGCACCGGATTGGCGCCGATATCGATCTCTCCCGTTTCGAGCGCTGCGGCGCGTGCTGCCGGATCGAGGATGACCCGCAGCACGATGCGGTCGAGATAGGGTTTCGGCGCGTCCCAGTAATTGGGATTGCGATCGAAGATCAGGTGGCTGCCCGGCACCCATTCCTTCAGGATGAACGGCCCGGTACCGATCGTCTGCGTGAGCGTAGGCTGCTGTTCCGGCTTGAATTTTTCATAGACATGCTTGGGAACGATGGGCGACTCCGAACTGCTCAAGGCAGAGATCAGATAAGGCGCCGGTTTGGAGAGAACGATGATCGCGGTATGCGGGTCGGGCGTTTCGACGGCCGTCACATTCTGATAGGTGATCCGCCCCCGCGGATGCGCCTCCCTCAGACGGAAGATCGTGAAGTTGACATCCTCGGAGGTAAAGTCCTCGCCATCATGCCATTTCACGCCCTGGCGAAGCTTGAAAGTATAGCGCAAGCCGTCGTCGCTCACCGACCATTCGGTTGCCAAAAGCGGAATCGGATTGAGATTGTAATCGAAATCGAACAGGCCCTCATTGACCTTCGGCCCGATCGCCTGCCCGGTGCCGGAGGAGGTATTGATGGCGATCAGCTGTGTCGGATCGGGATAATAGGCCCAATTGAGCGTGCCGCCACGGACAGGCGTTTCCCCGGCCGCCTTGCCGATCTCCGGAAAGCCGGCAAATGCCAGGCTTGTGCCGCTGAGCAGCAAGAGTTGATTGAATTGACGACGATTGATGGTCATGCGTTCTGCTCCGCAAAGATCGGAGCGGCAACAGCCGCGAACGGGGCCCCACCCCGCACAGGAATGATCCTGTCGGCGCGGCACAATTGAAAGGCAGAATTTCTACCCGTGCTGGAAAGCCATGCTTCGTCCAGATCCGTGACCGCGGGGTCACGCGTCCATCGGCTGGTTGGCCGGTAGAAAGGATTTGAATGCTTCGGCTTCATTGCACGGAAGCCGGCCTGATGACTCGGACCGGGCCAGCCTCTATGCCAACGGAAAAAAATTTGAGAAAAGCTTTTCTCACCTTGACTCCTGGCATGAGAAAAGCTTTTCTCAATTCAAATGAATTGGGAGAGGACATCTGGAAAATCAGCGTGTCAGAAGCGGGCGGGCGACGATTCGTGATGTCGCGGCGGCCGCGGGTGTGAGCATTTCGACGGCGTCGAAGGCATTGAACAACACCGGTCGAATGGGCGACGACACCCGCGAACGGGTCAAGCGGATCGCGACCGAGGTCGGTTTTCGGCCAAACGCCCTGGCGAAAGGATTGCTGAGCAACCGCAGCTTCACCATCGGCCTTCTGACCAACGATACCTACGGCCGTTTCACCCTTCCGGTGATGGCCGGCATTACGGAAGCGCTCGTCGATCACGGGGTCTCGGTGTTCCTGTGCACGATCGAGGACGATCCCGCGCTCGGAAAGGTTCATGTGGACGCCATGCTCGACAAGCACGTCGATGGCATCATCGCCTCGGGAAAGCGCATCGACCGCCGGCTGCCGGTGGATCTGTCCAATCTGCCCGTGCCGGTCGTCTACGCCTTTACCGAGGGGACGCCCGATAGCGTCACCTTCTGCGCCGACGATTTTCAGGGGGCGACGCTTGCCGTCGAGCGGCTGATCGGCCTGGGGCGACGGCGCATTGCCCATATCACCGGCCCGGACAGTTTCGTCTCGGTGCGCAAGCGCGCCAGGGCCTATCGGGATCTCGCCGGCGATGCGCTGCCGGTGCTGTATGGAGAGTGGTCCGAAGCCTGGGGGCACCGGGCCATCGCCAGCCTGTGGAATGCGCCCGGCCCGAAGCCGGACGGCATCTTCTGCGGCAACGATCAGATCGCGCGCGCGGGCGTGGATGCCTTGCGCGAGCGCGGCGTGCGGGTGCCGGAGGATGTGTCCGTGGTCGGTTTCGACAATTGGGAGATTGTCGCCGCCCAGACCCGGCCGCCGCTGACGACGGTCGACATGAATCTCAAGGCGCTCGGGCGGGAAGCCGGGCTGACGGTTCTGGCGCTGGCAGAAGGACGCGCCGTCGAGCCGGGGATCAGGACATTGCCTTGCGAACTGATCGTGCGGCAATCGTGAGGGGGACACCTCGGGAATTGATTGGTTGAGGAAAAGGGGCGGAAGCAACGGCCCCATGGGAGGAGAAACATGATGAAGCGACTTCTGGCCGCGACAGGCCTCATATCCCTATGCCTGATGTCCGGCGCGTCTGCCGCCGAAAACATCTCGATGTGGGTACGCACCGGCATCGGCGATTCCTTCAAGAAGGTCGTCGAGGCCTATAATGCCGGTCACGACGACAAGGTCACCTTGACCGAGGTGCCCTTCTCCGAACTCGTGCAGAAATATGCGACCGCGATCGCCGGTGGCCAGGCGCCCGATGCGCTGTCGATGGACCTCATCTATACGCCGGCCTTCGCCGCCGCCGGCCAGCTCGAGGACCTGACGGACTGGGCCAAGAGCCTGCCCTATTTCAACTCGCTGTCGCCGTCGCATGTGAAACTCGGCAGCTATCAGGACCATATCTACGGCCTGCCGCTCTCCGTCGAAACCTCGGTCTTCGCCTGGAACAAGGACCTTTACAAGAAGGCCGGGCTCGATCCGGACAAGGCACCGGCGACCTGGGATGAGATCGAGAAGAACGCCGAGAAGATCCGCGCGCTCGGCGGCGATACCTATGGCTTCTATTTCTCCGGCGGCGGCTGCGGCGGCTGCATGATCTTCACCTTCACGCCGCTCACCTGGGGTGCCGGCGCCGACATTCTTTCGGCCGACGGCAAGAAGGCGACGCTCGATACGCCGCAGATGCGCAAGGCCGTCGATATCTATCGCAGCATGGTCAAGAAGGATCTGGTGCCGGCGGGTGCTGCCAGCGATACCGGCGCCAACTTCCTCAGCATCAGCAACGGCAAGATCGGCCAGCAGAGCATCGGCGCCTTCTCGATCGGTACGCTGATCACGCAATATCCCGATATCCATTTCGGTGTCACGCTGATCCCCGGCGTCGACGGCAATCCGTCCTCCTTCGCCGGCGGAGACAATTTCGTCATCTCCAAGGGCACGAAGAAACTGGAAGCCGTGAAGAAGTTCCTCGAATACACCTATTCGCTGGAGGGGCAGAAACTCATGGCGAAATATGGCAGCCTGCCGACGCGCGGCGATATCGCCGACCAGGTGCTTCAGGGCCTCGATCCGCGCATGCAGGTGGGCTTGAAAGCCATCGCGGTCGCCAAGACGCCCTATACGCTGCAATTCAACGACCTGATCAACAGCGCCAACGGTCCCTGGGCCGGCTTCACCAACGCCGCGATCTTCGGCGACGACGTGGATGGCGCCTTTGCCGATGCCCAATCGGAAATGCAGTCGATCATCGACAACGCCCAATAGCGGCGGGCTGATAGCAACCGGGAGGCCCAGCGCCTCCCGCCCCCCTTGGCTGTATCAGGAGCATTCCATGGCTGGTCCCGGAGCTGTTGGAACGGTGCGACGTCGCAGGCGACGACGCGCCGGCTGGCACGGATTTCTCTACATCGCGCCTGCCATGGCGCTCGTCATCGTCTTCTTCCTGTTGCCGGTCATCTTTACTGGCTGGATGAGCCTGCACAATTGGCCGTTGCTCGGCAACCCCCGCTGGATCGGCTTCGGCAACTACACGCGCATGATGTCCGACGCCCGTTTCCTGTCGGCCCTGCGCTTCACGGCCTATTATACCGTCATCGTCACCATCGCGATCTTCGCCGTCGCCTTTCCGCTCGCCTTCTATGTCGAAAAGCAACGGCGCCTCGTCGGCTTCTATCGCACCATCATCTTCCTGCCCGTCGTCGTCGGACTGGCAACAGCCTCGCTGCTCTGGGTCTGGCTCGCCAATGTCGACAGCGGCTTTTTCGCGCCGGCAGCACTCGCCCTCGGCCTGGTGGACAAGAGACCGAACCTGCTTGCCGATTTCGACATGGCCTTCGCCACGATCATCGTCATGGTGGTCTGGAAGATCGCCGGCTTCACGATGATCATCCTGTTGACCGGCCTGCAGGCCATTCCCTCGGAACTGACGGAGGCAGCCCGCATCGATGGCGCCAGGCGCTGGCAGCGCTTCCGTTTCCTAACCCTGCCGCTGATGCGGCGCACGATCGCGCTCGCCCTGATCATCTCGATCACCGGCTCCGTGCTCGCCTTCGACCAGTTCTACATCATGACCAGCGGCGGCCCGCAAAACCGGATGATCTCGGTGGTCTATTATATCTTCAACCAGTCCTTCGTGTCGTTCAATCTCGGCTATGGCGCGGCACTCTCGATCGCCCTGCTCGTCATTCTCGTGCTGATCAGCATCGTCCAGCTCTGGCTGCTGCGTGTCGGGGAGGATCGTCCGTGACCACAGCAAAAGAACGCCGCGCGCGCCGGAAACTATGGGATGGCATCGGCTATCACAGTACCGGCGTCATCATCGTCATCGTCTTCTTTGCCCCCTTTGCCGTTGCCTTGCTCTCCTCGTTCCGGCACGGCACGGAGGCAAGCCTGCCGCCTCTGCCGCCCTGGCCGACCACCGGCTTCAGCTTCGACGCCTACCGCTCCCTCGATGGCTTCGGTGCCGGCGTTTTGCAGCATACGCTGAACTCGCTCTTCGTTTCGGTCGCGACCGTCGTCCTGACGGTCATGGTCAGCCTGCTCGCCGGTCACGGCTTTTCGCGCTACCAGTTCCCATTCAAGAGCGTCTTCTTCATCCTGATCATCGCCACGCTGATGATCCCGTTCCAATCGATCCTGACGCCGCTCTTCATCATCCTGGCGAGACTTGGACTCAACAATTCGCTGATCGGGCTGACGCTGGTCTATGTGACCCTTCAGCTCCCCTTCTCGGTCTTCATGATGCGCAACGCCTTCGACGCCGTGCCGAAGGAGATCGAGGAGGCGGCGCGCATCGACGGCGCGCGTGACCTGAAGCTCCTGTTCCGCGTGCTGCTGCCGCTGGTCTTGCCGGGGGTGGCGACCGTCGCGATCTTTGCCTTCCTCAATGCCTGGAACGAATTCCTGGCAGCACTGGTGCTGCTCTCCAGCAACGAGAAGTTCACCCTGCCGGTGCTGATGATCGCCGTCAGGACCGGGCGGCTCGGCGCCGTCAACTGGGGCGCCGTCCAGGCCGGCATTACGGTCATGACCATCCCCTGCGTCATCGTCTTCCTGCTGCTGCAACGCTACTACATGCGCGGGCTCATGGCCGGCGCGGTGAAATAGATACTTCAACGAAACGGATTAAAGCCATGTCTAACAAACAGAATCGCCAGTTCCGACCCCTGCCCGTTCCCAATGTCGAGCTGGCCGGTCTCTTCGGCGCCCGCCAGGACGCGATCTGCAATTCGACGGCCGCCACCCTGCTCGACCGATGCGTCGAAGCCGGCATGCTGCAGGCGATCGATGTCAGCCAGCCGAGCCCCGGCATCGTTATTCCCTTGCAGACATGGTCGGGCTCGACGCAGATGTTCTGGGACAGCGATCTCGGCAAGTCGATCGAGACCATCGCCTATTCGCTCTACCGTCGCCCGAACCCCGAGCTGGAAGCGCGCGCCGACGCCATCATCGGCATGTATGAGAAGCTGCAGGAAAAGGACGGCTATCTGAATGCGTGGTTCCAGCGCGTGCAGCCCGGCCGCCGCTGGACCAATCTGCGCGACCATCACGAACTCTATTGCGCCGGTCATCTGATCGAGGCCGCCGTCGCCTATTATCAGGCGACGGGCAAGCGCAAGCTGCTCGATATCATGAGCCGTTTCGCCGATTACATGATCACCGTCTTCGGCCATGGCGAAGGCCAGCTTCGCGGCTATTGCGGCCACGAGGAAGTGGAGCTGGCACTGGTCAAGCTCGCCCGCGTCACCGGAGAGAAGAAATATCTCGATCTGGCCAAATATTTCATCGACGAGCGCGGCCAGGAGCCGCATTTCTTCACCGGCGAGGCGCTGCGCGACGGCCGCGACCCCAAGAATTTCGTGCAGAAGACCTATGAATACAGCCAGTCCCATCTGCCGGTGCGCGAGCAGACGAAGGTGGTGGGACATGCGGTGCGCGCCATGTATCTCTATTCCGGCATGGCGGATATCGCGACCGAATATAACGACGATACGCTGACCGCGGCACTCGAGACGCTCTGGGACGATCTCACCACCAAGCAGATGTATGTGACCGGCGGCATCGGGCCGGCCGCCTCCAACGAGGGTTTCACCGACTATTACGATCTCCCGAACGAAAGCGCCTATGCCGAAACCTGCGCCTCGGTCGGCCTGGTCTTCTGGGCGAACCGCATGCTCGGGCGCGGCCCGAACCGGCGCTATGCCGATATCATGGAACAGGCGCTCTACAACGGCGCCATGGCCGGCCTGTCGCTCGACGGCAAAACATTCTTCTATGAAAATCCGCTGGAAAGCGCCGGCAAGCATCATCGCTGGATCTGGCATCACTGCCCCTGCTGCCCGCCGAACATCGCCCGCCTGCTTGCCTCGATCGGCTCCTACATGTATGCCGCCGCAGACGCGGAGATCGCCGTCCATCTCTATGGCGAGAGCAAGGCCCGCATTCCCCTCGCCTCCGGCGTCACCGTCGAGCTTGCGCAGCAGACGCGTTATCCATGGGATGGCGCCATCCGCTTTGCGGTCAATCCGGATCACAATGCAAGCTTCGCGCTGTCGCTGCGCATTCCCGAATGGGCCGAGGGCGCCACGCTTGCCGTCAACGGAGCACCGGTCGATCTTTCCGCTGTGACCGTCGATGGCTATGCCCGCATCGAGCGGGAATGGAAAAGCGGCGACACGGTCGATCTGAACATCCCCCTGATCCCGCGCACGCTGTTCGCCAACCCGAAGGTACGTCAGGATGCCGGACGCGCGGCACTGTTGCGCGGACCCCTGGTCTATTGCGTCGAGACCACCGACAATGGCGCCGATCTCAACGGCATTTCGCTCGCCGGTAATCCAGAATTGGCGAAGACGGCGGAAATCTCCGCACTCGAGGATGCGGTCGCCCTCGATGTGGCGGTGACGCGCGACGAGGCGGACTGGGGATCGGATCTCTATCGAACGACGCCGCCGAAAAGCCGCCCAGCCACCGCGCGCTTCGTCCCCTATCATCTCTGGGACAATCGCGACCCGGGCGAGATGCTGGTCTGGCTTCGTGCCGACCAACTGCGACGCGGAGCCTGACATGGCAAAAAACGGCATGAGGCTCAGCGGCGTGCGCAAAAGCTACGGTGCGCTGGCGGTCATTCACGGCGTCGACCTGGAGGTCGAGGAAGGCGCCTTCGTCGTCTTCGTCGGCCCCTCCGGTTGCGGCAAGTCCACCCTGCTCCGGATGATCGCCGGGCTGGAGGAAGTGACCGATGGCGAGATCGCCATCAAGGGCCGCGACGTGACCGATCTCGATCCATCCGAGCGCGGCATCGCCATGGTCTTCCAGTCCTACGCGCTCTATCCGCATATGAGCGTGCGCGACAATCTCGGCTTCGGATTGAAGATGGCACGCACCGATGCCTCCGAGATCGAGGCGCGCGTCAAGGCCGCCTCCGCGATCCTCAAGATCGATCACCTGCTGGACCGTCGGCCCGGCCAGCTTTCCGGCGGCCAGCGTCAGCGCGTCGCCATCGGCCGGGCGATCGTGCGCAAGCCGGATGTCTTCCTCTTCGACGAGCCGCTCTCCAACCTGGATGCAGAACTGCGCGTTTCCATGCGCATCGAAATCGCCCGGCTGCATCGCGAGCTCGGCAACACGATGATCTATGTCACGCATGATCAGACCGAAGCGATGACGCTTGCCGACAAGATCGTCGTGCTCAAGGACGGCAGGATCGAGCAGGCGGGCAGCCCGCGCGAGGTCTATGAGGACCCCGCCAACAGCTTCGTCGCCGGCTTCATCGGCTCGCCACGCATGAACATGATCGAAGCGGAATGGTCCGCAGACGGCAGTGCGCAGATCGGTGGCAGCATCATCAAGGTCGATCTCGTGCGAGACAAACCTGCTCCCGGTGACAAGGTGATACTGGGCATGCGTCCCGAACACCTTATCGTCGTAGCCGACGATAAGGATGCGCTGCGCGCGACGGTGGATGTCAGCGAATATCTCGGCGGCACGCGCTATCTCTATTGCCAGACGCAGGACGGCCAGACCCTGATCGCCGAATATCGGGAGGAGGCGGACATTCAGCGAGGCGATACGCTCTACCTGCGCTGTCCGGCCGAACGACGACGCTATTTCGACAGTCAGGGAAGCCGGCTGCGCTGACTATCCCCAGATCGAAGCGACGCTGACCAATCGTTTGACGAACAAGGCAAACATGGCGATGTTTGCCGGCGAAGCGGGGAGCCTTCCTTCGCGGGCAGCGATGCCGTTTGCGACATGAACATCAAGCCGGAGGAGAGCCCTGGTGGCGAAGACCTATGATTTCATCCTGGCCGGCGGCGGTTCGGCGGCCTGTGTTGCCGCCATGCGGCTGGTGCGTGATTTCGGCTTTTCGGTCTTGATCATCGAGCGCGGACCGCGCAGCACGGGGAAGCTGATGGCCTTTCCCGCCGGCTACATGAAATATCTCGCCCGCGACGACTTCCTCGAAATGCATCACACGGTTGCCCAGCCGCAGCTCGGCGGGCGCGGCCCCATCGTTCCCGTCGCCAAGGCGCTCGGCGGCGGCAGCGCCGTCAATGCCATGGTCTATATGCGTGGCCAGAAGGAGGATTACGACGGCTGGGCCGCCCATCTCGGCAATGGAACGGAATGGTCCTACGAGGACATGCTGCCGCACTTCAGGGGCATCGAGGCCAATACCCGCTTCAACGACGAATATCACGGCATTTCCGGCAATCTGCGTATCTCCGAGCCGCGTCATACCTGTGACACGACGCAGGATTTTCTGCTTGCCGCGCAAGGGCTGGGCCATCCCTATAATCCGGACTTCAATGGCGCCAGGCAGAAGGGCGTCGGCATCATGCAGCACACTTACGGGCTATGGGGTGGCAAAACGGAGCGTTCCGACGCCAGGAAAGCCTTCCTCGATCCGCTCGCCGGCGATCCGCGCCTGGAGATTATCACCGAAGCCCGTGTCGACCGCATCCTGATCGAGAACGGCCGGGCGATCGGCGTCTCTTATACGCGGAACGGCGAAAGCCTGACGGCGCGGGCCGAGCGCGAGGTTCTCGTCTCGGCCGGCACCTATAACAGCGCCAAGCTGCTGATGCTTTCGGGCATCGGTCCGGCCGATCACCTGCGCGACCACGGTATTGCGGTCGCCGTCGATCTTCCCGGCGTCGGCGCCAACCTGCAGGATCATCACGAGGTCCCGGTCATCGCCAGCACCAAGGGCAAATCCGGCTATTTCGGCGAGGACAGGGGCTGGCCGATGCTGCGCAACGGGCTGCAATATCTGCTGTTCAATTCCGGCCCGGTGACGACGACCGGCATCGAATCCTGCCTCTTCTACGATCCCGATGGCGGCGAGAGGCCCACCATCCAGCTCTATTGTGCGCCGATCGTCTATCTCGACCGCGACGTCTCCTCGGCCAAGCCGACGCATGGTGTCACTTTCACTTCCTGCCTCCTGCGCCCGAAGGCGCGCGGCAGCGTCCGGCTGCGCTCGGCCAATCCCGCCGATCAGCCTTTGGTCGACTGCAATTTCTTCGGCGATCCCGACGACCTGCGGCTGACGCTCGCCTCGCTGAAGGTCGCCCGGCAATTGCTGGACACCGAGCCCTTCAAATCGAAGATCGCCGAGGAGATACTGCCCGGCCGCGCCCTTCAGGACGAGGACGCACTGACGAAATTTGCCGGCCAGACGGTCAAGACGAATTATCACCCGTCCGGCAGCCTGCGCATGGGACCGGAGAGCGACCCGATGTCGGTCGTCGATGGAACGCTGCGCGTGCGCGGCGTGGATGGATTGCGGGTCATCGACTGCTCGATCATACCCTTCATCCCCTCGGGCAATACCAATGCGCCGGCCATGGCGATCGGCTCCAAGGCGGCGGAGATGATCGGGAAGAGCGATTGAGTCCGATTGGACTTAGAATTCCCAGGGCGAGATGAGGTCGAGGCCCGCCGTTTGAAAATCCGAGAGGTTGCGGGTTGCCAAACGACCGCCATTCACCCGCGCCACCGCGGCGATCATTCCGTCGGCGGTCGACATCGGCCGTCCCTTGGTCTGCCCCCGTGGGGTGATCCGGGTTTGATGTTAGTGCATAGTGTGTCTGACGGCTCTAGTCGGCATTGAGGCCGGCTCCTTCCGACGAGGCCAAACTGTCGCTTCTGGTGCCGGCGGCCGGTAGTTTAAGGATGAGTGCGGCCTCACGGTATTATAGTGTTGGCGCCAGTTTTCGATGACGATCTTGTTCGGCGGGCAATCGATTCACTGGATCGATTGCTTTTCCGCCTCACCCTTGAGCGTGTAGAAGATTTCTCCGTTGAGTAGTTCATCGCGGAGTTTCGAGTTGAAGCTCTCGCAATATCCGTTTCCCACGGGCTGCCCGGCATGATGTAGGCGGTCTTGGCGCCGACCGCCGCGATCCACTCCCGTAACGCCTTGGCGATGAACTCCGGGCCGTAGCACCTACGGAAGGACGAGCCTCGGCAAGTGAGACGCCGGTGCGCGCAGCTTTTCGCTGCAAGCGCGCACCGTTTGAGGCGGCCATGGCCAGTCAGAATTTCTCTAGAATGCGAATGCTCACAACCCATTCCGGAGAGACCGACCATGACCATTTTCAACACTAAGGATACTCCGAAGAATTACTGAATCGCTGGATTTCGCCTTATTTGCTCATGGGGATTCCAGTCTTTAGGTTATGGCTGTAATGTTGGGGAATGATTGATGAAGA
>JASGEG010000351.1:0-2531 GCA_047606605.1 Rhizobium sp.
CCTACCGTCTCACGCGCCCCGGCATCGCCATGCGCCCGCCGAACTTCTACTGGGAACACATTCCCACCGGCATGAAGCAGTGGGATTTCCCAGCCGATTACGTCGCCAAGGTTCAGGCTGTTTTCGATGCGGCGGCCGAGTGCCCGCGCGCCGACCGCCCGAACCCCTCCAAGATTCCCGGCCGCGGCGCCGAAACCCGCTAAGGCGGAGCAACAGACCGAATTGGCGGCGGTTTCTGCGTCTGGTGAACCGCCGTCATTGCGCAGCATGCACGGCCAATCAAAATCAACGAAAATAAGGGAACGCAAATGAAACTTGGGACAACCGTCGCACTGGCCGGCATCCTGGCCAGCATCTTCGCCCAGTCGACCCTCGCCGGCGAAGGCGCCAAGCTCTTGCCGGAGGCCATCCGTAAGGCCGGCAAGATCACCGTCGGCTCGCAGCAGACCTTCCCGCCGATAGAATTCCGCGAAGCCGGCGCCAGCGTGGTGACTGGCGCCAGCGCCGATCTTCTCGCGGAAATCGCCAGGCGGCTGGAACTGAAGCTCGAATATGTTCAGGCCGAATACGCCGCCCTCATCCCTGGCATTGAAGCGAAACGGTTCGACGTCGCGTCCGGCGGCATCAGCGATACCGAAGAGCGCGAGCAGAAGCTCGATTTCGTCAACTACATGCTCTCCGGCGGCTCAGCCATGGTCCGTTCCGAGGACAACGACAAATACAAGACAATTGCCGATTTCTGCGGCAAGCCGGTCGCCACGCTGCTCGGCAGCCGCGTCATCATGGGCAAGGTCGAGGAAGCGTCCGCCGCCTGCAAGGCCAAGGGTGCCGCCGAAATCCGTGCCGAACAGCTTCCCTCCGCCCCCGACGCCCGCATGCAGCTCGACCTGAAGCGCGTCGACGCCTATCTCGGCGACTTCCCGGCGCTCGTTTATATGGGCGCTCAGTTTCCCGGCAAATATTCCATCGTCGGCGGCAACTACATGCTGACGCCGTACATCACCTCCTGGGGTTTCTCCAAGGACAATGCGGGCCTGCGCGACGCCGTGAAGGTGACGCTGCAGGAAATGCTGGCCGACGGCGCCTACAAAGCGATCATGGAGAAGTGGGGTGTCGGTGGCGCCGTGCTGCCTGAGATCAGCGTCAACCTGCCGGCCAGCAAGCGCTGACGAAGAGGAGAATTCCTGACCATGACGGACCACCCTGCCATCGGGGAATTTCCCATCGTGCACAGACGTCGCTGGGGAGCCTGGATCCTTGGCGCTGTCGCCCTCGTCGTGGTCCTGACGATCGTCCATGCGGCCATTCGCTCCCGGATCGTCAATCTCGGCATCTTCGCCGACTATATTGTCGATCCTCTTATCGTCATGGGGGCGGTCAACGCCCTCATGCTCGGCACGCTGGCGCTGTTCATTGCTATGGCCATCGGCTTCGTTGCCGCCCTGATGCGGGTGAGCGGCAATCCGATCCTGGTCGCGATTTCGTCGACTTACGTCTATCTCTTCCGTGGCACGCCCATGCTGATCCAGCTCATCTTCTGGTTCAACGCGGTGCCGATCATGTTCCCTTCGATCACGATCGGCCTGCCCTTCATGGCCGAACCGCTATTCTCGGCTCCCACTACATCGCTGGTCACACCTTTCCTTGCGGCGCTTGCCGGCCTCAGTCTCGCGGAGGGCGCCTATATGAGCGAGATCATCCGCGCTGGCATTCTGGCCGTCGACAAGGGACAGCGGGCAGCGGCGACGGCGCTCGGCATGACCCAGCGCCAGGTGCTGGCGCAGGTCGTCATTCCGCAGGCCGGCCGCATCATCATCCCGGCGGCGGGCAATCAGTACATCATGCTCTTGAAATCTTCGTCGCTCGCGTCGGCTATCGGCTATCTCGAACTGCTGCGTGTCGCGACGGACATCTACTCCTCGAACTTCCAGGTCGTTGAATTGCTGGCTGTCGCCGCCTTCTGGTATCTCGTCATGACGGCTTTCGCCACCGCCATCCAGACCGTTCTTGAGAAGGTTTTCCCCCAGCGATGAGCACAGCACCCGAACAGACCCCCGCCGTCTCCGTGGTCGGCGTCTCGAAGAAATGGGCAACCGTTTCGGCTTTCACGGATGTCAGCTTCGACGTGCCGCAGGGCGTCGTCGTGGCACTGCTCGGCCCTTCGGGGGCCGGCAAATCTACTCTGCTGCGCTGCGTCAATCACCTGGAGACGATCTCCGCAGGCCGGATCTACGTCCACGGCGACCTGATCGGTTACCGGCTGGGTGACCAGGCGCTCTATGAACTGTCCGATGCGGAAATCAGCCGCCAACGGCAGAGGATCGGCATGGTCTTCCAGCACTTCAACCTGTTCAAGCACATGACGGCTTTGCAGAATGTGATGAGTGGGCCCATACATGTGCTGAAAGCGCAAAAGGTGGAGGCCGCCGCACTGGCGCTCGATCTCCTCGACAAGGTGGGACTGAAGGCCAAGGCCGACGCGTATCCGTCCGAATTGTCGGGTGGCCAGCAACAGCGCGTCGCCATTGCCC
>JASGEG010000352.1:0-6698 GCA_047606605.1 Rhizobium sp.
AGTTTCCTGCGCGGGGCGCTCGGCACGGCAGCCGGCGTCGCCGGCGGCGTGATGCTGGCGAATTCGCTCTCCAGCCTCTTCAGCCCGCATCTCAGCGGCACGGCGACCTCCGGCCTCGGCGGCCTCTTCGGCGGCACCGCCGCCAACGCCGCCGACCAGCCGGCGCAGGAAACGATCATCAACAACAATTATTTCGGCAACGACGACAACAACAAGGATGACGGCGGCGTCCAGAATGCCGACTATTCTCCGGACGATCAGGACGACGATGACTACGACGATTCGTCCTACGACTCGGGCGGCGACGACAGTTCGTTTGCTTGAGGCAAGCGGCAGCTAAGCCAGAATTGGAGAGGCCGGGGATGTGAGACCCGGCCTTTATCTTGTTTCACGGAAAGCTCAGGCGGCCTTGCCGATATCGATCCTGACGGAAAGCCCTGCCTGCCTGGCAAGATCGACCAAGGTATCCAGACTGAAATTGTTGATGCGGCCGCGCAGGAGATCGTTGAGGCGCGGTTGCGTGACGCCCAGTCGTCGTGCGGCTTCCACCTGCGTCAGATTCCAGCTTCGGATCTGCTGTCCAATCGCAATCAGCAGTTCCGACCGCATGGACATATTTGCAGCTTGCTCCGGCGTCGCTTCCAACGCATCCCAGACATTATCAAAACCTTGACGTTCCATCGTAAGCTCTCCTAGAGCTGCCTCAATCGGGAAGCAGCAAGGTCCAAATCTCGCTTTGCCGTCTGTTGTGTTTTCTTCTGAAAAGCATGCAGCACGTAGACGATATCTCCTATGTTCGTCACGTATAGCACCCGAAACGCACCGGATTCATCGCGAATGCGAATCTCTCGCACGCCGGCACCAACCGTGGCCATCGGCTTCCAATCATCTGGATCAAGACCGAGTTGCACCATATGCAATTGAACGCCAGCTTGCTTTCGCGCGCCCAGTGGAAAGTCGCAAAGTCGAGCGAGAGAATCTCCCAGAAATTCCACCCGCTTCATCACAACTCCAAAATTTCTATATCAAATTATCGCAGCGCAGTCATCGGATTTTATATCGAAATTTGTATAAATCAGCAACCAAAAGAAATACCTCATTTCAATTCTTCAATCAAAAGAGGCGACCAAAGCGATCCTTGAAAATTGCTTCATCCACGCCCGCGATAGGGCTGGACGCCCTGATCCGGCAGCCATACGCCTTCCGGCGGCTTGCCGGTCTGCCAGAAGACGTCGATGGGGATGCCGCCGCGCGGATACCAGTAGGCGCCGATGCGCAGCCACTTCGGTTCCAGCAGCTCGACGAGGCGCTTGGCGATGTAGATCGAGCAATCCTCGTGGAAGGCGCCGTGATTGCGGAAGGAATGCAGGAAGAGCTTCAGCGACTTCGATTCCACCAGCCATTCGTTCGGCACGTAGTCGAGGACGATATGGGCGAAATCCGGCTGGCCGGTCATCGGGCAGAGCGAGGTGAATTCCGGCGCGGTGAAGCGCACGACATAATCCGTGCCGGCGTGGCCGGCGGGCACTTTTTCCAGAACGGCCGCTTCCGGGTTGGCGGCCGTCTCCGTCTGGCTGCCGAGCATCGACAGGCCGGAAACATCGGTCTTTGGCATATCAGGTCTCCTTGATCACTTTGACGCGGATGCCATGGGCCTTCTCGCCCTCCGGCTCCACGTGAATGGTTATTTCCGCGCCCGCATGGATCGCTCGTATGGCGTCTTCAAGGCGGTCGCAGATGCGATGCGCGTCGCGCACCGCCATGGCAGCCGGCACGACAAGGTGGAAATCGACGAAGGTGACGGCTCCTGCCCGTCGCGTCTTCAGATCGTGCACGCCGAGCGAGCCCTCCGCATGCGTCGCGATCGCCGCCTTGATCGCCCCTTCCTCGTCCGGCAGAACGGCCTTGTCCATCAGGCCGTCGATGGAGGCCGAGATCACTTTCCAGCCCTGATAGAGGATGTTGACGGCAACCAGGATGGCCAGCAAGGGGTCGAAGATCGGATAACCGGTGCCGAGCGCCAGCAACAGGCCGACAAACACGCCGACCGACGTATAGACGTCCGACATGATATGCTGTCCGTCCGCCGTCAGCGCCGGCGAGCGATGGTCCCGGCCGGCGCGGATCAGCGTCAGCGCCCAGAAGGCGTTGATGACACCGGCGCCGAGATTGATGGCGAGGCCGAGAACCGGCGCCTGCATCGGCTGCGGATTGCTCAGATGACCTACAGCCTCCTGCACGATCATCAACGCGGCGACGACGATCATCACCCCTTCGGTGACGGCGGAAAGATATTCCGCCTTGTGATGGCCGAAGGGATGGTCGCGGTCAGCCGGCTTCTGCGCATAGCGGATGACGAAGAAGGCGATGAAGGCGGCGACGACGTTGACGAGGGATTCCAGGCCGTCGGACAGAAGCGCGACGGAGCCAGTCACCCACCAGGCGACCATCTTCAACCCCATGACGCCAAGCGATAGCGGGATACCCCACAGGGCAAGCCGCCTGATCGTATCGTTTCCTCGGCTGTTCATGCGCTTCTCCAGATGTCGGCACGCCATGCTTATGCGAACGAATTGCAAAAACGGCGCCATTCAAATGCAAAACCGCCCGCGCGAAATTCGCGCAGGCGGCTCATCTAGGGCTCATATGATGCAGAACGGCCCGTTTGTCAAAGGACGGGCTCACCCGTGCGCATCACAATTTATCCCCAATGCGCCGGTTAGACTGATCCGGCCCGGCTTTGCCTTGCGGATGAAGAACGATCGAGGTCGGAATCCCGCACGGATCAGAGGCCGGTCATGCGCTACAGGTAAAAATCCTACTGGTACTTTGCCGCGCGATCGCGCAGTAGACATACGCTCTCGCATGACGGACGGCATCCGCAGGCGAAAGGCTCCCCTCTCTAAGCCCCACGGTTGAACATGCTGCCTTCCGATGATCCCGCCGATCCGTACGACACCTCCTCCGCCACCGTATCGCCGGAAGCGGCCGCTCACCTGATCGCGGCCTGCGCCTTTTCCGAGGAGGAGCGCACGGCGGTCTATCGTGCCATCGAGACGCGCCGCGACGTACGCGACCAGTTCCGGCCCGATCCCCTGCCCGACGATCTCGTCCGGCGACTGCTGGAAGCGGCCCATAGCGCGCCTTCGGTGGGCTTCATGCAGCCATGGAACTTCATCATGATCCGGCAGGCAGAGACGCGCGAACGGGCGTGGCAGGCATTCAGCCAGGCAAACGAGGAAGCCGCCCTGATGTTCGAAGGCGGTCGGCGCGCGCAGTATCAGCGGCTGAAGCTGGAAGGCATCCGCAAGGCGCCGCTCAGCATCTGCATCACCTGCGACACCAAGCGCGGCGGCCCGGTCGTGCTCGGCCGCACGCACAATCCGGCGACGGACGTCTATTCGACCGTCTGCGCGGTGCAAAACCTTTGGCTGGCTGCGCGCGCCGAAGGCGTCGGCGTCGGCTGGGTCAGCATCTTCCACGAGGAGGCCATCAAGGCGATCCTGAACATACCCGAACACGTCAAGATCGTCGCCTGGCTTTGTCTGGGTTATGTCGACGAACTCTACGACATGCCGGAGCTCGCCGTGAAAGGATGGCGCGACCGCCTGCCGCTCGACAAGCTCGTCTTCGAGGAAGGCTGGCAGGACTGCGAGGACCTGTAGGCAGCGGCAGCTTGCACGCTCTCTCAAAAAGGAAGCGCCCCCATGCGCCTTTGCGGGCGGATGGGGGCGTTGCCAATTCTTGCGATTAGAGCGTCAGGCCGCCTTGGTTTTCACCTTGCGCGCCAGATGCGCCACCACATTCTCGATCATCCGCATGCCGGCATCGCCACCGAGCGTCATGATCGATTCCGGATGGAACTGCACCGCCGCGATCGGCTCCTTCACATGCTCGATGCCCATGATCGTGCCGTCCTCGCTTTCGGCCGTGATTATGAAATCGCGCGGCAGGGTCGAGGGATCGGCAAAGATCGAGTGATAGCGGCCGACGGTGACCTCGCGACCAAGGCCCGAGAAGACCAGGCCCGGCTCCAGCACGCGGATGCGCGAGGGCTTGCCATGCATCGGGATCGCCAGATGGCGCAGCTCGCCGCCATAGGCTTCGGCAAGCGCCTGCAGGCCGAGGCAGACACCGAAGATCGGCAGATTGCGGGCCCTCGCCTTCTTGATGGTCGCCTTGCAATCGAAATCCTTCGGATTGCCGGGACCGGGCGACAGCACCACCAGATCCGGGTCCAGCCGGTCGAAGATCTCTTCCGGCACCGGCGTGCGCACGGTCGACACCGTGGCGCCCGTCTGGCGGAAGTAATTCGCCAGCGTGTGCACGAAGCTGTCCTCGTGATCGACCAGCAGGATCTTCACGCCCTTGCCGACGGAAGCGACGTCGCGCTGCTGCTTGCCGGAATTGGCGGTCTTTGCGTCACGGATGGCGGAAAGCATGGCGGAGGCCTTCAGTTCGGTTTCGGCTTCTTCTTCCTCGGGGTTCGAGTCGTTCAGCAACGTCGCGCCGGCACGCACCTCGGCAATGCCGTCCTTGATGCGCACGGTGCGCAGCGTCAGGCCGGTATTCATGTCGCCGTTGAAGCCGACCATGCCGATCGCGCCGCCATACCATGCGCGCGGGCTCTTTTCATGGCTCTCGATGAAGCGCATCGCCCAGAGCTTCGGCGCACCCGTCACGGTGACGGCCCAGGCGTGGCTGAGGAAGCCATCGAAGGCATCCATGTCGTCGCGCAGGCGGCCTTCGATATGGTCGACCGTGTGGATCAGGCGCGAATACATCTCGATCTGGCGACGACCGATGACCTTGACCGACCCCGGCTCGCAGACGCGGCTCTTGTCGTTGCGGTCGACGTCGGAGCACATGGTGAGTTCCGACTCGTCCTTCTTGGAATTCAAAAGCTTCAGGATCTGTTCGCTGTCGGCGATCGGATCGTCGCCGCGCTTGATCGTGCCGGAGATCGGGCAGGTTTCGATGCGGCGGCCCGACACGCGCACGAACATCTCCGGCGATGCGCCGACCAGATATTCCTGATTGCCGAGATTGATGAAGAAGGAATAGGGCGACGGATTGATCGCCTTCAGGCGCTTGGAAATGTCAGACGGCTTGCTCTCGCAACGCTCCATGAACTTCTGGCCGGGCACGACCTCGAAGAGATCGCCCTTGCGGAAGCTTTCCTTCGCCTTGACCACCAGCTCGGCATATTCGCCGGGGCGATGATCGCTCTTCGGCGGAATGGCATCGGTGTGACGGAAAGGCTCGGCAGCGATCTCGCCGGATTTGCCTTCGGTGGAGAGGTCGCCCTTGGCGAAATCGTAACGGTCGATCCAGGCCTTGGCGGAATAATTGTCCACCACCAGGATTTCGTCCGGCAGGTAAAGCACCATGTCGCGCTGGTCGTCGGGACGCTTCAGCTTCAGGTCGATCGCGTCGAACTGGAAAGCGAGATCGTAGCCGAAGGCGCCGTAGAAGCCGATGCTAGCGTCGGCCTGCGAATAAAAGAGATCGGTGACGGCGCGCAGCACGGTGAACACCGTCGGCGTCTTCGAGCGCTCTTCCTCGGTAAAGACGCGGTCCGGCACCTTCACCGTCAGATCGAGCCGGCGCGGCGTCGACGCGCCGAGCACCAGCTCGGAAACCGTCTTCAGCTTCTCCGTGATGAAGCCGAGAATGACCTCACCGCGCTCATTATAGGCTTCGATCCAGACATCGCGTCCATTGCAGGAGAGGCCAAGCGGCGGATCGACGATGGCGGTGTCCCAGCGCGTATAGCGGCCGGGATATTCGTAGTTCGACGAGAAGACCGCGCCGCGGCGCTCGTCGAGCTTGTCGATATAGGACGATACGGCATCCGCATAGGGCGTCGGCCGGCGCTGCCGGGTGACGGTGATCCCGCCCTTGGTCTCGTAGATTTCCGCACCATCATCCCGCAGGATCGTTACCATTGTTCCTCACTCCGTTATCGGGCCCGGATGACAGGCGGCCAATATAACAAAAAAGCCGCCTCGAAATCTCGGGCGGCTCACTCGTCGTCTTTGAACACGATTGGTCGAGGCCGCCTCAGCGAGCCCACCACCAAACTGCGATGTTGTTCAAGGACATGTTCATGGCGGGAATTGTTAGCGTGAGATGCGGCGATGCGCAAGCCGCAATCTCAGCGAACGGACAGAAACGACATTCCGCTTCTGCCCGCGCTCATTTTAATCCCGCCGGCCCGCCTCCGCGAAGAACGCCTCCGGCCCTTCCACCTCCACCAGCCGCTTCCTGTCGATCAACCAGAATCGGTTGCCGATATTGCGCACGAAGCTGCGATCATGGGAAACCAGAAGGCAGCTTGCCTCGTTTGCCATCAGCTCGCTCTCCAGCGCCTCCTGCCCATCGATATCGAGATGGTTGGTCGGCTCGTCCAGCAGGTAGAAATTGGGATTGGTGAGCCTCAGCACCAGCATCGCCAACCTCGCCTTCTGGCCGCCCGAAAGCCGGCCGATGGCGCGGCCCTGCATCTCGATACTCATGCCGGCGCCGACAAGCAGGGTGCGCGCCCGCTGTTCACCAAGCTCGAACGAACGGGTAATCGCGGCAAGCGGCGTGTCGTCCTGGCGGAGATGAGACAAAGCCTGATCGCTATAGCCGAGCACCAGCGACGGCGTCGCCCGGATCGCTCCCAAGGCGGCCTGATCGGCAATGGCCCTGCG
>JASGEG010000353.1:0-6833 GCA_047606605.1 Rhizobium sp.
GGCCGAACATGAGGTTTCGCCGGATGAAAAGCTTAGCAATGGCCTGGTTCGCCGCGGCGAGCCTCTCCGTCATGTTCGCGTCGGTCGCTCCCGCCGGCGCGACGGGCAGCGATGGCGGCAGCCTGGGGACGGCGGTCGTGCCGACCGAGACGATCTATCCGGGCGATGTCATCAGCAGCGGCCAGCTCGAAGAGGTCGAGGTCACCAATCCCAACCTCAGCGGCGATTACGCCAAACGGCTTCGCGACGTCACCGGCCTCGTATCGAAGCGCACGCTTCTGCCCGGCCGGACCATCTCCATTTCCGCCCTGCGCCAGCCCTATGCCGTGACGCGCGGCCAGAATGCCCGCCTGGTGATGAGCATGGGCGCCATGACGATCACCGCGGCCGGAACGCCGCTGGACGACGGCGCGGTCGGCGACAGCGTGCGCGCCCGCAATCTCGATTCCGGCATCATCGTCAACGGCACGGTGCTTGAGAACGGTACGATCCGCGTGGTTTCGAAATGAAAAGGCTTCGCCACTTCCTCGCGGTTCTGCTGGCCTTGCCAGGCCTGGTCGTCGGCGACCCGGCCTGGGCGATCCAGTCGCGCATCAAGGACATCGCCTCGCTGCAGGCCGGCCGAGACAATCAGCTCATCGGCTACGGCCTGATCGTCGGTTTGCAGGGAACGGGCGACAGCCTGCGCGCCTCGCCGTTCACCGAGCAGTCCATGCGCGCGATGCTGCAGAATCTCGGCATCTCCACCCAGGGCGGCCAGTCCGCCGCCAAGAATACCGCCGCCGTGATGGTGACGACCAATCTGCCGCCCTTCGCGAGCCCCGGCAGCCGCCTCGACGTCACGGTCAGCTCGCTCGGCGATGCGACCTCGCTTCGCGGCGGCACGTTGATCATGACCTCGCTCAGCGGCGCCGACGGGCAGATCTATGCCGTGGCGCAGGGCTCTGTCATCGTTTCCGGCTTCCAGGCGCAAGGGGCGGCCGCCAGCGTTACCGAAGGCACCACGACCGCCGGCCGTGTGCCGGGCGGCGCCATCATCGAGCGCGAGCTGCCGTCGCGGTTCAAGGATTCGGTCAATCTGGTCCTGCAATTGCGCAATCCGGATTTCTCCACCTCCGTCCGCATCACCGACACCGTCAATGCCTGGGCGACCTCGCGTTTCGGCGCGCCGATCGCGGAAGCCAAGGATTCGCAGGAAGTCACGATCAGCAAGCCGAAGATGGCGGACCTGACGCGACTGATGGCCGATATCGAAAATCTGGCCGTCCAGACGGATACGCCGGCCAAGGTGGTCATCAACGAGCGCACCGGCACCATCGTCATCGGCGCCGACGTCCGCGTCTCGCCGGTTGCCGTCAGCTACGGCACGCTGACGGTTCAGGTCAGCGAAAACCCGCAGATCATCCAGCCGGAACCCTTCTCGAACGGCGAGACGGCCGTTCAGGACCAGACCGACATCACCGCCACCAAGAGCGGCGGCCGCGTCGCCGTGCTCGAGGGGCCTGATCTGAAGACGCTGGTGTCCGGCCTGAACAATATCGGCGTCAAGCCGGATGGCATCATCGCCATCCTGCAGGGCATCAAATCGGCTGGCGCCCTGCAAGCGGAGCTCGTGCTGCAATGAGATCGATCGTCCTTGCCCGCAAACTGCTGATCGCCGGCCGCGTTGCGGCCGCTCCCGCCGCAGCCGCGCTCCTCTTGTCGGTCTGCGCCGTGCAGGCACAGGAGGCCGCAGCAAAGCCGCCGGCCGACCCGGCCTCCAGCCAGGACGAGATCCGGCGCTTCTGCACCAACATCGCCGATCCGGCCCGCGACCAGCGCTACCTCTTGCAGAAGCAGGAGCTGGAGAAGCTGCGCGCCGACGTCGACGAGCGCATCGCCACCATGGACAAGCGCAAGGCGGAATACGAGGACTGGCTGAAGCGCCGGGACGACTTCCTCAAGACCGCCGACCTCGGTCTGGTCGATATCTACAAGAACATGAAGCCCGATGCGGCCGCGGCAAGCCTCAACGATGTCAAGATCACGGTGGCTGCCGCGATCATCATGAAGCTTTCCGCGCGCCAGTCGAGCCTTATCCTGGCGGAAATGGATGCACAGAAGGCGGCGGTGATCACCAACATCATCGCCAGCGCGTCCGATCCGAATACATCGAAGTCGAAGGACCCCTCATGAACATGCGTCTAACGGCCACCTGCGCGATCGTCGTTTCTCTCGTCGGCTGCCAGTCGCCGCAGGCTCTCAAGGAAATCGGCAGGGCGCCGGCCATGAGCCCGATCGGCAGCGGCCTGCAATATGCGCAGACGCCGCAGATGTCGCAGTATCCGAAGCGCCCGCATCAGGTCGCGCAGGGCTATTCGCTCTGGAACGATTCGCAGGCGGCGCTGTTCAAGGACGCGCGCGCCCTCAATGTCGGCGACATCCTGACCGTCACGATCCAGATCAACGACAAGGCGGACTGGGATAACGAGACCAATCGCAGCCGCACGAACAAGAGCGACATGAACTGGGATATCTCGGCCAAGATTTTCGGCTGGAAGCCCGCCACCAACGCCGACGCAACCTCGGGCTCGGACACGAGCACCGACGGCAAGGGCAAGATGAAGCGGTCCGAGCAGCTCAATCTGCTGGTGGCCGCCGTCGTGACCGGTATTCTCGAGAACGGCAACCTGATGATCAGCGGCTCCCAGGAAGTCCGTGTGAACCAGGAAATCCGCATCCTCAACGTCGCCGGTATCGTGCGGCCGCAGGACGTCACTTCGGAGAACACCATTTCCTACGACAAGATCGCCGAGGCGCGCATCTCCTATGGCGGCCGCGGCCGCCTGACGGAAGTCCAGCAGCCACCCGTCGGTCAGCAGGCGGTCGATCTGCTGTCGCCGCTCTGACGGTCGGGCAGCGGGCATTATTTCGTAAACGGGCGGATGAGAGACATGGCAGCAACCGCAGACGCATCGGAAAAGGGCAAGGGATCGCCGCTGGTCATGACCATCGCCGGACTGCTGGTCCTGACGGTCCTTGGCGGCGGCGGCGGCTGGTTTCTCGGAACCGTGGTCGCGCCGAGGATCAAGGCGGCCACGGCCGCCGTGCAGGCGTCCGCCAAGGCCGGCGATGGCGAAAAACAGGCGCCGGCGGCCGTCGAGCCCAATATGGTTCCGCTCGAGCCGATCATCGCCAATCTCGGCTATCCCTCGCAGAACTGGATTCGCCTGGAAATCGCGTTGATATTCAAGGGCCAGCCGGATGCGCAGCTCGCCGGCGCCATCCACCAGGATATCCTCGCCTATATCCGCACCGTCTCCCTGCAGCAGATCGAAGGTCCGCGCGGCCTGCAATATCTTCGGGATGACATTCAGGAACGTGTTGACCTGCGCTCGGAAGGGCGCGTATCGAAAGTCATGTTCAGGACTTTCGTGATCGAATGATTCGATTATTACTTGTTTTATCTACATTAGTGCTCGCTATATTGTCGCCGGAGCTGGCGATGGCGCAGCAATTGCCGCAACAGATTCCGACGGATCTCCTGAACGTCCCGGTGAACGGGTCGGTCGCGGCCTGGATCATCCGCACCTTCGGGCTCTTGACGATCCTGTCGATCGCGCCCGGCATCCTCATCATGGTGACGAGCTTTCCGCGCTTCATCATTGCCTTTTCGATCCTGCGCTCGGGCATGGGCCTTGCGACCACGCCGTCGAACATGATCCTGCTCAGCCTGGCGCTGTTCATGACCTTCTACGTCATGTCGCCGACCTTCGATCAGGCGTGGAAGGATGGGGCGCAGCCGCTGCTCGCCAACCAGATCTCGGAAGCCGACGCGGTGCAGCGCATCGCCGAACCCTTCCGCACCTTCATGGCCAACAACACGCGTGACAAGGACATCAAGCTTTTCGTCGATCTCGCGCAGGAACGCGGGCAGACGGTGGTGATCGACAACAAGATCGACTATCGCGTGCTGATCCCGGCCTTCATGATCTCGGAAATCCGCCGTGGTTTCGAAATCGGCTTTCTGGTGGTTCTGCCGTTCCTGGTGATCGACCTGATCGTCTCGACCATCGTCATGGCCATGGGCATGATGATGCTGCCGCCGACATCGATCTCTTTGCCCTTCAAGGTCCTGTTCTTCGTGCTGATCGACGGCTGGAACCTGCTGGTCGGCAGCCTGGTGCGCTCTTTCCATTAATCTGCGGACAGCAACCGGAACGGCATCGCCGGCCATGGGCTCATTGGCCGGCCGGATAGATGCCGCTCGACGCCCGAGAGCAAGACGCGGGCCTGCTGGCGCCGGCGCTTGACCGGATCGCGATAACCAAATCCGAGTGGAAGAAGCCCGGCCGGCCGGCTCTTGGCTGCGGCCGCCGGAACGGCGGTCGGGCTTGCATGCCCGACGACCTCTCGCTTTATTCGGCGGCGATTGCGGCCGCGTTTTCTTCCCCGATGGGGAATGGCTCGGTGCGCGGCGGCAGGGCCGGCACGTCCATATGATCGGGAGCGAGGCCCTGCCGCGCGCGCGCGACCATCATGCCGTAGGCGGCTTCCAGATGGCTGGTGAAACGCTCGGCGTCGAAGAGCGGCTTGATGGCGCGGTTGACGGCCAGGGTTTCCTTGAGCTTGGCGACGCGCTCGGGCTGTCCGGCAAGCTCGACAGCCAGGTCCTCGTAGGCCTGGACATCCGCGGCCACCAGTTCCGGCACGCCGATGGCGTTGAGCAGGCTTTCGCTGACGCGCGAGGCGAAATTGGTGCCCTTCATCGTCAGCACCGGCAGGCCGCCCCAGAGCTGCTCCGAGGTGGTGGTATGGCCATTCACCGGGAAGGTGTCGAGGCCGAGATCGGCAAGCTGCTGGCGGTCGATGTGATCCTCGTAGCGGATACGGGTGGTGAAGACGACGCGCTTGCGGCTGATGCCGCGCGCCTCGAGCCGTGCCCACAGATTGGCTTCGGCGCGCGGGCCGTTGCACAGCAGCCAAAGGACGCTGTTCTTGCTGCGCTTGAGGATGTTGCACCAGACGTCGACCATCTGCGAGGTGATCTTGCGGTTGCCGTTGAACGAGGCGAAGACGAAGGCGTCTTCCGGCAGCCCGTGCTGGGCGCGCGTCGTCGGCCGCGGCTTCGGACGATAGAGCGGGTCGTTCGGCTGATAGCTTTCCGGCAGGCGGCAGAATTTCTCATGGAAATGCGGCTTGGACTGCTCCGGCAGCACGTAGCTGTCGCCGATGATATAGTCGAGGTCGATATTGACGGCCGTGCCGGGAAAGCCGAGCCACGCGACCTGGATGGGAGCCGCCATATGATTGAGGATGCGCGCACGGCTGTCCTTGGTGTGCCCCTTGAGATCGACGAGAATGTCGATGCCCTCGGCGCGGATGGCCTGGGCCGCGGCCTGATCGGAAAGACCGCGAATATCGATCATCCGTCCCCAGCGCGAATAGTCGAACGTCTCCTCGCGCTGCGAGGCGAGCGGCGAGTGGTCGAAGAGGATGATCTCGAACCGGTTCCGGTCGTGCAGCTCCAGAATGCGCTGCATAAGTTTCATCGTCGCATGGCCCGGCCAGAAGTCCGCCGAGAGATAGCCGATGCGGATCTTGTCGGTCCAGGCATGCGGCGCCTTGCGGCGTGCCTCGGCATGCCCGGCCGGCAGCGGCACGGTGTCGTGGAATGCGAGCTTGTTGATGGCTTCGTCGCCGCACCAATGCAGGTGGAAGAAGGGGTTGTCGGGCGTGACGTAGTCGAAATTTCCAGCCGCTAAGGCCGCCTTGACCGGCGCCATGTGCTTGTCGACCACGGCGAGATCGGAGACTTCGCGGGCGAAGATCAGATAGAGCGTGCGGAAGACGATGTTGTCGGGATGGTTCTTGAACAGCGTCGCGACGATATGCCGGTTGCTCTCTTCGTAGAGGTCGTCGGTCAAAAGTTTCGCCGCCATCAGCCGGTGCCGGAGCTCCGGTCCGTCGACCAGCACGGTCTTGAAGCCGGTCAGCAGCTCCTTCTGCTGGCGGCCGAGGAAGATGCGGACCAGCGCATAGGCCAGGTCCGGGTCCTTGAAGGCCAGCGGCAGGATCAGGCTGCCGATCGACAGCGCCTGGTCCTCATTGCCGCATTCGGCATGGAGCAGCAGCGCCTCGCGCAGATAATCCTCGCGGTGGGGCTTCTGCCGGCCGGCCAGTTCATAGGCCTTGGCGGCGTCCGATCTAAAGCCGAGCTTGAGCAGCGTCTTCGCCAGCAGCGCATAGGTCTTGGGCGATGTATCGGTATTGAGCAGTTGGTTCAGCGTTTCGAGCGCGCGCGTATATTGTCCCTTCTGGTAAAGATTGGACGCGGTCACAAAGGTGTTTTTCATGGTCACGAGCGAGAACTCCGAGCGAAACGTTGAACAGGCGCCGGCCGAAAGCCGAGGTCCGTCATCCTGGATTCGCGGGATCATCGCGCACGTAGCTTGCCTGAAACCGAAGCGCTGATGATTAGGCCTTTACGCATTGTTAGCTACGTTGGCGACAGCCGTCTTCGCAGGGCGTCCGTTTAAGGAATTCGCAAGCAATGGATGCGAGCTTAGCCTCCACATGACGGGTTTGGTCCGCTAGGAAATAGGGCCGAGGAGCATGAAGCCGCTCCGTCATCGCCGGTATTCGAAGTCCGGTATGTCCTCCTTTTTGTATTCAGTTTTCGGGGACACACTCATGACCAGCATCAACACCAACAATTCCGCAATGGCCGCCCTCCAGACGCTGCGCAGCATCAGCAGCAACCTGCAGGACACGCAGAACGCCGTTTCGTCCGGCCTGCGCATCTCCAAGGCTTCCGACAACGCCGCCTATTGGTCGATCTCCACCTCGATGAA
>JASGEG010000354.1:0-3184 GCA_047606605.1 Rhizobium sp.
ATTATTACGAGCCGCAACGACCACCCGGCGCCCTGCTCAAAAAAGTACCGTTCTTTACATATTGACTATCTTGAGGCATTTTTGCAATCTATTTTACATAATTCAAGAGCCGTAAAAAAGGTTACAGGGGCGTTGAAACAGGCCAGACCACTCTCTTTCGTAGCGTTGACCGACAGCCCGGCCCGACAGGCATTTGCCCTGCGGGTACGGCTCCACTGAGGTCCGTGCGATGTTCCACTATACGATCCGACGGCTTGTCGTCGCCGTTCCCACCCTGCTGCTGATCAGCCTGATCATCTTCCTGTTGCTCGGCCTTGCACCCGGCGATCCGATGGCGCAGCTGCCGCTGACCATTCCGCCGGAGGTGAAGGAGCAGATGCGCCAGTCCCTCGGCCTCGGTGACCCCCTGATGACGCGTTACCTGCTCTGGCTGAAGCAGTTCTTCTGGGTCGAACCGCTGTATGTGATCGACAACCTGTTCGGACTTCACTTCAGCGAGGGCACCCATCGTATCGTCTCCTGGCAGTCGCGGTCGCCGGTCGCCGACATCATCGCCCAGCGCCTGCCGCAGACGCTCTGGGTCGTCGGCGTCGCCTATCTGGTCGGCATCGTCATCGCCCTGCCGCTCGGCATCATCTCGGCCTATCGCCAGTACAGCTGGTTCGATCAGGTCGGCACCCTGGTGTCGATGATCGGCTTTTCGGTACCGACCTTCTTTACCGGCGTCATCCTGATCGTGATCTTTTCGGTCGGGCTGCACTGGCTGCCGTCGCTCTACGACACGACGTTGCAGGTCACCGACTGGAACAGCTTTTGGGCGCAGATCCGCCAGATGGTACTGCCGGTCACGGTGCTCGCTCTTTATAATGCCAGCCAGATCAGCCGCTTCATGCGGGCCTCCATGCTCGACAACCTGCGCCAGGACTATGTGCGCACCGCCCGCGCTAAGGGGCTGACGGAAAAGGTCGTGGTGCTGATCCACGTGCTGCGCAATTCGATGATCCCGGTCGTAACAGTCATCGGCTTGGGCGTGCCGCAGATCTTCGGCGGCGCCATCATCACCGAACAGGTGTTCAAGGTGAACGGCATCGGTGAATTGCTGATCTCGTCGATCCAGGCGAACGACCTGCCGATGGTGCAGACGCTGACCTTCATCTTCGCCGCGCTGATCGTGCTGTCCAACCTGATCACCGACATCCTTTATGGCGTCCTTGACCCGAGAATTCGTTATGACTGACGTTGCCACCACCGTAATTCCCGCCGCGCGCTCCAGTCAGACGCGTGATGTCTGGCGCCAGTTCTGCAGCCATCGCGGCGCCATGGCTGGCATGCTGATCCTCGGCGTGCTCTTGGCTGCCGTCGTTATCGGACCTTGGATATGGCATGTGGACCCGACCGAGATCGCCATGCGGGCGCGCAACAAGGGACCTTCGATGGACCACCCGCTCGGCACCGACCATCTCGGCCGCGACATGCTGGCGCGGCTGATGGCGGGCGGTCGGGTGTCGCTCAGCGTCGGCCTTGTGGCAATGTTGCTGTCCCTGTCGCTCGGCACGCTGGTCGGCGTCTGCGCCGGTTATTTCCGGGCTCTCGACGGCATCCTGATGCGGCTGACCGACCTGTTCCTGGCGCTGCCGCTATTGCCGCTGCTGCTCGTCAGCTCTATGCTGTTCCGCGAACCGCTCACCCGGTCACTCAGCGCGGAAACCGGCACCTTCCTGCTGATCGTCGTGGTGATCGGGCTGACAAGCTGGATGCACGCCGCCCGCCTGGTGCGCGGCGAAGTGCTGACGCTGAAGGAGCGGGAATTCGTGCTGGCGGCGCATTCGATCGGCACGCGGCGCGGCAAGATGATCCTGCGGCATATCCTGCCGAACGTGCTCTCGCCGGTCCTCGTCTCGGCAACGCTCGGTATCGCCAGCTCCATCATCACCGAAAGCTCGCTGTCCTTCCTCGGCCTCGGTTTCCCACCGGATTTCCCGACCTGGGGGCGCCTGCTTTATGACGCGATCGACCAGATCCAGCTTTACCCGATGCGGGTCATCATGCCGGGCATCGCCATCTCGCTGACCGTCCTGTCGGTCAACTATGTCGGCGACGGCCTGCGCGATGCCATGGACCCGCGCATCCGCGGACGCTGAAACGCGAACCGCTCCCGAAAGGGAGCGGCCGGATTGCTGGCGAAGCTCCAAGGTCAGGGAGATCCTTCGGTTTTCGTCATTCCGGCCTCGAGCCGGGATGACGAAGGAGAATATTGCAACCGACATCCGAAAAACCGTGCCGGGTCGGAAATTGACGCGGGTTGTTAGCAACCCGGCCGCTCCCCTCTGGGAGCGGTCGCCATGTTATACAGCAATCAGCCTTCCAGCCTGTCGCGCAACTTGTTGAACGGTCCGCGGCACAGCTGCACGGCGGTGCCCAGCAGTCCGCGGGCCATGACTTGCGGCGGGGTGCGCTGCGGCCAGTAGGCGAGGCCGGCTGCTGGATCTTCCAGTGTCCGGGCGAAAGCGACGGACAGGGCGGCCGAGGTCGGCACGCCGCGGCCGGACCAGCCCGACAGCGACCAGAGCCCGTCGTCGAGCTTCTGGATCGAAGGCGTCTGGTCGAGCGCCATACTGACGATGCCCGTCCACATGAAATCCCACTGAAGGTCGGCAAGCACAGGCCAGAGGCCGCGAAGCCGGCGTGTCATGAAGGCAGCCGTGTAATCGAAATTCGTGCCGCGTCCCGGCTCCTTCAGGCCACCGGTAACGATCCGGCCGGACGCGTCGATGCGGAAGAACATCGGGTCGTGATGCGTGTCGCCGAAATTCATGCCCGACGGCATGACCGTGCTGAGCTGTTCCGGCGTTAGCGGCCGGCTGGCGATGGCGTAGCTTGTCAGGGGGAAAAATCCCTTGGTCAGGGCAGCCGGAATCGCGCCGTTGGAATAGGCGTCGGTGGTCAGGCCGACGACCCTCGCATCAATCTCGCCGTCTGGCGTCTTCACCTGCCAGCGGTCGCGATTGCGGGCGATGGCGGTCATCGGGCTCTGGCTGAAAACCTCGACGCCAAGCGAGATCGCCAGGCGGGCGAGTTCCCGCACATAAGCGAGCGGATTGACATGGCCGCCGTCGAGATGCGCCCAGCCGCCCCGGAAGGCGCGGGTGCCGGTCAGGGACGCGACCTCATCGGCATCGTAATA
>JASGEG010000355.1:0-4640 GCA_047606605.1 Rhizobium sp.
CCAAGCGCCTTCTGCATGTTGTCGAAGGCGAGCTTGTCGATCAGCGGGCCGACAAGGGCCGTGGTTTCGAGCGGATTGCCGACGGAGACCGAGGCATAAGCCTTCTTCAGGCGCGGCACGAGCTGATCGTAGACGCTCTCATGCACGAAGAGGCGGCGCAGCGTCGTGCAGCGCTGGCCGGCCGTTCCCATGGCCCCGAAAGCGATGGCGCGCAGCGCCATGTCGAGATCGGCCGAGGGGCAGACGATGCCGGCATTGTTGCCGCCGAGCTCCAGAATGGCACGCGCGAAACGCTTGGCAAGACGGGGGCCAACCTCGCGGCCCATGCGCGTCGATCCCGTGGCGGAGACGAGCGGCACTTTCGGATGATCGACCAGCACTTCGCCGATGACGCGATCGCCGATCAGCACCTGCGACAGCCCTTCGGGCGCGTCACCAAAACGGGCAAGCGCGCGCTCGAACAGCGCCTGTGAGGCAAGCGCCGTCAGCGGCGTCTTCTCCGACGGCTTCCAGACGACGGAGTTGCCGCAGACGATGGCAAGCGCCGCATTCCAGGCCCAGACGGCAACCGGAAAGTTGAAGGCGGAGATCACACCGACCACGCCGAGGGGATGCCAGGTTTCCATCATGCGATGGCCGGGGCGTTCGGTGGCAATGGTCAGGCCATAGAGCTGGCGGGAAAGACCGACGGCGAAATCGCAGATATCGATCATTTCCTGCACTTCGCCGAGACCTTCGGAGGGGATCTTTCCGGCTTCGATCGAGACGAGAAGGCCGAGATCTGCCTTGAAGGCGCGCAATTCTTCACCGAACAGGCGGATCAGCTCGCCGCGCTTCGGCGCCGGCACCAGCCGCCAGTCGCGAAAGGCATCATCGGCCTTGGCAATCTTCGTCGTCGCATCGCCGGCCGAAACCGTCTTGAGGCTTGCAATCCGCTCTCCCGTCACCGGGCTGTGGGACGCCATGTCGCCGCCCGTGAAAAGCTCGCGTGCGACGCCCATCTTCTCGAGCAGCGCTGCGGCCTGCTGCGCAACACTTATGGTCTTGATCGAAACGTTCATGTCCTGCTTCCCGTTCTCAACGCTTGCGGCGGTCCGAATTTTGCCGTCCGGGACCGATCCAAACTGCAGCCGCCCGGGGCTGCGATCCATCCGCCATCCCGCTTCATGCTGAAAGCAAGATGGTTCCGATCACGCATGATATAGGCAGGAAAACGGCTTGTCTTATGAGATAAGCGGCTTGGTTGATGCCGAACGAGAATGAACTGATCGGCCGTCCGCTGGGTGGCCCGAGCTGCTCCCGCCCGGCATTCTCGTCAGCCGGGCGGAAATAGCAGCGCTCAGACCCTATATCTTGGCAGCCTTGACGAAGGTCGCATCGAAGGTCTTGCCATAAGGCACGTCGGCGGCGGCCAGTTCCGGATCGAGCGTCTTCAGCACGCTCATCATCGACGTGTAGCCTTCCTCGCTGATCATGCCGTCGGGTGAATACATCTCCTTCGAATTCTTGAAGGCCTGGATGTAGAGGTCGCGGTTTCCGAGAAGATACTCTTCAGGCACGGTGTCGGCCACCTCCTCCGGCTTCGCCTGCCCGATCCATTTCAGCGCCTTCAGGAAGGCATTGGTGACGCGCTGCGTCGTCACCGGATTGGCCTCGGCGAAACTGCGCTGAATGTAAACAGTGGCGGCGGGATTGGGACCTCCGAAGAGCGCACGCGTTCCGGCCTCGGTGCGCGTATCGATCAGCACGGACACCTGGTCCTCATATTGAAGCTGGGCGATCACCGGATCGAGATGCGACAGGCCGTCCACCTCCCCGTTCTTGATCGCCGCCACGGCGCTGGCGCCGCCGCCGATCCCGATCAGGGCGGCATCGGTGGCCGCCAGCCCGTTCTTCTGCAGCGCATATTGCAGCATCAGCGCCGTCGAGGACCCCGGAGCCGTGACGCCGATCTTGCGGCCCTTGAGATCGGCGACGGACTTGATCTCACCCGCCAGCTCCTTGCGCACGGCAATGACGATGCCGGGGAAACGGCCGAGACCGCAAATGGCGACGATATCCTGTCCCTTGTTCTGCATGCGGATCGTGTGCTCATAGGCGCCGGCAACGACATCGACCGATCCGCCGATCAGGGCTTGCAGCGATTTTGCGCCGCCGGCAAAATCGTTGATCGTGACATTCAGCCCCTCCTCCTTGAAGAAGCCCTTCTTCTCGGCAATCGTCAGCGGCAGGTAGTAGAGCAGCGGCTTGCCGCCGACCGCCAGCATCAGATCCGGCTTTTCCGGCTTCGCGTCGTCGGCGATCGCCGGACCGCTTGCCTGCAGGAAAGTGGCGGCGCCGATGCTGGCCGCGCCGATCAAGAATGTCCTACGTTCCATGGTTTCCTCCATCACATCGAGATTGTCATCACCTAGTGCCGCCACCGCAGCATATGCTGCTCCACCTTCGTCATCAGCCAGTCGACAAGGAGGACGAAGACCATCAGCACGAACATGCCGGCAAAGACGCCGGTCACGTCGAAGACGCCTTCGGCCTGCTGGATGAGATAGCCCAGCCCCGCGGCCGACCCCAGATATTCGCCGACCACCGCGCCGACGACGGCGAAGCCGACCGAGGTATGCAGGCTCGAAAACATCCAGGAGAGCGCCGAGGGGATATAGACGTGGCGCAGCAACTGCCTTTCGTTCATGCCGAGCATGCGGGCATTGGCGAGCACCGTCGGGCTCACTTCCTTGACGCCCTGATAGACGTTGAAGAAGACGATGAAGAAGACCAGCGTCACGCCGAGCGCCACCTTCGACCAGATGCCGAGGCCGAACCACAGCGCGAAGATCGGCGCCAGCACGACGCGCGGCAGGGCATTGGCGGCCTTGACGTAGGGATCGAAGACGGCGGCAACGATGGGCCGACGCGCAAACCAGAAGCCGAAGACCACGCCGCCGATCGCGCCGATGGCGAATGCCAACAGCGATTCCGACAGCGTCACCCAGAGATGATACCAGATCGAGCCGTCGGTGAACCATTTGCCGACGCGCGCGGCGACGCTGAGCGGATCGGCGAAAAAGAAGGCGGCGGTTCGCGGATTGCCGAAAAGATGCGTCGAGGTTGCGAGATACCAGGCGACGACGATGACGATCGCCACCAGCAATTGGCAGGCAAGGAGCTTGGGTCTGGTCATCGGGCGGCCACGCTGGTCTGCTGATAGGCGGTCATGACTTCCTGGCGCAGCGCATGCCAGATGTTCCTGTGCAGCTCGGTAAAGGCCGGGTCATGGCGGATTTCGGCGATATCGCGGGGTCTGGGGATGGAAACGCGGAAATCGCCGATGATCTCCGACCGCGGCCCCGCCGACATGATGACGATGCGGTCGGCAAGCGCAATCGCCTCGTCGAGATCATGCGTGACGAACATCACCGCCTTCTTGTCCTCGGACCAGAGTTTCAGGAGAAGATCGCCCATGATGAGCCGGGTCTGCGCGTCGAGCGGGCCGAAAGGCTCGTCCATCAGCAGCAGCTTCGGATTGCGGATGAGCACCTGCGCCAAGCCCACCCGCTTGCGCTGGCCGCCCGACAGCATGCGCGGATAGCGGTCGGCAAAGCCGCCAAGGCCGACGCGGTCGAGCCATTGCTGCGCCGATCTCCGCGCTTCGTCCGCCCGCACCCCGGATATTTCCAGGCCGATGGCGACGTTTTCGAGCACGGTCTTCCACGGCATCAGCGAATCCTGCTGAAACAGATAGCCGGCCTCACGGTTCAGTCCCTTCAACGGCCGACCGAAGATCTCGACCGATCCGGAGGCGGGCTCCAGCAATCCTGCGGCCACGTTGAGCAGCGTGGACTTGCCGCAACCGGTCGGTCCGACGATGGCCAGGAATTCATCATTGGCCACCTCGAGATCGGTGCCGGCCACCGCGTCGAAACGCTTGCCACCGGCGATCCCGAAGGAAATCGACACCTTGTTCAAGTGAACAGCCCGACGAGCCGCCGTGCTCGCGGTCTCGGCCTGCGATCCAAAATTCTTCAACTCTTCAGAACCCGTCATTCAACAAGCAACATCTGGAAAACTGCCATATCGGAGAACGCGCAAGCGGGATTGGCGCGGCAGAGCGCCGCCATCGATCGCGATCCAACCCGCTTCTCACCATTCGCAAACACCGGCATGACTGGAAAACCGGCCAATGCCGCCAAACCGCGCTCACGATGACAGGATCGAGCTGGCCGCCTTGCTTCCTCCTCCAAGCAGACCGGAACATCGCCAATCTGGCATCATGCGAATTATTTTTCCATAGCATTTTCGTCGCGAATTGATCCTCGCACCATGTAGCCGTTATGATCGGTCGTGACCGCCACCCTTCCGGACGCGGCAAGCCGTGGCTCGCATCGGGAGCGAAAAGCAGCGTTTCCATGGCCCACGCATCGCCAAGTGAAGTATCCTCGACCACATGCATCCATCGACGGAGCGAAAGGCAATGATCGGCAAGGCATCCGACAGGCCCAGGACGCCGCCTCTGCCGTCCGGCGGCAATCCCCAGATCGCGAAGGCTTATGGCGACGCCCCGGTTCAGGCCTATATCGCGGCCATGCCGGGCTGGAAAAGCGATGTCGGCCGCCGCCTCGACGCGCTGATCGAGCGCGCCGTCC
>JASGEG010000356.1:0-20147 GCA_047606605.1 Rhizobium sp.
AACATCTTGATGGGATCATGCACCGAATTAATGAAACGCAACCCTAGGATGGTTGCGATCAAATACCACTCGCGGCGATCTGCGTAATATTGACAAGCATCTTTTGCGGGTATTCACGCGAATACCCGATGTCAAAGAAGAATTGATCGAAGCCAGCGTCGGGCTTCATTGTCCGCATGATTGGGGAGAAAAGATGGTGCCCAGAGCCGGAATCGAACCAGCGACACGCGGATTTTCAATCCGCTGCTCTACCAACTGAGCTATCTGGGCATCCGTGCTTCGCGTAGCGTAAAAGGCCTTGGAAGGCCCTGGGCGGTTGGTTCGCCCCGGAAGCGAGCGGGGTTATAGCATCTTGTTCGCCCATGTCCAGCCGCAAATGACTCTTTTTTGACAGGAAATGGATTTTTGGTAATTCGCAAGCAAAATGAAGGGCTTCGCTCGCTCGAAGGCAGGGATGGCCAGGCGGCTACTCCTCCTCGGAGCCTTCGGCCTTGGTCTCGTCGTCGGCAACAGGAATGGCGTAAGAGCCCTTGAGCCAGCGCGACAGGTCGACCGAGCGGCACCGATCCGAGCAAAAGGGATAATGTTCGCGCACCGAAGGCCGGCCGCATTCCGCACAGGGACGCGTCTTGCGCAGCGGCTCCACCTTTGCCCCGAGCTTGATCTTGTCCTCGTCCGCCATCGCGCTCATCCTTCCTGCCAGGCCGCGTGGACGTCGAAGCCCTCGCCGGCGAGCAGAAGCATGGTCTCATAAAGCGGCAATCCGACGACATTGGTATAGGAGCCGACCAGCTTCTGCGCGAAGGAGCCGGCAAGTCCCTGGATGCCGTAGGCGCCCGCCTTGCCCCGCCACTGGCCGGAAGCGAGATACATCTCGATATCCTTGCCCGACAGGCGCTTGAAGCGAACCTTGGTCTCCACCACCTTCTGGCGCAGCTTGCGGTCGGGCGTGATCAGGCAGACGCCGGTGTAGACGACATGGCTGCGGCCGGAGAGCAGATGCAGCGCCGACGACGCCTCGTCGACGAATTCCGCCTTCGGCAGGATGCGCCGGCCGACGGCAACGACCGTATCGGCGGACAGAATATAGCTTCCCTGCCAGGCGACATCGCCCTTCAACGCCGCAAAGGCGGCCTCGCCCTTTTCCGTCGAAAGCCGGCGCGCCAGCGAACGCGGATGTTCCGACTTCTTCGGCGTCTCGTCGATGTCCATGGGCATCAGACGCGCCGGCTCGATCCCTGCCTGATGCAGGAGCTCGACGCGACGCGGCGATCCCGACGCCAGTATCAACTTGTGTTTCAGCGCCATAAGACCTCAACCATCAGGCGGGAGACGGAAAGCCGGCTCGAAGCGAGTTGCGGACTACTTGAAACGATAGGTGATACGGCCCTTGGTGAGGTCATAAGGGGTCATTTCCACCAGCACCTTGTCGCCGGCGAGAACGCGGATGCGGTTCTTGCGCATGCGGCCAGCGGTGTGGGCGATGATCTCGTGCTCGTTTTCCAGCTTCACGCGGAAGGTCGCGTTCGGCAGCAATTCGGTGACGACACCGGGAAATTCAAGGACTTCTTCTTTCGGCATTAAAGCTTCTTTTCCTGTAGGTTGAAGCCGGCGCCCATGGCAAAATGCGGGGGTCACCGGAAATTTGCGCGGAAACTACACAATCGCCACGGTTTTGTGAACCTCGTTGATAAGGCTTTCTGCATTTGTTTCGCGCAAGCCTTTCAAAGCGAGCCGCGATGCTCCACCAGTCGGCTCTCGATCAGGCCGAGAAGATGGTCGCGCACCTCGCGATAGGCGCTGAGGATCTGATCGCGCGTATCGCCGGCCACGGTGGGGTCCATGGTCGGCCAGTAGATCACCTCGACGGCATTGGCGCGCGTCAGCTCCAGCGCCGCGTGATGCGCCTCGGGAGAGAGCGTGATGATGACATCGAAGAAATCATCCTCCAGATCCTCCAGCGTCTGCGGCTGCCGGCGCCCCAGCGAAAGACCGATCTCCTCGAGCACGGCATCGACGAAGGCGTTGCGCTCGCCGGCACGCACCCCGGCCGAGGCGACATAGGTGCCTTGCGGCAGCATACTGCGCGCGATCACCTCGGCCATCGGCGACCGGATGGCGTTGAGCCCGCACATGAAGAGGATGGCGCCGGGCGCTTTGCCGCTATGCTCGCTCGCCTGCGCCTGTTCCATGCCGCTCACCCGCGCCAATAGAGTACGCAGACGAGCGTGAACAGCCGCCGCGCCGTGTCGAAATCCACGATGATCTTGCCCTGCAGCCGCTCCATCAGCGTCCGCGAACCCTCGTTGTGGATGCCGCGGCGGCCCATGTCGATCGCCTCGATGCGGCTCGGCGTGGCCGAACGGATCGCCTCGTAATAGCTCTCGCAGATCATGAAATAGTCCTTCACGATCCGGCGGAACGGCGTCAGCGACAGGATATGGGTGGCAACGACACCGCCCTCCTCCGTCTGGATGTCGAAGACCAGCTTGTGATCGACCAGCGACAGGTTGAGCCGATAGGGGCCGCCGCCATGCCCCACGGGCTCGAAGCTGTTTTCCTCGATGAGATCGAAGATGGCGACGGCGCGCTCGTGCTCGACGTCGGGCGTCGAACGGCCGATCGTGTCGTCCAGGACCACATCGCTCAGCCGGAAGACGCCCACAGCCATGCCTTACCTCTCGAGATTGAGACGGATCGCAACCGATCGCGCATGGGCGTCGAGCCCCTCGGATTCGGCAAGGGCGATCGCCGCCGGGCCGAGCGCGCGGAGCTGTTCCGGGCCGAGCCGCAGGATCGACGTGCGCTTGACGAAATCGAGCACCGACAGGCCGGACGAGAACCGGGCCGAGCGCGCCGTCGGCAGCACGTGGTTGGAGCCGCCAACATAGTCGCCGATCACTTCCGGCGTATGACGGCCGACGAAGATGGCGCCGGCATTGCGGATACCCGAGAGCAGCGCGTCGGGATCGTCGACGGCAAGCTCGACATGCTCGGCGGCGATGCGGTTGGCAAGCGGGATGGCCTGCTTGAGGTCGGAGACCAGGATGATCGCGCCGAAATCCCGCCAGCTTGCCGCGGCCGTCTGCGCGCGGCTGAGCCGCTTGAGCTGGCGCTCGACGGCACCCTCGACCGCCTTGCCGAATGCGGCGTCGTCGGTGATGAGGATCGACTGCGCGCCCTCGTCATGCTCGGCCTGCGCCAGGAGGTCGGCGGCGAGCCAGTCCGGATCGTTGTTCCGGTCGGCGATGACCAATACTTCCGACGGACCGGCGATCATGTCGATGCCGACCGTGCCGAAGACCTGGCGCTTGGCGGCGGCGACATAGGCGTTGCCGGGGCCGGTGATCTTGGCAACCGGGGCGATGGTCTCGGTGCCGTAGGCGAGCGCTGCGATCGCCTGCGCGCCGCCGATGCGGTAGATTTCCTCGACGCCGGCCATGCGCGCCGCCGCCAGCACCGCCGGATTGACGGCGCCCTTCATCGTCGGCACGGCGATGACGACACGGTCGACGCCGGCGACCTTGGCCGGAACGGCATTCATCAGCACCGAGCTCGGATAGCTCGCCGTGCCGCCGGGCACATAGAGGCCGACGGCCTCGATCGCCGTCCAGCGCGAGCCGAGGCCGACGCCGAGATCGTCCTCGTAGAGATCGTCCTTCGGCAATTGCCGGCGGTGATGCGATTCGATACGGGTGGCGGCAACCTTCAGCGCGCCCAGCACTTCGGCGGGAACCGCCTCGATCGCCGCGTCGATCTCCGCCTCGCTGACGCGCATCGGCGTCGTGGCGAAATCGATCCCTTCGAATTTTTTGGAATAGTCGGCCAGCGCCGCGTCGCCCCGCGCCCTGACATCGTCGATGATGCCTCGCACGACGGCATTCACGTCCTCGGACACTTCCCGCTTGGTGGTGAGAAAAGCGGCGAACTGTTCTTCGAACCCTTCCGACGCCTGATCCAGCCAGATAGCCAAAGCCGATAATCCTTTTACATCTTACATCGAGGCCGCTAGCGGCGGCCGAAACACATTTCCCGTCCGGCCCAGAGCGCTTCAGTGCTTCACGGAATCATTGAAGCGCTCCAGCTTATTGTTTCTACGCAAATCCGGACGGAAAACCGCTACGCACTTTTCCTGGAATTGCTCTAGTCGGCTTCATCCTGATGACTGGGCCTGTTAGCCGTTTCCCATGCGCCGCCGATATCCGCAAGCTGAACTTCGATACATTCGACGTCGAGCGCGATGGTGGCCTTGCCCGCCAGCGTCAGCTCGATCGTACCGTCCGGCCCCTCGCCCTTCTGCGCGAAGCGGATGGCGAGCAGCGACAGCACCTCGTCGCGCCGGCGCCGGTCGATGCCGCTGGAGCGGACCGCCTGCACCCGCTTGAACACCAGCGCGGCGCGGCGGCGCTCGAAGCTCTTGCTCTTCTTATCCGACAATTCCCAGACGAAGCGGTTGGCGGCAAGCGAAAACTGCCCGAGCTTCGGCGCAAAGGACAGATCGCCGACCTTGAACACGCTGTCCTGCATATGCGCGGAGACAACGCCCAAGTCTTCGTTGTCGAGTGCCAGTAGCTTGAGATTGGTCATTCGCCTGATATCCCCGGTCGCCACGGACATGCCGATGGCGCCATGTCCTTGAGATGGAAATAAGGCGCGGCCGCGAAAGACGCAACCGGAGAAAACGGGCTTCTCCGGTCTGTTCCACGGGAACGTCGCGAATTAAGGCATGTCGCGCAAAACTCTGTAGCGGTTTTGCGACCATGGCTGCGCGATATCAAAGACCTAAAGGGCCGGAAGCGAATCTGGAAGATCGCGACGCGCTTTAGTCGCTGATGCGCTCGACGATGGCGCCGCAGCGCGTCAGCTTGTCTTCCAGCCGCTCGAAGCCGCGGTCGAGGTGATAGATGCGCGACACCAGCGTCTCGCCCTCGGCGGCGAGGCCGGCGATGACGAGCGACACGGAAGCGCGCAGGTCCGTCGCCATGACGGGCGCGCCCTTCAGCCGCTCGACACCCTCGATCTTGGCCGTCTGGCCGGAGAGCGAGATCTTCGCGCCGAGGCGGGCGAGCTCCTGCACATGCATGAAGCGGTTTTCGAAGATGGTCTCGGTGATATGGGCGGTGCCGGTCGAACGCGTCATCAGCGCCATGAACTGCGCCTGCAGGTCGGTCGGGAAGCCGGGGAAGGGATCGGTGACGATATCGACCGGCTGGATGCCGCCGCCGTTGCGACGAATGCGGATGCCGCTGCCGGTGGCAGAAACCTCGGCGCCGGCGCGGCGCAGGCTTTCCAGTGCCGTGTCGAGCAGTGCCACATCGGTATTTTCCAGCGTGACGTCGCCGCCGGCCATGGCGACGGCCATGGCATAGGTGCCGGTCTCGATGCGATCCGGCAGGACGCGATGGCGCGCGCCGGAGAGCGAGGTGACGCCCTCGATGGTGATCGTGCTGGTGCCGGCGCCGGAGATCTTGGCGCCCATGGCGATCAGGCAATTGGCGAGATCGACCACTTCGGGCTCGCGCGCCGCATTGCCGATGACCGTCGTGCCGCGGGCGAGCGTCGCCGCCATCATCATCACATGCGTGGCGCCGACCGAAACCTTCGGGAAAACGTAGCGCGCGCCGATCAGGCCGCCCTTGGGCGCGGTGGCGTTGATATAGCCGCCATCGATCTCCATGGTGGCGCCGAGCGCCGTCAGGCCCTCGATGAACAGATCGACCGGGCGCGTGCCGATGGCGCAGCCGCCGGGCAGCGACACGCGCGCCTGGCCTTCGCGGGCGAGCAGCGGGCCGATGACCCAGAAGCTGGCGCGCATCTTGGCGACCAGCTCATAGGGGGCTGTCGTATCGACGATGGTGCGGCAGGTGAAATGGATGGTGCGGGAATAGCCGTCTTCCTGGCGCTCGCGCCGGCCGTTGACGGCCACGTCAACGCCGTGGTTGCCGAGAATGCGCATCAAAAGCTCGACATCGGCCAGATGCGGCACGTTTTCGAGCGTCAGCGTGTCGCTCGTCAACAGCGAGGCGATCATCAGAGGCAGGGCGGCATTCTTGGCGCCGGAGATCGGTATGATACCGTTGAGCTCGTTGCCGCCGACAATCCTGATACGATCCATATATGACTACGGGCCGAGCCCGCCTTTCCTGAAGTTCCATGCCACCTGGGAGAAGGCGCTCTTTAGACGAAATAGATCAAAGCTTCAATTCGTTTGATGGCTGTTTGATGATGGGCGACATGAATCATTACGATTCGTCCATTTTTGCGGCGGCATCTTGGGCCTGCCGCCTCAGTCCCCGCTTTTTTCCGGCTTGCGCGCCTCGGCCGCCGGCAAGCCGTCGGTCTCATCCGCCTGTCCGGCGCGGCGCGCCCTGACCTGCTGCTTGCGGCGGGCCAGATTTTCCCGCAATTTCTGCGCCGCCCGCTCGCGCCGCCGGTCCGCCTCGGTGACCTGCCTGCCGGCCACGCCTTCTTCCGCCTCGCCGGCCGCCGAAGCGCCTTGCGACATCGGCTTTTCACCCGTTTTCATCTTGTCCACACCCATGCGCCTCCCATAGCCGAAATCGCCCGACTTCAAAAGACCGACACATTTTTTCCAACGATCTTTCACAGAACTTGCAAATTGCGGCTTGCACTCGGCCCCGACCTATGGCAATAGCCGCCTCGCCCAACAACGGCGCGCCCACCGCGCCACGGATTGCTGCTATAGCTCAGGGGTAGAGCACTCCCTTGGTAAGGGAGAGGCCGAGAGTTCAAATCTCTCTAGCAGCACCAGTTTCTTTTTTGAAATCGTTGGAACCTTTGTATTCCACTCGATGTGCCCCCTGACCTGTTTCTTCTGGACCTTGTTTTGTCCAAATGTACCCTGCGCGACCTAGCGCGTCACGGGCCATAAATCGAGCTCCAGATCTATTTGGGATGAGACACTTTTACGCCTTGGGAGGCGCTAACCTTTCTTTGGCCTCATCACGCGAGGATTAATATTGTTGTAAATTTCCTGAGCTGCGTAGGCCCCTGGCGGCACAGGTCCTTTTGCAGCATTGAATAGCTTGATGATTAAGTCCTGACCTGGCTTAACAATATCGTAGGTGCTACCAGGCATATAAGTCGAATAAGCCGTATTGCCGATAACATTTGTTTGCATATAACCGGCAGTCTGCCCAACCGAAACGGAGGTCGCGTCGCTTCCTGTCACCACCATAAAATGGGTATTACCGGTGGCTAATGTTGTCTCAGCAGCTTTGAGTAACGAATAATCTTGCACCGTAATACGATCCGTGAAGCCATTGCCCCTCGACACGATGCGATATGTGTCACTTGTAATCGGCATCGCTGTGACGCCGCCGGTTACCCCCATCTCCTGATATTGCGTTTGACAGCCCACGCAGAAATTGGTGAGAGCCAGCAAAAGGACTGCTTTTTTAAACATGTGTACCCCTCAGACCCTTTAATTCACTCGCGCGCCAGCAACAGCCAACAAGTTTGCACGTGTCGGCTTGCGAACGTTGAGCATTACGCATGTTCCGTTGCGGTAAAAATTGAAACCTTGGCAATTGGGGGTCAGGACACATTGATCCTGACAGGCAGCAATCGTAGAATCGCCGAATTTTGCAAATGGCTTTCCAATAATCTCGACGTTCTTGCTTGTTCTGAACCCAAGCGAGGGTCCGAAATCATGACCAACTCGAGCAATATCACTTGACGCTCCCTTATAGCCCGAAACGGCCCCAGAGAATTGCAATGCTTCAGTCGCCATCCCTTTTAGGAAGCAGACATCGTGAGCGGCATTGAATGTAAAGGCCCGACAGCGATCACTCGAGTCACAGGCCAGTCTACAGTCTTCGACGGAAAATGACTTGAGCGGCATATTCGGCAAATCGTAGCCAGGTAGATCGGTGTGGTCGAAAAACGACCACTGTGTCTGCGGCGTGACAGAAGATGCTTGCTGGCCTTGCGGAGCGTAACTAGCGCTTGGGTTGCCTCCAAAAGGAATCGGAGTTGATGATGACTGCGGTGCGGTGTTGGATGGTAGGAAATCAATGTCCAATCCAATCCGTTTTGCGTCCTCTAAAGTTAGCCACTGCATAGAAGCGGGCGTCGCCGCCGTGACGTATACAATGATGTTCGGATTCAAATTCAATTGCTGAAGATAAGACCCAACCAACGCGTTGCCCGCACTACTGATATCTTGCTGGCCTGTATCATTCGTGAAGACGGCATGAAATCCGATCTTTGATGACGGTGTTAAGAAGCGATGACGCCCCGCGAGCCACGCCAGGCCACACGAAGAGGCACACATGGCATTTTCACCAACCGCAGTGGAAAACCCTTTGATGGCTATTGTCTTGCCAATTTCCATTCCGACCTGTGCCAAGCCGCCGGGACTATTGAAGGCCACCAATGCATTGTCTGCTGAAATGGCAAGGTTCTTAAAGCGCGCGTCGTCTCCTTCTGCGAACTCGCCGAAGACAGAGATAAACGATATATTGTCTTTCAACGGTATTATTTGAATCTCAGCCGCGTAAATCTGCGAGATCGATGTACAAATAAAAATGATAAATATAGATAACCGCCTGAGCACTGCAGTAGCCCCAACCACCACCTTAAGGCGAATAAGCGCATATTTCAGGCAAGAATTAAAGTAGAATCTTTACGGGGTTCGCCATTCCTTTTCAAACTCTGCTGTCTTCGCAGACATTGATTACCTCAATAGCATTATGCAGCACAGAATTTCGCCCAGTCCTTTGCTAATTATCCACCTCAAGAATCAAACCCCCTCCTTCTTCCTAACCTTCCCCTTCTTCTCCCCCTGCCCCTCCGGCCCCGGCGCCAACAGCTTCCTGAGCGACGCGATCCTGTCCTTCACCAACGGGCGAAAGCGGCTGGCGCGGTAGGGCATGTCGGCGGCGCCGTAGCCTTCGGGGCCGTCGTCGTTGCCGCGGTGGATCTCCTCCAGCTTCACGCCGATGAAGGTGCCGTCGACATAATGGGTGTATTCGCCGACCCAGCGGATCGTGTAGATCGTGCCCTTGCGGATCAGCTGGTCGATGCTGACATGCTTGAACCTGTCATCGATGCAGACGACCTTCTGGCCCACATGGAAATCGTAGCTCACTCTCATCTCCTTGAGGCGGCGGCCCTGCGTCGCCCTATCGTCAGCCGCCGAGCATATTCGCACCGGCACCGGCTCGTAAATGCAAAGCGCCGTGCTGCGGCTGATTTATGGCCGTGTCGCGAGGGCCACACGCCGCCGGGTTGACGGCATCGGGGCTGGCGAGAGAGCAAACTCGGAAATTTTTCCGCTCCCCTGTCGGCTTTGCCCCTCGCCATCCGTCCTTGGGCCATCCCAACCGACAAGAGGAGCATCCCATGACCAAGATCGCCCCATGCCTGTGGTTCGAAAACGAAGCCGAGGAAGCGGCCAGTTTCTATGTGTCGCTGTTTCCGGGTTCGCGCATCGAGCATGTGCAGAAGAACGTCATCGAGACGCCCTCAGGCCCGGAGGGCAGCGTGCTGGTGGTGAGCTTCACGCTCGCCGGCCAGCGCTTCATGGCGCTGAACGGCGGCTCACGCTTCGAATATACCCACGCGATCTCGCTGGAGGTGGATTGCGACGACCAGGCCGAGGTCGACCGGCTCTGGGACGGGCTTTCCGCCGGCGGCGCCATCGAGCAATGCGGCTGGCTGAAGGACCGCTACGGCGTGTCCTGGCAGGTCGTCCCGAAAGTGCTCGCGCAGATGCTGGCCGATCCCGACGCGGCCAGGGCCGGCCGCGTGCTGCAGGCGGTCATGGACATGGTCAAGCTCGATATTGCCGGCCTGAAGGCGGCTTATGAGGGGTAGCTGACGCGCAGATGTCGCCAGGACGCTGCTGCCCACGAGCGCCAGAAGTTCCTTCTCCCCAAGGGGAGAAGGACTTACGCGGCAACGACCTCATCCCATACGCAATTCCCTTGCCCTGGCGGCATCCCAGACCAATAACCCTCAGGCCCGTTCCCTATGCAGCCGCGCGATCGCCTCAAGCTGCAGTGCCTTTTCGCCGAGCTGCATCAACTCGATGCGATTGCCTTCGGGATCGGCGATCCAGGCCTGAAAATTGTGATCGACGCCGAGTTTCTTTCCAGAGGTGAACACGACGCCCTTGGCGGTCAGCTCGGCGATCGCGCCGTCGATATCGTCGACTTCCAGGCAGAGATGATTGAAACCGACATTGGCGAAGGGCGGAGCAGCGTCGCCGACGGCATCGGGAAACAGTTCGAGATATTGCGTATCGGTGATGCGCAGATAGACGATCCACAGGCGGTCGTCCCGCTCCAGCCGGAACATTTCCGCAAATCCGAGCTTGTTGACGTAGAAGTCGAGCGAGCGCTCGATATCCTTGACACTGAGCGCCACATGGCCGATCGATTTGACATGCTTCACGACGATACCTCCGCTTTCAATCGCTCCCCGCTGGAGCCACGGGGCTCCGGCACGCCCATCGGGAGCAGAAGGCCGCAAGATCGTCAAGGCCGCCAGGCACGGCACACGGCCGGCAAGACGGCTCCCCGGGCGCAAAACACGCCGGCGCGCCTGCCGCCGTCCGGTGCTTGCGGGTAGCGATGATGGCACTATTGTACCGGCTGTTCAGCAGCAGAACGGCGAAACCCATGCAGCAGCCTCCGCGCCTTCGCATCGAACTCCCGGCGCAGGCCTATACGGCCATCTATGCGCTCAGCGACATCCATGGCTGTCATGATGCGCTGCTTGAGGCCGAAAGATGCATCGTCGAGGATGCGGCGACGATTCCGGGCCGCAAGCTGCTGATGCATCTCGGCGATTATGTCGATCGCGGGCCGCGGTCGAGCGAGGTGCTGCAGCATCTCTGCGAACCGCCGCCCGACGGCTTCGACCGCTATTGCCTGCTCGGCAATCACGACGACGCCTTCCTGAAATTCCTCGACGACCCGAGCGCTCACAGCGGCTGGCTGGACTTCGGCGCCGGCCCGACGCTCGCCTCCTACGGCATCGACATGGATTATCTGCTGCGACAGGAAGGCAGGGGCATGGAGGCGCTCGGCGAGGCGGTGCGGGCCGCCATGCCGCCGGAGCATATCGAATTGCTGCGCTCGCTGCCCGTCGCCGTCACCCTCGGCCCGCTCGTCTTCGTTCACGCCGGCATCCGGCCGGGTATCGCGCTAGCCGAGCAGACGGTTGAGGATCTCATCTGGATTCGCGAGCCCTTCCTTTCCAAGGGGCCGCAATTGCCGCTGCTGGTGGTCCACGGCCATACACCCGTCTCGCGCCCCTCCTTCGAAGAGGGCCGCATCGGCATCGACACCGCCGTCTCCATGGGCGGCTATCTGACCGTGCTGAAGATCGCCAAGGGCGGGACGAGCCTGCTGGCGATGGTCCCGGCCGAGCCCTGAACCGATACGAAAAGCCCCGGCGCGAACCGGGGCTTGCGTCGGGGCATCGCCGTCCCTTATTCCGCCGCCATGGCCGGCGGCAGATGGTCGACGGCATCGTTGCTTTCCGGCTGCTCGGCCGGCGGCTCCGCCGATTTCCGCTTCGGCTCGCGTCCGAAGAACAGGGCGTAGCCGGCGGGCAGCACGAAGATGGTCAGCACGGTGGCGACCAGAATGCCGCCCATCATGGCATAGGCGAGCGGGCCCCAGAAGACGCCGCGCGAGATCGGGATCAGCGCCAGAACCGCGGTCAGCGCCGTCAGCGTGATCGGCCGGAAACGCCGGACGGCCGCGCCGATGATCGCCTCGCGCCGCTCCATGCCGGCGGCGATATCCTGGTCGATCTGGTCGACGAGGATGATCGAGTTGCGGATGATGATGCCGAGCAGCGCGATGACGCCGAGGATCGCGACGAAGCCGAAGGGGGCGCCGCTGATCAGCAGGGCGCCGGCCGCGCCGATGATGCCGAGCGGACCCGTGGACAGCACCAGCATCGCCTTGCCGAAATGCTGCAGCTGCGCCATCAGGAGCACGACGATGATGATCAGCATGATCGGCGCCTTGGCGGCGATCGAGGCCTGGCTCTCGGCGCTGTCTTCTGCGCCGCCCTGGATCTCGATCTTGTAGCCGGCCGGCAGGCTGCCGCGAAGATCGGCCATGTCGTTGTAGAGCTTCGCGGTCACGTCGTTCGACTGCACGTTGTCGGGCAGCGTCGCCCGCACCGTGATGGTCGGCAGGCGGTCGCGGCGCCACTCGATGCTCTGCTCCATCACCGGCTCGATCTTGGCGACCTGCGACAGCGGCACGAAACCACCGCTGTCGGTCGGAATATAGATCGAGTTGACCGAGGTCAGCAGATGGCGGCTGGCTTCCGGCTCGCGGACGACGATGCCGACGGTCTCCTCGCCCTCGCGATAATTGTCGAGGGTGGCACCGGACATGGTGGCCTGCAGCATCTGGCGGATGCGCTGCGAGGTGACGCCGAGGGCGCGGGCGCGATCCTGATCGATCACCAGCTTCATCGCCGGCACCGGCTCCAGCCAGTCGTCATGGACGGCGCCCAGCAGCGGGTTCTGCGTGAAGCGCGCCTTCACCTGATCGGCAATATGGCGAACCTCCTGCCGGTCGGGACCCATGACGCGCAGCTGCACCGGCCAGCCCGTCGGCGGACCGAGGAACAGGCGGTCGACCTTGCCGCGCACAGCCGGGAAATCGGCCGCGAGAATGCCGCGCAGCTTGACGATCAGCCGCTCGCGGGCCGGTTCGTCCTTCGCCATGATCAGCATCTGGGCATAGTTCGGATTGGTCAGCTGCTGGTCGAGCGGCAGGAAGAAGCGCGGCGCGCCCTGGCCGACATAGGTGGCGACGAAACGCTTGTCCTGATCGTCGGCGACGCGCGCCTGCAGCGCCTGCGCCTGCCGTTCCACCTCCTTGATGCTGGTGCCTTCCGGCAGCCAGAGATCGACCAGAATTTCCGGACGCGACGACTGCGGGAAGAAGTTCTGCGGAATGAACTGGAAGGACCACAGGCTGCCGACAAAGGCGGCAAGCGTCAGAAGCAGCACGATGACGCGGTGGCGCACGGCCCAGGTGACCGACGAGCGCAGGCGGCGATAGAACCGCGTGTCGAAGACGTCATGATGCTCGCCGGCATGATGGCGCTGCTTGAGGATCATATAGCCGAGCCAGGGGGTGAAATAGACAGCGACGAACCACGAGATCACCAGCGCGATGCCGACGACATAGAAGAGCGTGCGGACATATTCGCCCGCCGTCGATGCGGCAAAGCCGACCGGGATGAAGCCGGCGGTGGTGATCAGCGTGCCGGTCAGCATCGGGAAGGCGGTGGAGGAATAGGCAAAGCTTGCCGCATCCAGCTTGACCAGCCCCTCTTCCAGCTTGCGCTCCATCAGCTCGACCACGATCATGGCGTCATCCACCAGCAGGCCGAGCGCGATGATGAGCGCGCCGAGCGAGATGCGCTGCAGGTCGATGCCGAGCTCGTACATGATGGCGAAGGTCGCCGCCAGCACCAGCGGAATGGCGATGGCGATCACCAGGCCGGAGCGCCAGCCGATGGACAGGAAGGAGACGATCAGCACGATCACCAGCGCTTCGCCGAGCGCATGCATGAACTCGCTGATGGCGTCGGTCACAACCTCGGGCTGGTTGGAAATCTGGTCCACCTGCACGCCCACAGGCAGCGAGGCCTCGAAACGCTTGTAGGTCTCTTCCACCGCCGTACCGACATCCGTCACCTTGTTGCCATTGGCCATGACGACGCCGAGCTGGACGCTTTCGTGGCCGTTATAGAGGAACTTGGCGGTATAGGGGTCCTGCAGGCCGGCGGTGACGGTGGCGATATCGCCGAGACGGGTGATCTGGCCGCCGGCATTCAGCCGGAGGTTCTTGATATCCTCGATCTTGTTGACATCGCCCTCGACCGAGATGCGCACCGAGCGCGTGCTGGTGTCGACATTGCCGGCGGCATCGACCTTGTTCTGGCCGACGATGGCATTCTGCAGGTCGGTCAGCGTCAGTCCGCGCTCGGCCAGCACCTTGGAGGAGACGTCGATATAGATCTGCTCCGGCTGGTCGCCGATGATCACGGCCTTTTCCACGCCGGGCGTCGCCAGCAGCATGTCGCGGGCCTGGATCGCGAATTTCTTCAGCTCCGGATAGGTATAGCCGTTGCCGCTGATCGAATGCAGGGTGATGTAGGTGTCACCGAATTCGTCGTTGAAATAGGGGCCCTGCAGACCGGACGGCAAGGTGCTGGCGATATCGCCGACCTTCTTGCGCACCTGATAGAAGGCATCCTTCACCTGTTCGGTGTTGGTGTCGCCCTTGATCTGCACGGTGGTGATGGCAAAGCCGGCGCGGGTATAGGACTTGACCCAATCGAGATGCGGCGTTTCCTGCAGCTTGCGCTCGATCTTGTTGACCACCTGGTCTTCCATGTCCTGCAGCGAGGCGCCCGGCCAGATCGTCTGCACGACCATGACGCGGAAGGTGAAATCCGGGTCTTCCTTCTGGCCCATATGGGTCAGGCCGAAGGCGCCGGCGATGATGGTCAGCGCGAACAGGAAGCGCGCGATGCTCGGATGGGCGATCGCCCATCGCGACAGGTTGAAAGGCTTCTTTTCTTCGGATGTGCTGGTGATGGACATGATGTCGCCCCCTCGCTGCGATCAACGCACGATATCGGCCGCCGCAGCGGCATTGGCGGCGGCCTGCTGCCCGACGGTATCCGGCAGCTTGACCTTCATGTTCTCGGCCATGAACTGTGTGCCGGCGGCGACGACCACATCGCCGGCCTTCAGGCCCTCGGCGACACGAACCCCGTCATCGGCGAAATCGGCGACCTTGATGCCGCGGGCATGCACGGTCGCGGCGCTGCGATCGACCAGCCAGACGATCTGCTGACCGTCCTTCTGGGCAAGCGCGCCGAGCGGAATGGAAACATAAGGCTGGGTGTTGTCGGCCAAAGCCTCGATCGTCGCTGTCATGCCGAGCAGCACGCGCGGATCGTTGGGCACGCTGACGCGCACGGCAAAGGTGCGCGACTGCGTATCGGCGCTGCCCGAGACCTCGCGGACCTTGCCGTCCAGCACCAGAGCCGCGTCGGACCAGAAGCGCGCCTTCACGTCCTTGCCGACCTTGAATTGCGCGATATCCATTTCCGGCACGGCGATCAGCACTTCCTTCTCGCCATCGACGGCGACCGTGATGACGGGCGTGCCGGAACTGACCACCTGGCCGACATCGGCATTGACGGCCGTGACGATGCCGTTCATGTCCGATGTCAGGTCGGCATAGGCCACCTGGTTCTTGGCTTCCGCCAGGGCCGAGACGGCGGAATCGCGCGTCGCGACGGCCTGGTCGTTGGACAGTTCGGCCTGTTCGAGCTGGGATTTCGATCCGACATTCTTGTCGAAGAGCTGCTGGGCGCGCGTACGGGCGAGCGCCGTCGTCTGCACCTGCTTCTCGGCCGAATCGAGATCCGCCTGCGAGCGGCGTACCGCCAGGACGTAATCAGTGGCATCGATGCGGGCGAGCACGTCGCCGGGCTTGACCTTCTGGCCGATATCCACCTTGCGCTCGACGATCTTGCCGCTGACGCGGAAGCCGAGGTTCATGTCGGTACGCGCCCTGACCGCACCGGAATAATCGAGCTTGCGGGTCGTATCCGCCTGGGCAATCTCGACGACCTTCACCGGCCGAACCACCTCGACCGTCTCTTCCTTCTTCTCGTTGCATCCGGAAAGCGTGACGCCAATGGCGGCGAGGATCGCGGCGCCGGCGATGGAACGTATCGTGGTGGTCTTCAGCGAAACCATGTCGCTCTCCTCGGTCAAAACGGATGCACTGCGCGCCGGTCATCCGACGCACGGACTGCTATTTCTTCAGCGCCCTGATGACGAATTCGATCAGATCCTCAGGCTCGGCGCGGTTCGTCTTGGCAAGACATTGCGCCACCATCTGCGGATGACAGAGGTTGAGCGTCGCCGCGCCGAAGCATTTCGAGGCAACATAGGGATCTTGCTCGATAAATTCTCCGGCAGCGATGCCGTCAGCGATAATCTCGGCAATCAAATCGTGAATGCGATCGATAAACTTCTCTATGACGTGCCAGTCATCCTGGATGGCGACGACGACCATCTCATGCACGGTCTGCTGGACGAGCATGGTTTCTGTCGTCCGCTGATACTGGGCGTTGAGATAGATGCGCAGCCGCTCCGAAGCACTGATCGGGCGGCGGGAAATCTCGAGCGCCATCTGGTAGCTGAACTCCAGCATCCGGCCGCAAACCGCCTGACGAATCTCGGTTTTCGATGCGAAGAAACGGTAGATATTCGCCGTCGACATGCCGAGATCGCGGGCGATGTCGGCCACCGTCGTCTTGCTGTAGCCGTAGTGGCGAAACAGCTTTTCAGCCGAGTCGAGAATTTTCGTGATGTTTTCCTGACGCGCCGGATCGACGCTGACATCGGAAAGATCAAGCATGACTTACTTTCGGTTTACGAGTGACGATTTTCAATTTTCGTCAGTCGTAAACCGAAAACGGTCTCCTGTCAAGAAATCGTCTCACTCTGGAACAAGCGGAAGACCGTGGATAGCGATCGCTAACTGGCAGTGTGACGAACGGTCACACGCCGAGGATATTCGGACGGAAACGGCGCAGGCTCAGGACGCCGACGATCAGAAATGCGATGAGCAGCACGGTCTGAACCGCCAGAAGCGGCGGCTCGTTGCCGAGCGGCGCAATCGCATTGAGCGCCGGAATTTTCTGGAAGGACTGCACGACCAGCACCACGCAATTCAGGTAGAGCATGAACAGGCTGCCGGCGATGAAGACGAGCCGCCAGATGCCGGCCATCTGCAATCCGTAGCGCGCGATCGCGGTCGGAATGAACACCAGGACGGTGACGATCCCGAACACGATGCCCGGCGTCACGCCGTTGAAGGGAAAGAGGAATCCCGTCAGGCTCGTCAGCAGGATCGTGACCATGTAGACGAGCGTCGAGCGCGCGTGACGGCGAACGGTGATCAATCCGTGCGCGACGACGATGCCGGCGAGGATTGCGATCAGGCTGATGATGACGTGAATCAAGGTCAGTGTGGACATGCGAACAATCTCCCTCTGGCAGGACATGTTTCGCGGCGAGCCCGGTTCGGCGCCGCCTTGAGGGATTGAAAATTCGCGCGCAAACTCGGCCCTTTGCGCAACCCCGCAGCCCCTCTTTATGGCCTTGCATTATAGCCAGTTCTTATGAGTCCGCCAGCCGTTTGAATTGGCGCGGGAATGGCAGTCTCCCTACTCATTCAATCGACAATGGCAATCGACAATGGCCGGAATCGCGAGACGGATGTCGAGAGCGCAGTCGCTGACAGGAGTGATGATTGGCCTGCCGCCATTATCGGTCCTCGTCATCAGGCTTCGACACAGGCATCCCCCACTCCGAGCCTTCCCGCGGAGGAGCATCCCGACGCCCGCAACGCGCGGCTGCGCCGGAAATCGAGATGAGCGAGCAGGGAGGAAAATCACGCATGAGCAGCAATTACAGCAATATCGGCCGGAATGCGGGCATGGGAACCAGCCGCGATGGACCGGCCATCGCATCGATCATAAAAGCAGGCCTGATCGGAGGAATTGCCGGCGGCGTCCTCATCTGGATCTATGAAGCGATCGTCTGGGTGGGCATTCAGCACCTGATGCCGCTCGCCGGCATTCCCCGCAACGCGACGGGCCTTGTCTTCGGCAAGGAAGTTCAGGAATCCTTGGGACTGACGGCTTATTTTCTCGGCACGGCGATCCATTTCCTCTTCGTCTTCGTCTGGGGTATCGCCTTTGCCTGCCTCTGGCCCTACTTCCGGCGCCGCGGTTACGAGGCGACGTTCGTGGCGCTTTTCTACGCCGTCGTGATCTGGATCGTGATGCATGCCGCCATCATGGTCGCCACCACGGATCATCCAAACTATTTCGATCCGCTGGTCGTGATCGGCGGCTTTATGTCGCATGTCTTCTATACAGTGCCGCTCGCCCTGATCGTCAAGCGGCGCCTCGAACCGGAACTCGCCGGATCATGATCCGAATATCAGCGCCTCCGATATCGGGGAGGCGCTGAGCCTTTCGGCGCGATGAACAGGCGCGACGCTAGGCCAGGCGAACGTCCAGCGAAATCGGCACCGAGGCCAGCGCCTTGGAGACCGGGCAGCCGGCCTTGGCCTTGTTGGCGAGCTCGGTGAACTTGGCTTCGTCGGCGCCGGGAACCTTGCCCGTCAGCGTCAGGTGGATCGCGCTGATGGCGAAGCCGCCCTCGACGCTTTCCAGCGTCACCTTGGCGGTCGTCTCCATGCTCTCGGCGGTGAAGCCGGCTTCATTCAGGATCAGCGACAATGCCATGGTGAAGCAGCCGGCATGGGCCGCGCCGATCAATTCCTCGGGATTGGTGCCCGCAACGCCTTCGAAGCGGCTGGCGAAGCCGTAGGGGTAATGATTGAGCGCGCCGCTCTGGGTCGAGATCTGGCCCTTGCCATCCTTCAGACCGCCGGACCATTGGGCCGAACCTGTGCGATTGATCTGCATGTCGTCCTCCGCTGTTGAGTGGGCACGGGAAGAAGCTTGCCTCCCGCAGCAATATAGCGCTTTACCCGCCGAAGGCGACAAGGCCGTAACAACCACCGCGGTCCCGCACCTGAAGGCATTCGTGCGATAAACAAATCATCATACCAAGGAATTGCCATTGTATGATGATTGCTGTAGTATCTTTTCGACCCTGAGGATGCGCCTCATCGCCTGGCGGACCATAGTCCGCAAAGATGTCAGCCGCACGGAGGGCCGCGCATGACCCGGAAGGGCATGCCGGATGGAGCGGGAAGAGACCCATTGGAAGCGCTTGAACGACAGGAACACAGCTCGACCGCTCAGCCCGAACGCCGCCCGCGCGTGCGCCGGAACGTGACCGCATCGATCGCCGAGGACATCTGCTCCGAGCGCTATCCCGCCGGTTCGGCCCTGCCGCGCGAAAACGACCTCTGCGAGATCTATGGCGTCAGCCGCACCGTCATCCGCGAATCCCTGAAGATCCTCGAGTCGAAGGGTCTGGTGCGCGGCAAGCCTCGCATCGGCACCACCGTCTGCGACAAGGACGACTGGAATATCCTCGATCAGGATGTGCTGGAATGGATGGGGCCGTATATCGCCGAGTTCGACATCCTCGGCAGCATCCTCGAAGCGCGGCGCACCATCGAGCCAGTGGCGGCCGAATATGCCGCCGAGCGCGCCACCGCGCAGGAGATCGCCGATCTCGACCAGGCCTGGCGGCAGATGCGCGACAGCGCCGATGAGCCGGAAGGCTTCACCGAGGCGGACGTGACGTTTCATACGCTCCTGTTGAAGGCCAGCCACAATCAGGTGTTCCGACGCCTGTCGAGCGCCATCCACGCCGGCCTCAAATATGCCCTGCATGCCTCGAACGTCGCCGCCGACAGCCGCGACGAGGCGATCGCCGTGCATGGCGAGCTGGTGGAGGCACTGCGCCTGCGCAACCGCGCCGCCGCCCGCGACTGCGCCCATCGCCTGCTCGATCTCGCCGCCCGCGACCTTGCCGCCGAAACGGCAAGCGGGCGAAAGGAAAAACACCGAACCTGAACCCCGAAATCCGCGGCCTGCCGCCGCCGATGTGACCAAAGCCGAAACGGAAGCATTCCCATGAAAATCACCAAACTGACGACCTATATCGTGCCGCCGCGCTGGATGTTCCTGAAGATCGAAACCGACGAGGGCATCACCGGCTGGGGTGAACCCGTGGTCGAGGGCCGCGCGCTCACCGTGCAGGCGGCCGTGCACGAGCTGGAAGACTATCTGATCGGCAAGGACCCCTTCCTGATCGAAGACCATTGGAACGTCATGTATCGCGCCGGCTTCTATCGCGGCGGCGCCATTCACATGTCGGCGCTCGCCGGCATCGACCAGGCGCTGTGGGACATCAAGGGCAAGGCTCTCGGCCAGTCGATCCATTCGCTGCTCGGCGGCCAGGTGCGCGACAAGATCAAGGTCTATTCCTGGATCGGCGGCGACCGCCCCTCCGACGTCGCCAACAACGCCAAGGACGTCGTCGCCCGCGGCTTCAAGGCGATCAAGCTCAACGGCTGCGAGGAAATGCAGATCGTCGACACCTATGACAAGGTGGAAAAGGC
>JASGEG010000357.1:0-3999 GCA_047606605.1 Rhizobium sp.
ACGACGAAAAAACGATAGCGCCGTCTTTGGCGCCGATTTTTCGTCGTGCGGGCATTCCTCGCTGTTTCGGACGGGATCAGCACTGCACTTCCAGCCGCGTCGCGACCAGCAGCGAATAGTCCGTGCCCTTGGGATCGCTGAAGAACATGCTGGTCAGCGCCGCCTGGTTTTCCGCCATGACTTCCTTGGGATTGGGCCGCACGACCTTGTGCTTGCAGCGGCCGGCCGCGCCCGAGATGGCCATATCGTCGTCGGTGGCGAAATCGACGGCCGTGTAGAGCGTCTTGTCATAGATTCCGAAGGTGGTGGTTCCCTTGAGGAAGGTCTTCTGTTCGGGCTTCAGCGAGAAGGTCAGGGTCAGCGAGCCGTCCTTGTAATCGGCCTGGATCGCCTCCGGCCTGGCCATCGGCACGGCTTTGCCGTTGCTGGTGACGTTCGTATAGTAATCATACTGCGCCAGAGAATCCCTGACCGTCTTGCCGACCGCCTTGAGTTCGCTCGCGCTCAGGGTCTGGTTGTCGCCCTTGCCGTAATCCATGAGGACTGAGGAGGAAAACACCTCGTCGAAGCGCCACACATTGCGCAGTTCGCCGATCGACCCGTCGGGTGCGGCGACGACCTCGAACTTGGCGTCGATGAAGATGTGCGGATGGGCAAAGGCGGGGACGGGCAGAAGCGACAGCATCGCAATCAGCAGGGGCGTTCGTCGTTTCATGCGGGCTTTACCGTGGTTTGTCGGCGGCGGGGCGGCCAAGGTGTGATGCCAAGACCTGACCGCCAATTGAGACTGATTTGAGACCCGGCGCAACCGGCGGCGGTCTCGCCGCGGTCTTTGAGAGAACAATGCGCCGCGCCCTCCGCAAAGCATGGAATCTTCTGCCGATGGCGGGCGATCTGCGGCAGCGGCGTTGGGACGGACGCGCTATTCTGTTATGCGATGCGGAGACTGCGCTAGGCCGAGTGACGGAGACAGGCATGAGAAACGCCCATAAGTTCTATATCGACGGTCAATGGATCGATCCCGAGGTGTTGCGCACGCTCGAGGTCATCGATCCGGCGACCGAACAGCCGATCGGAACCATCGCCTTGGGCTCGCCCGCCGATGCCGAGAAGGCCATCAAGGCGGCTCGCGCCGCCTTCGAGACGTTTTCGACGACGACGCGCGACGAACGCCTGTCGCTTCTGAAGCGCATTCTGGAGATCCTGCGGCGCCGCAACGACGAGATCGGCGAGGTGATCTCGCGCGAGATGGGCGCGCCGCTCGCCATGGCGCGGACGGATCAGGCCGGCATCGGCGTCACCCATTTCGAAAAGACGATCGAGGCCTTCGAAGCATTCCAGTTCGACTATCTGCAGGGTTCCACCCGGATCGTGCACGAGCCGGTCGGCGTGGTCGGCATGATCACGCCGTGGAACTGGCCGATGAACCAGATCGCCTGCAAGGTCGCTCCGGCGCTGGCGGCGGGCTGCACCATGGTGCTGAAGCCCTCCGAGATCGCGCCCTTCAACGCCGTCCTCTTCGCCGAGGTGATGGATGAAGCCGGCGTGCCCAAGGGCGTCTTCAATCTGGTGCAGGGCGACGGGCCGACCGTCGGTGCCGTGCTGGCGAGCCATCCCGACATCGACATGGTGTCTTTCACCGGCTCGACGCGCGCCGGCATCGCGGTCGCGCAGGCGGCAGCCCCCACGGTCAAGCGCGTCCATCAGGAGCTCGGCGGCAAGTCGCCCAACATCGTGCTGCGCAGCGCCGACTTCGGGGCGGCCATCGCTGCCGGCGTGCGCCGCTGCTTCAACAATTCCGGTCAGTCCTGCAATGCGCCGACGCGCATGCTGGTGCCGGCCGAGCGCCTCGACGAGGCGGGCGTAATCGCCGCGCGCGAGGCGGCGGCGACGGTGGTCGGCCCTCCGGCCGATCCGCGCACCCAGCTCGGGCCTGTGGTCAGCGCCGCCCAGTTCGAAAAGATCCAGGGCCTCATTGCCAAGGGGATCGAGGAAGGGGCCGAGCTCGTGGCCGGCGGCCTCGGGCGGCCCGCGCATCTCAATGCCGGCTATTACGTGCGCCCGACGGTGTTTTCGCGCGTCGCCAATTCCATGACCATCGCCCGAGAGGAGATTTTCGGCCCGGTGCTGTCGATCATCGGCTACGAGAGCGAGGACGAGGCTGTGGCGATCGCCAACGACACGCCCTATGGCCTTGCCGCCTATATTCAGGGCGATCCGCTGGAGGCGCGGGCGCTTGCCCGGCGGCTGCGGGTTGGCACGATCCGCCTGAACAGCTCCGCCTGGGACGGCATGGCTCCCTTCGGAGGCTACAAGCAATCCGGCAATGGCCGCGAATACGGCAAGTTCGGCCTGCACGAATTCACCGAAATCAAGGGTGTCGTCGGCTACGGCGAAGACTGAGCAGCTTTTCGGGCATTCGCTGGCTCTTTTCCACAAATGGACACAATAGCGCGCGAAGTCATCGCCGCCCGAGGCGGCGATTGACGACGTTTTGGGCGCAATTTGAGCATTTGCGGAGGACTTTCCGATTGGCGAGCGGCTTATGATCTTGGCGGTTTCATCAATTTGTGTTGGAAATCGGCCAGGAGTGTCGATGCAGTCCGTTCTGTTCCTGCAGACGGCTAAGGGTCATAGAGGCCAGGGATGAAAAGAATCAGCCTGTTTCTGATCATGGCGATGCTGGCGTCGTGCGCGAGCCGTCCGGGGCCGGAGGTCTTGCAGACCGTCTCGCAAGCGCCCGCAACGGCCAATACGATGATCGTCTATTCGGCCACGACCCGGCCGCGGAAAGATCCGGCGGAGAATATTTTCACCAACGGACGTTCGACGTCGACGAATTACGCCCGCTTCGCCATTTCCATTCCGCCGACGCACGAGGCCGGCAAGATCGAATGGCCGTCCCGCAAGCCAGACCCCAAGAAGGATTTTACGGTTGTCGGCCAGGCCGTTCTCAATCGGGAGAGTTTCCTGAAGGAGCTGCCCGAGAAGGGCGGGGATCGCCGCGTCGTCGTCTTCGTGCATGGCTACAACTACAATTTCCAGGAATCGCTGTTCCGTCTCGCCCAGTTGCGGACGGATTCCAAGCTCCCGGCCGTGCCGATCCTGTTCGCATGGCCGTCGCAGGCGGCCTTGACCGGCTATGTCGCCGACAAGGATTCGGCGACGTTTTCCCGGGACAATCTGGCGCAGCTGCTGGTGGACCTGGCGAGGGACCGCAAGCGCGGCGAGATCATGGTCTTCGCCCACAGTATGGGCGGATGGCTGACGGCCGAGGTGCTGCGGCAATTGAAGCTCGAAGGCCGGCAGGACGTGCTCGACAAGCTCACCGTCGTCATGGCCGCGCCGGATATCGACGCGGACGTGTTCATCTCGCAGCTCAACGTCATCGGCAAGATGTCGCCCCCACTGACGGTTCTGGTCTCGCGTGACGACCGCGCGCTGGAGGCTTCGACATTCCTGGGGGCCGGCGTGCCGCGCATCGGCGCGCTCGACGTCCGGGAAGATTTCGTCCGCCAGGCGGCCGTCAAGGCCGGCGTCCGGCTGATCGATATCTCCTCGCTCAAGGCCTCCGATTCCGCCAATCACGACCGCTTCGTCGCCCTTGCCGCCATGCATCCGAATTTCGATGCCGCCGCCAACGACAACGGCAATGCGGTCGGAAAAGCCGGCGCCTTCGTCTTCGACGCCATCGGCGCGACGATTTCCAGCCCCTTCCGCCTGGCAAGCCACGCCGTCAACCCGAATTAACGTCTTCGGGACGGCGCTCTCCGATCTTTCGAGCCTGCCCGTCCGGTGACAGCGGCGTGGCATCAAGGACGCCGACGGCGGCCTTCGGCCCGTCGGCTTCATGCATTTGTGATCTCGGATATATCGACCTGGAGCGGAGACCCGCGCGAACAATCGACAACGCCTTGTCGCAAGGACAAGCTGTTATCTGTCTCTTCGCTATGGAGATGAGAGAAACTGGAGCGGGCGAAGGGATTCGAACCCTCGACC
>JASGEG010000358.1:0-9797 GCA_047606605.1 Rhizobium sp.
CATGGTCGGGAACGGTCAGAACAGTCGTTCGCGGACATAGATCGTATCGCCCGCCAGCACCGGATCGGATATGCCGACCCGACCGGTCATGACATGACCGTTGATCTTCCGGGTCACGTCGGCATTGGCCTGATTGGCGCGGCTGGTGAAGCCGCCGGCGACCGCGATGGCGTTCTGGATCGTCATGCCGGGCACGTAGGAATATTGGCCGGGCTGTCCCACTTCGCCCATGATGTAGACCGAGCGGTAGCGATCGATGTCGATGGTGACGTCGGGATCGCGGATATAGCCCTGACGGAGCTTCTGCGCGATCTGGCCGGAGAGCTGCTGCAGCGTACGGCCGCGGGCAGGGACCTGGCCGATCAGCGGGAAGGCGATGTAGCCGGCCTGATCGACCGTATAGGTATTGGTCAGGCCTTCCTGATCGAAGACGGTCACGCGCAGGCGGTCGCCGCTATCGAGCATATAGGGCTGGATCGTCGCTTCGCTGAAGGCCTTCGGCGCAGGCTGATAGGTGTTGCAGCCGCTGAGCGCGGCGCTCATGGCGGCCATGGCAAGTGCCAGGACTATCTTAGGCTTTGCGAAGGGCATTTCGCGCTCACGGACGAGGAAAATCACTGCCGTCGTTATCGATCCGTTAGGGTTAACGCCCGGTAAAGACCAAAGGAAATTCCATGCGTCCATTAGTTGAGTCGAAAGTAATACTAGAAAATACAATTAACGCTTGGGTTACTATAGTCGTTTACGATTAACTTCGCCTTTATATTAAGGAGTTCTTGTATATGTCCGGCGTCAACAATAGCCAGCAGGATGTCGATATTGATCTCGCGCTGCTTTTTCGCGCCGTATGGCAGCGTCGGCTGCGCGTGGCCGCCATCACGCTCGCGGGTGCCTGTCTGGCCCTGGTGGTCGCCAAGGTCGTCTCTCCGGAATATCGCAGCGAAACGCGTATCCTGATCGAGCAGCGCGCGCCGGCCTTCGCAACGACGACGCAGAACAACGATGCAGCCCAGGCGCCCTTGCTCGATGAGCTCAATATTGCCAGCCAGGTGCAAATCCTGCAGTCGGCCGATCTCATCAAGCAGGTGATCGGCAATCTGAAGCTTTACGAACGCCCGGAATTTGGTGCCGCCACCAGAAGCTCCGCCTTCTCCGACCTGCTGGTCATGCTGCATCTGAGGAAGAGTTCGCTCGACAAGGCGCCGGAAGAGCGGATGCTCGATGCCTTCACCAACCGGCTGCAGGTCTATCAGATCAACAGTTCCCGCGTGATCGGCGTGAGCTTCACCTCCCGCGATCCGGATCTGGCCGCCAGCGTCCCGAACGCCATGGCGCAGGTCTACCTGTCGATGCAGAGCGGCGCCAAGCTCGATTCCAACAGCGAGGCAACGCGTTGGCTCGAGCCGGAAATCGCCAATCTGCGCGAGAAGGTCAGCGAGGCGGAGAAGAAGGTCGCCGATTACCGCTCCGCCAATGGCCTGCTGCAGACCAGCGACAACAATACCTTCGCGACACAGCAGCTCGCCGATATTTCCGGCCAGCTCGCACAGGTGCGCGGCGACCGGGCCAATGCCGAGGCGCGCGCCCAGGCCGTACGCAGCGCGCTTGCCACCGGCCGTTCCACCGACACGCTCGCCGACGTCTCCGGCTCGCAGGCCATTCAAAGGCTGAAGGCGACGCAGTCCAGCCTGGAATCGCAGATATCGGATCTGTCCACCAGCCTGATGGACGGGCATCCGCGGCTGAAGAGCCTGCGCGCCCAGCTCGCCGATATCCGCCAACAGATCGACCGCGAGACCCAGAAGATCCTTGCCAGCATCGAGAACGAAGCCAAGGTGGCGCAACTGCGCGAGCAGCAGCTCGTCGCCCAATCCAACCGACTGAAGGCGGACAGCGCCAGGGCAGGGCAGGACGAGGTCGGTCTCAACGCACTGGAGCGCGAAGCCGCCGCCCAGCGGCAATTGCTGGAAACCTATCTCGGCCGCTATCGCGAGGCGGCCTCGCGCGCCGACCGGAATTCGAGCCCGGCGGATGCCCGCGTCGTCTCCAAGGCCGTCGAGCCGGTCGACCCTTCTTTCCCCAAGGTCGGGCCGATCGTCGTCGTCGCCGCGGTCGCCTCCTTCATCCTGAGCTGCATCGTCATCATGCTGATCGAGCTCTTCAGCGGCCGCGCGCTGCGTCCCGTCGGCCCGGTCGAACGCGGGACAGCGGGCCGCAAGACTGTCGCCAATTCCGATAATGCGGCGATCGACGCGGCGCCGATCCGCGGCACGGCGTCGGCACAGGGCGGCGCTGTCCCCGCAAGCCTGCTCTCGGTCGCTGCCGACGAAACCCTTGCGCGTGAGATGGAAGATGCCGTCGATTTCGATCAACGGCAAGAGATCGCGGAAGAGGCCGAGGACGGTGAGGATTTCTCCATCCAGTCGGTCGCCGACTATCTGATCGAACGCGATTCCCGCATCGTCATCGCCATATCGCCGACCGGTGACAATGGCTCGACCGCGACGGTGATGCTTGCGCGCACCATTGCCGATGCCGGTGCGCGCATCGTGCTTGTGGATATGACGGGAACCGCTTGCCCGTCGCGGCTCATGGCTGAAACCGAGGGCTTGTTGGGCGTAACGGACCTGCTGTGCGGCGAGGCCGCCTTTGCCGACACCATCCACCCCGACCGTCTTTCCGACGCCCATCTGGTGCCGCAGGGCACCAGCGATGTCGGCCGCGCCATGCGTGGCGCCGACCGCCTGTCCCTGATCCTCGATGCATTGAGTTCTGCCTACGACATCGTTCTGGTGGAATGCGGCGCGGCGGACGTCGCCGGCGTTGCCCGGCTGACGCGCAGCAAGGACACGGAAATCATCCTCTCCATGCCGCAGCCGGACGAGGATCATTTCCTCGCGGCGATGACGGAGTTCCAGAAGGCTGGATATGAGCACATCATCCTGATGTCCGGCTGGCGCGAGACGGGGCATGCCGACGCCCGCCAGCATGCGGCCTGATCAATCCCCGTCGGTCTCGACCACTGCCGCGGCATGGTCGCCGTGCCGGGCGCGACGCCGCTGGATGAAGCCATAGAGCCGGGGATTGGCCTTGATGGCCATCTTGGCGCGGGTGATGTTTTTCTGTGCGACGGCCGCGATACGGCCGATGCCGGAAACCGGCAGGATCAGATCGTGCTGTATGGTTTCCACCGGGCACCATGAGCGTTTGTAGCCCTGATCGCCGATGCCGAAATCGAAGAGGGCGACGCCCTCGCGGTGCAGCCGCTCGACCATCAGCCAGAACAGCAATTCCCCGGGACTCGCCTCGGCGACCAGCGTTTCGTCGATCGAGGCGAACTGGCAGATGACATGGTCTCCCTTGCGCGACAGCGCCGCGATCGCCGGGATATGTCCCTCATGCCGGCCTTTCAGCCGCAAGGCATGCATTTCCAGCGCGGCATGGCCGTCCCGGCGCTTCAGCAGCCGGTGCAGCGCGATTTGCGTCGGAACGTCATGAAACACATCCGGCAGGCCAGCCGCCTTGAAGCGAACGGCCTTCTGCCGGAAGAACAGATCGAGGAGCACATGCTGCTCGTCGGGTGCGGCGATCACATAATCATAGCCGCCCTTCTCATCGAGGATACGGCTCTGATGCTTGAATTTCTTGCGTCGCCTCTTGGCGTTCACCTGTTTCAGGCTTGCTTCGAAACTGCCGAGGAAGGGGAGCTGGAAAGCGTGGTTCTGGTTTTCGACGGCCGGCAGCGAGGCGAGGGGGCTCTCGCGGCCGCGCCAGGCAAGCGGCACGTTGCGCAGCAGCATCAGATCTGCCTTGCCCCGCAACGCCTGCGCGATGGCAGCCAGATGCGATGCGGTCAGGCCGTTGCCAAAGGTCTCCAGGAACGCTTTTGAGAACAGGCCGGTATTGATGTTGCTGTGGCGCGCGCCGATGAACTCGGCGCGTCGCACGCCCTTGTTCCGGATGATCTCCAGCGGCAGCAGGAAGGCCGTCCGACCGCCGAGCATGCCCCGGACGATGGCCAGCGGATATTGGAAGGTCTCCACCCAGGCGGCACACCAGTGGTAGCTCTGATGAAGCGAGGCAAGGTCGTCTTCTTCCAGCAGGCGCCATTCGCTCGCCAGCGGCGCCATGCCGTCATGAATCTCGATATGCAAGATATCGGCCGAAGACGGCCTTGCGACGGCGGACGCGGCATCCGCACGCGGCACGCCTGTGGCGGGCACATCGGCGATGTCGAGATTCCGTATCTGCATTCGGGCGTCTCCGGTCGGGCGGCTTTGGCGCGCAGTCTTCCGGCAGGCGTCTTATTTTTGATTTAAGGCGGGCGGATTGGACGGAATTCCCGCTGATCACGGTTATCCCGGCGTTAATGCGCAACTGCCTGGCAATCGGCGCTCACCGCGGGCGCGGTCCGGCCATCCACTTGATGATTCCCATCGCCGGCAGCACCCAGATGAAGCCGCTCACGAAGAAATAGAGGAAGTGCACCCAGCCCGGCTGATCCCCGAGCGTGCGCACGGCCACGATCATCGCCACGATTGCATAGATGATGACCAGCAGGACAAGCAGGATCATGCCGACGAATTTGCGCAGGCGAAGGGGCACGGGGTGGTCTCTCCTCTTACGACGACATACCGCGACGGCATGCCGCAAACTCCCGGGACTTGTTTTGCACGCCCCCATCAGGCAAATCAACAGGCGTATTGAAGGGAGACACCATGGTTGCCGCTAATTTGACGTCGGAGCAGGCCGTTTTGAACGAAGTGGCCCGTCAGGATCGCAATCGCCGGGCCATCCGCGCCTGGCTTGCCTGCGTGCTTCTGGTGCTCTTCTGCCTGGTCCTGGTCGGCGGCGCGACGCGGCTCACGGGCTCCGGCCTGTCGATCACCGAATGGAAGCCGATCCATGGCGTCGTCCCGCCGCTCAACGCGCAGGAATGGCAGGAGGAATTCGACCTCTACAAGCGGATTCCGCAGTTCCAGCAGTTGAACAGGGACATGACCGTCGATGAGTTCAAGGGCATCTTCTGGTGGGAGTGGGCGCACCGGTTCCTGGCCCGTGCCATCGGGTTCGTTTTCGGCGTGCCGCTGCTGTTCTTCGTCCTGACGGGCCGGGTCGAACGCAAGCTGCGTCTGCCCCTGGCCGGCATTTTCCTGCTCGGCGGCCTGCAGGGCGCGATCGGCTGGTGGATGGTCTCGTCCGGCCTGGAGGCGCGCACCGATGTCAGCCAGTATCGTCTCGCCACGCATCTGGTCACCGCCTGTCTGATCTTTGCCGCCTGCATGTGGTTCATGCGCGCCCTGTCGCCGCATTCGAACGAGCCGCCGCCGACCCGCTATTCGGCCTTCCTTGCCGGCCTGATCGCCGTCATGTCGCTGTTTCAGATCTATCTCGGCGCGCTCGTCGCCGGCCTCGATGCCGGCCTGTCCTACAACACCTGGCCGCTGATGGACGGCGCGGTGGTGCCGGGCGGGCTGTTCGCGCAATCGCCCGGCTGGATCAATTTCTTCGAGAACCCGAAGATGGTCCAATATGTCCATCGCCTCGGCGCCTATGCGCTCTTCGCCGTTGTCGCGATCAACATGATTGTTTCGCTGCGCGCGGCGGCGGAAACGACGCATGCCCGCCGCTCCGTCGTGCTTTTCCTGCTGGTGCTGATCCAGGCCATCCTCGGCATCACGACGCTGCTGTCGCAGGTGCCGCTGCATCTGGCGCTCGCCCATCAAGCCGGCGCGTTGATCGTCTTTGGCTTTGCCGTTGCCAATTGGCGCGGTTTCTATGGCGAATATCCGCGCCAGACGGTCATTGCCGTGGGGAATTGAGGCGGATGATCGCCTCGCCCTCCCGTTTCGCAAAGCTCAGCGCGACGCCATATTGCTGGGCGACGACGACAGACGCGTCACCACCTGGATACGCTTGATTTCGCCGCGCTTGAAGGCAGCCAGGAAGCGGGCGTAGTCCTTGAAGACCACGCAGCCATTCGAATCGCCGCGGCTTCCTCTGAGCATGTAGGTATGAGCCAGCAAGCCGTCGCGGCCATAGACGCGGGCGCCGCTCGGGGGCGTCAGGCGCAGCGCCTGCACGCCATGGAACAGGCTTTCCCTATAGGTCAGGTTATAGGTTTCAGGCGGTGTCGGGCCGGTGTTCTTGCGGTCGACATAGCGGGGATTGTCGCGCATGTGACCGAGGCCGGAATGCGCCTCGAGGCGTTCGCCGCTCGGCAGATAGACCGTTCCGGCCGAGATATCGTAGATCGCGGTGCCGCTGCCGCCGCGCGGGCTGATGGCGGCGAAGGGATTGAGGAAGGGCTTCGGCTTGCTGCTGGTTTCCTCGTTCGGCTTGGCATAGGCCAGGAGATGCGAGGGCGGCGCTACGGCAGTGTCATTGCTGTCAGGCTCGTCCGATGCATCGGGGACGGCCACAGGTGCCTTCGCCACGATATGGGCAGGGCGGGCGAGCGGGATGACGGCCGGCAGGACTTCGGCGACCGGCAGATCCGTGTCCTTCATCGGCAGGGGGACGACATCGATCGGCGCCGGTATGGCGTCGGCAGGCACGGCCAAGGCAACTTCGACGGGCGGCGGTGCCGCCTTTGCCTGGTCGGCGGCTTCCTGCAGGGAAGCGAGCGCGGATTTGGTCTGTGCCAGCGACTGGACCGTCGTCGCAAAATTGATGGCGATGACCTTGCGCAGACGGTCGACGGCGGTCGGCGAGGCAGGAATGACCGGACGGCCGCCCCGGACGACCTGCGCGGCCTGAAGCTCGGTTGCCTGCTGGGCAAGGGCACTGGCAAGCTGGGCCCGCGCGGCGCTGGCGCCGTCAGCGGGGCGATGCTGCGCATATTGGGTGCCGGCTGAACTCGAGAGGCGGGCGATGTGCGATGCGTGCCCCTGCGGCACGATGAAGGCCGATGCTTTCGGCGTCAGCAGATCCTGCGCCGAGCTATCGGCGCCGGGCAGTGACAGAACCATGGATTGGGCGGTGAGCAGGGTCGCCGCCACCCAGGCAAAACCCACCACCGCAACGCCGGTGACGATAGTGCCGGGGCGAATTCCTTGGGATTTTTTCCGGCGCGGGGCAAGGCCGGAGCGGGAATTGATGTTACCGAACGTCTCGGCCGCAAACGCCATGATACTCTTGATCCAAACTACATACGCGCCATGCCGGCTCACAAGAGTATCCGTGCCCGAACGCGCTATCTGCGTCTGGACGCCACTCTGCCGGCTGTCGGAAAGCATGCCGAATTATGGTAACCAATTCCTTTACGCCGGCTCGATCTTGAAAATTGCTTTATGCGCAATGACCGCGGCCACTGTCCCGGAACGGCTGATGAGGCCGTAGGGAGCGAATGTGGCGTAATTATCACACACAATCAAATTTTCGTTTTTTGGTAAATTGATTATCCCGGCCGGCCGGCGGTTCGAACGCCGGGAGGCGCCGAAATGCATTCGGCGGCCGGAATGGAAATCCCGACCGCCGAAGGATGGAAGGTGCTGCTGAAAGTTCTCAGGCGGAAAGCATCAGGTCCATGTTCTGGACGGCCGCACCGGAAGCGCCCTTGCCGAGATTGTCGAGCAGCGCCACGAGATTGACCTGTTCTGCGCCCGGCGTGCCGAAGACGAAGAGCTTCATCGTGTCCTTGCCGGCGAGTTCGACGGCGTTGACGCGGGGCAGGGCGCGGCTGTCGGCGAGCGGAACGACCTGCACGATATCCTGGCCGGCATAATGGGCGACGAGCGCCGCGTGGATGCTCTCCAGCGTCGTGCCTTCGGCGAGGTCGCCGAGATGCAGCGGCACCTGCACGATCATGCCCTGCGGAAAGCGGCCGACGGAAGGCGAGAAGATCGGCGCGCGCTCGAGCAGACCGTGCGTCGTCATTTCCGGCACGTGCTTATGGTGCAGCGTCAGGCCGTAGAGGAAATGCGGCGACGTGATCGCATCCGGATGATCGGCATTTTCCATCTGCGCGATCATCTGCTTGCCGCCGCCCGTATAGCCGGAAACGGCATTGACCGTCACCGGATAGCCGTTCGGCAGGACGCCGGCGGCGCGCAGCGGCCGGATGAGGGCGATGGCGCCGGTCGGATAGCAGCCCGGATTGGCGACGAAGCGCGCACCGGTGATCTTGCCGCCCTGTTCCTTGTCCATCTCGGCGAAGCCATAGGCCCAGTCTGGATGAACGCGAAAAGCGGTCGACGTATCGATGACGCGGACATTGTTGTTGGCCGAGACCATCTTCACCGCTTCCTTCGATGCATCGTCGGGAAGGCAGAGGATGGCGATGTCGGCGCTGTTCAGCATGTCCTCGCGCATGGCGGCGTTGCGCCGCTCCGCTTCCGGAATGGACAGAAGCTCGACGTCGCGGCGGCCGGCCATGCGCGTGCGGATCTGCAAGCCCGTGGTTCCGTGTTCGCCATCGATGAAGATCTTCGGTGCCATTTTATTCCTGCTCTTTCAAAGGGTTCTAAGTGATTCCGGACTCAGTTTGCCATGGAGTTGATTCAAAATGATAACAGCCGGCTCAACGGCCGTTCGCCCGCCTTTCGGCATGGAGACCGAGCATATACATTGCTACCGTCGCTCCCGCAATGGCGGTGATGTCGGCATGGTCGTAGGCCGGCGAGACTTCGACGACATCGGCGCCGCGGATATCGAGTTGATGCAGCCGCTGCAACACAGAGAGGATCTTGGCGCTGGATGGGCCACCGGCCACCGGCGTTCCCGTGCCCGGCGCGAAGGCCGGATCGAGGCAATCGATATCGAAGGTCAGATAGACAGGCGCTCCGCGGGTATGGGTGATGATGGTCGATGCGATATCGGCGGCGCTCATATCCTCGATCTCGTGGCCATAGAGGATGCGCAGCCCGCAATCCTCCGGCGCATGCGTGCGGATGCCGATCTGGATGGAGCGATCCGCGTCGATCAGACCGTCACGGGCGGCGCGGGCGACGAAGGAGCCATGGTCGATGCGCCTGCCGTCGTCGAACCATGTGTCCTGATGGGCATCGAACTGCACGAGCGCCAGCGGGCCGTGCCTTGCGGCATGCGCTTTCAAGAGCGGCCATGTGACGAAATGATCGCCGCCGAGCGTCAGGAGGAAGGTGCCGCTGTCGAGGATCGCATTGGCCTGGCGTTCGATCGCATCAGGCGTTTCCTGATGATTGCCGTAATCGAGCAGGCAATCGCCATAGTCGATGACCGACATCTCGGCGAAGAGATCGCGCTGGAAGGGATATTGTGGGTCGTTATCGAAGATCGCTGAGGCGCGGCGGATCGCCTGCGGCCCGAAACGTGTGCCCGGCCGGTTCGATGTGGCCGCGTCGAAGGGAATGCCCCAGACCGCCGCATCGACGCCCTCGAGCGATTTGGTGAAGCGGCGGCGCATGAAGGAGAGCGCGCCGGCAAAGGTCGGGTCGCTGGCCGCCGATGTCAGGCTGGCGGCGGTAAAGGCATGATCGATCGACGTGCTCGGCACGACAGTCTCCTTCGGTTAGGCTGAAAGCGCAGGCTGGGCCGACGCAGGCAAGCATCCATGCGTTGCAAGGCTTCAGGCGCAGGTTCTTCCCGTCTTCGTCATTTGCTGGCCGGAGCCGTGCATTGATAGGCCTGTTTGATGCAGGCGATCTGCGGGGTCGAGCATCCGGCTTTCCCGTCTGTGACGGTGCAGATCGAGCATTGATCGGTGAATTCCTTGCAATCGGGATTGGCCTGCATGAATTCTTTCATGCTCTCCATCTGGGCTTGCTCTTCCGTCGGCGGCTGTGGCGCGTCCGCGGAAAAGGCGGGCGAGATGCCCG
>JASGEG010000359.1:0-62188 GCA_047606605.1 Rhizobium sp.
CGGACCATTCCTGCGATCGCCAGCCTTCATCCCCAGGAATTGCTGACCGCTCCCATCAACAAGCGCCTGGCCTGGAACGATCTTCTGGCGTTCAAAGCGCGGATCGAAGCCGAGAAATTCGGTTAATTTTTCATCACAATTGACAATGGCCGACATTTTGCCATGCGCTTTATGCATGGCAGTAATTCCGAGCGCGTGCATTGCAAAATCAATGCTGCGCTGCAATATAGAAGTGTGTCTTGGGAGGAATCATTAAGGAACCAAGGCCGTGACTGCACGCTTTCGCCCTATCCATTGCGGGTTTGATACCCTTCGCCGCGCCATCGAACCGATGCGCACCATCAGCGGCCGCCGCAACGTCGGCATTGCCGCCAACGAGCAGATGGTTGCTCGCGGCACCGGCACTTCCGCGCGCGTTGCCCGCCCGGCCTCCGTTTTCGCCGATTTTCGCGCCTGCTGATCGGCGAGGCGAAGTCGCCGCCGCACAGCAAACGTTCATTCTGAGAGGTTGTTTCGTGTCTACAGGATTTCGTTCATTCATCACCTTTCTCGATACGGTCGGCCATATCGGCTCGGCGGTGCGGGCAGCGGAAGAATTCGAGCGCTCCCGTAGCCTGCAGAAGGTCGGGAAGCGCCAGCCGGGCTCCTGTGCAGCAACCGGCATCCCCTTGTAAGATTTGCCAAAAGGGCGGGATCATCGATCCCGCCCTTTTCTTTTCGGATTTTCATCAGCAATTTTCATGACGCACGCGCCGGGCTCAGCCCGGCGTTTTTCTTTGGTCACCCCTGCGCCGCCACCTCTGCGCCGACCGATTGCGCCCATTCGAAAGCCTCATCCACCGCGGCGAACTTCACGGCCTGCCAGGCGCAATATTCATCGAGGAAGTCGCGAGACATCCAGATCCGCGTCTTCTTCGGCTCGTCGTACCAGCCAAGGGAGCCATAGTCGGCGGATTTGCGCAGGAGCCGCTGCAAATGCGTTCGCGACATCATGAATTGCGCGGCGATCGCGCGTGTATCGATGCGGCCGAGATCGATGCGGCCATCGGCTTCCGCCTTCGGGTCCAGCCGGGACACGAGATTGTCCACCACCAGACCGCCCGCCTCCGTCCAGAGAAAGATTCCGACCCGCTCCGGCGGCTCCCGCCACGCCGTCGTCTCCAGGCAACGGCGCGCCATGCGTGGCTGCGCCACGTCGATCAAATCCGGGTCAGTGGCCAATGCCACGGCACGGCTGCCATTATCCAGCAGGTCGAGAGCGGCCAGGTTGGCAAGATACCAATCGAACATCGCAGTGCGGCTGACCTCGGTCGGTTCATAGCGCCGTGGCCGGCGGACGGGGCCGGCGGCCGGCGCGAGAAAACGATAGGTCAGCACTTCCTCGATATAGGTCAGCACCGTGTTGCGGCTCGCGACCCGATACTGGGTGATGAGATTGCGCAGCTTCACCGCCGTCAGGCCGGAGCCGGGAATGGCCGGATCATAGTCGAGATGCAGCGCATAGGCCGTCTGGGTCAAAAGCCAGCGCTGGTGCGAGGACAGCAGACGCGCCAGGCGCGGCCCGCTGTCATAGCGTGCCCGCAACGCCTCCGCCAGAAAGCGCAGGGACGATACAAATTCAGGATGACGAGCAAGCTGCTCTGCGGAAAAACTCAATCGGGCCTCCTCATGGCGCCCTTCCTAAATACCAATGCGAAGAAATTGACTGGTTTTAACACAAGGCTGCCAGCATTGCGTACAGCAATGGCACAACATAGCATGCTATAATCATGCGAATATGCTGTCCGCGCAAGAGTTTAAACAGAAATTTACCTCGTTAACGCGGTTCCGCGGCCATTTGTCTCCCTGACCGGGCAGGATGGCGACCGACAATATTGACCACCAAACACAGGCGCCCCGGCCAGCGGCACTTCCCGATACTTGCCTTCGAGCCGATGGGAATGCCAACATCTGCTGTCGCAAATTGTGACAACAAGTCGATATGACTTTAACTTTGGTTCAGATTTCGATGTAATGATGCTGCGGATTTCCCTTCGGAGCGCCGCTCCGGAGCAATGCCCGCCGCAGCAAAGCCCGATCAGGATAGACCATGCGAACAGACACCGGCCAGGTCATTCACCTGGCAGACTATCGTCCCACCGACTTCGTTCTGGAACGCGTGGACCTTACCTTCGAACTGCATCCGACCGAAACCAAGGTCGAGGCGCGGCTGATCTTCCATCGCCGCGAGGGTATCGACCCCAAGGCATCGCTGGTTCTCGACGGCGACGAGCTGGTCCTGTCCGGGCTGCTGCTCGACCAGGAAGAGGTCCCGGCCAAGCAATATACGGCAACGCCGGAAAGCCTGACGGTTCGCGATCTGCCGGAAAGCGCGCCCTTCGAGCTGACGATCACCACGATCATCAATCCCGAGGCCAATACGCAGTTGATGGGGCTCTACCGCACCGGCGGCGTCTACTGCACCCAGTGCGAGGCGGAAGGTTTCCGCCGCATCACCTATTTCCTCGACCGTCCGGACGTGCTGGCGCCCTATACGGTCAATATCATCGCCGACAAGGCCGCCAATCCGCTGCTGCTGTCGAACGGTAATTTCCTCGGCGGCGCCGGTTACGGTGAAGGCAAGCATTTCGCCGCCTGGTTCGATCCGCATCCGAAGCCGAGCTATCTCTTCGCGCTCGTCGCCGGCGATCTCGGCATCGTGGAAGACACGTTCGTTACGGCGTCCGGCCGCGAGGTGGCGCTGAAAATCTATGTCGAGCATGGCAAGGAGCCGCGCGCGGCCTATGCCATGGACGCGCTGAAGCGCTCGATGAAATGGGACGAAGAACGCTTCGGCCGCGAATATGATCTCGATATCTTCATGATCGTCGCGGTTTCCGATTTCAACATGGGGGCGATGGAGAACAAGGGCCTCAACGTCTTCAACGACAAATACGTCCTTGCCGATCCGGAAACCGCGACCGATGCCGACTACGCCAATATCGAGGCGATCATCGCGCACGAATACTTCCACAACTGGACCGGCAATCGCATCACCTGCCGCGACTGGTTCCAGCTCTGCCTCAAGGAAGGCCTGACCGTCTATCGGGACCACGAGTTTTCCGCCGACCAGCGCTCGCGCCCGGTCAAGCGCATCGCCGAGGTGCGCCACCTGAAATCGGAACAGTTTCCCGAGGACGGCGGACCGCTGGCCCATCCGGTGCGCCCGACGACCTATCGCGAAATCAACAATTTCTACACGACCACGGTCTACGAGAAGGGCAGCGAAGTCACACGCATGATCGCGACGCTGCTCGGCCGCGACCTGTTCAAGAAGGGCATGGACCTCTATTTCGACCGGCACGACGGACAGGCCGTGACGATCGAGGATTTCGTCAAATGCTTCGAGGATGTCAGCAGCCGGGATCTCGCGCAGTTTTCGCTCTGGTATCATCAGGCCGGCACACCGCTGGTCACGGCCTCCGGCACCTATGATGCCGCTGCCAAGACTTTCACGCTGACGCTCGAGCAGATGCAGCCGGCCACCCCCGGCCAGACGACCAAGCAGCCCTTGCATATTCCGCTGCGCATGGCGCTGATTGCAGAGGACGGCGCCTTGCTGACGCCGTCATCGGTGACCGGCGCGGAATTGACCGAGGACGTGCTGCACCTGACGCAAAAGACGCAGACTGTCGTCTTTCACGGCATTTCTTCCCGACCCGTCCTGTCGCTCAACCGCAGCTTCTCGACGCCGATCAACTTGCAATTCAGCCAGGGTCCGAAGGATCTGGCGCTGATCGCGCGCTACGAAACCGACCATTTCGCCCGCTGGCAGGCGCTGATCGATCTTGGCCTGCCCAACCTGCTTCAGGCCGCCCGCGACGCGCGCCAGGGCAGCACGGTCAGCTGTGACGCCGCCTTCATCGATGCGCTATTGGCGGCCGCGAGCGACGAAACCCTCGAGCCGGCCTTCCGCGCGCAGGTGCTCGCCCTGCCGAGCGAGGCCGATATCGCCCGCGAACTCGGCGGAAACAACGATCCCGACGCGATCCATGCCGGCCGCCAGGCGATCCTCAGGCAGATCGCCGAGGCCGGGAAGGATATCTTCGCTGCGCTCTATGACGGCATGCAGACACCCGGCCCCTTCAGCCCGGATGCGGCCAGCGCCGGACGGAGGACGTTGCGCAATGCCGCCCTCTCCTATCTCTCGCAGTCGGACAACAGCCCGGCCCGCGCCAAGGCGGCCTATGACGCCGCCAACAACATGACCGATCTCAGCGCTGCCCTGACCATCCTCGCCCACCGTTTCCCCGAGACGGACGCGGCGAAGACGGCGCTCGCGAATTTCCGCGACCGTTTCGCGGAAAACGCGCTGGTCATCGACAAATGGTTCTCCATCCAGGCGACGATCCCGGGAGCCGCAACGCTGGAGCGCATTCAGGCGCTGATGGACAATCCGCTTTTCAAGCGCAGCAATCCGAACCGCATGCGCGCGCTTGTCGGCACCTTCGCCTTCGCCAATCCCACCGGCTTCGGCCGTGCCGATGGCGCCGGCTACCGTTTCCTGGCGAACGAAATCCTCGATATCGACCAGCGCAATCCGCAGCTTGCCGCGCGCATCCTGACCTCGATGCGCTCCTGGCGCCTGCTGGAGCCGGTTCGCGCCGACCATGCCCGCTCCGCCCTGGTGCAGATCGAGCGTACCGGCGGCCTCTCGACCGACGTTCGCGATATTGTGGAGCGCATCCTGAAGGACTGATTTTGTCCTTGCCATTCAGCCATGAAGGCGGGTGATTTGCGCCCGCCTTTTCACCTTGGACGAGTCCCGCATGCCGACAACCTACCCTTGCGGGTGGGAAAAGTCGTGAAATCACTTATGGTTAACAAAGTTTTACCGGACCCTCTGGACAAGCCGAATCACGAGTGATTCATTAAGGCAGATTCGGGCGAGCGGCGCAGCGAATCACACGAGGGACAAGGCTAGAGCGATGGTGGACGTGCGGCGGGCAACCGCGGCCGATGGACGGCTGCGTGTTAATTTCGACGGTCTGAAATCCTGGCATAGCGGTGTTGGCGATCGGGCAGGAATGCGGGCGGAGACGATTTCCCGCCGCTTCCCGCAGACGGAACATATCCTGAAACGGGTCATTCCCGTTCTCATCGTCTCCTTCCTGATGGTCGTCGCCGCCTCGCATTTCTTCAGCATGATGACCGAGCATGGACGCATGGCGGCGGCAGCCCGGCAGACGACATCGCTTTCCATTGCCGCGGCGGCAGCCGCCTTTTCCAACGATGCCAGCCTGTTCAGGGCCGGCGACCGTGACGGGGCCGAACGGAAGCTTTCGACCTACCTCCCGCAGGATCGGCTCGATGCCGGAACCTTCGTGCTTCTGGTTCAGGCGAGCGGCCGCGTTTTCGGTGCCTCGGCGGCCGGGTCCAACTATATCGGCCTGACGATTTCGGATTTCTTTCCCGAGGTTTCCGCCATCAGAAGCTTCGGCGACCATGCCGGCGTGATCGAGACGATGATCGACGGCGCCCCCTATTACGCGGCGATCTCTTTGATCGGCGACAAGGGCGATTTCGTGCTCTCCGCCGCCTCGATGGAACAGATCGAAAAGCTCTGGCGCGACGAGCTGACCCTCAACGTCACACTGTTCGCCGGCATCTCCTCCATCCTGCTCGTCATCCTCTATGCCTATTACACCCAGGTAAAGCGGACGCGTGACGCCGACGAGATCTTCCTCGAATCCAATCTTCGCGTCGAAACCGCATTGTCGCGCGGCCGCTGCGGCCTGTGGGATTTCGATTTCGCCAGCCGCGAATTCTTCTGGTCGCGCTCCATGTACGACATGCTCGGCCTGCCGGCCGCCGACCGGCCGCTGTCCTTTGCGGATGCCGAGCAGCTGATGCATCCCGACGACAACAGCCTGCATGCGCTGGCGCGCTCGATCACCCGCGGCAATGCCGGCCAGGTCGATCAGATCCTGCGCATCCGCCATGCCAAGGGACATTACGTCTGGATGCGCGCCCGCGCCCAGGTCATCCGTACCCATTCCGGCCGGGTCCACATGATCGGCATCGCCATGGACGTGACCGAGCAGCATCGGCTGGCGCAGCGCTATGCCGAGGCCGACCAGCGGCTGGCGGATGCGATCGAATGCACCTCCGAGGCCTTCGTGCTCTGGGACAAGAACGACCGGCTTGTCATGTGCAACGGCCATTTCCAGCAGGCTTACGGCCTGCCGGACAGCGTGCTGGTGCCGGGCACCGAGCGCGCGGTGGTGAACGCCGCCGCGGCCCGGCCCGTCATCGAGCGGCGCATCGTCGATCCCGGCCGTGTCAGCCATTCGCAGACGACGGAAGTGCAGCTCGCCGACGAGCGCTGGCTGCAGATCAACGAACGCCGCACCCGCGACGGCGGCCTGGTGTCCGTCGGCACCGACATCACCCAGCTGAAGCGCAATCAGGAACGCCTGCGCGACTCCGAGCGCCGGCTGATGGCGACGATCAACGATCTCTCCGCCTCCCGGCAGATCCTCGAGCGGCAGAAGGCGGAGCTCTCGACCGCCAATACCAATTACCTCGCCGAAAAGGAACGCGCCGAAGCCGCCAACAAGGCGAAATCGGAATTCCTCGCCAACATGTCCCACGAGCTGCGCACGCCGCTCAACGCCATTCTCGGTTTCTCGGAGATCCTGCAGGACCAGATGTTCGGCCCCCTGGGATCGTCGCGGTACAATGAATATGCCAAGGATATCCATGACAGCGGCAAGCATCTCTTGAACGTCATCAACGATATCCTCGACATGTCGAAGATCGAGGCGGGCCATATCAAGCTGTCCTGCGAAAAGATCAATCTCGCGCCCTTGATCGAGGAATGCCTGCGCTTCACCTCCATTCCGGCCGCCTACAAGAACATCGTCGTCGAGCAGCGCATTTCCTCCGGCATCAAGCTGACGGCCGACCGCCGCGCCATGAAGCAGATCCTGCTCAACCTGCTCTCCAACGCCGTGAAGTTCACCAATGACGGCGGCCGCATCGCGGTGCGCACGCGCAAGGTCGAGGATGCCGTCATCCTGACCATCGCCGACACCGGCATCGGCATCCCGAAATCGGCGCTCAGCAAGATCGGCCAGCCCTTCGAACAGGTGCAGAACCAATATGCCAAGAGCAAGGGCGGCTCCGGCCTGGGGCTCGCCATTTCACGCTCGCTGACCTTGCTGCATCACGGCCGCATGCGCATCCGCTCCCGCGAAGGCATCGGCACCGTCATCGCCATTCGCATCCCCGACCAGGGCTGATCAGGCCGCGACCACCGACTGGAAGATTTTCCGCACCGCTTTCGACAGCCGCTTCAGCTCCGCCTCGAGCGTCCGGATATCCGGGCAGTCGCCGGCGCGGCAGACCAGCTCGATCAGGCCGGAAGGAGCCTTGGCCGGATCGAAGGCTCCGTCGACGCAGAGCCGGATCAATTGCGACAGCTCCGTGTAGAGATTCAGCGCTTCCAGGCAGAGATCCAGATCGTTGCGGTCCATCAGGCTGGCGCCCAGCAACTTCAGCGCCTCGCCGGTGCTGAGCCCATTGGCGTCGATACCGACGCCGCGCGCCGGCGCGATCAGTCTCAGATATTGCGCGATGAATTCGATATCGACCAGCCCGCCGGAAACGAGCTTCATGTCCCAAATGCTCTCGGGTGGCTTCTCCTGCTCGATCAGGTTGCGCATCTCCACGACATCCCTGGCGATCTTGGCGATATCGCGCTTTGTCGACAGCACCTCGCCGATGATGCGCTCGGCATTCAGCACCAGTTCCTCGTCGCCGCAGAGGAGCCGCGCGCGCGACAGCGCCATATGCTCCCAGGTCCAGGCCTCCTCGCGCTGATATTTCTCGAAGGAATTGATGCGGGTCGCGACCGGTCCCTTGTTGCCGGAGGGGCGGAGCCGCATGTCGACCTCGTAGAGCACGCCTTCCGCCGTCGGCGCCGAGAGCGCGGCGATGAGACGTTGGGTGATGCGGGTGAAGTAACGCGTCGCGTCGAGCGGCTTCTCGCCCGAGGATTCGCCGGCCGTATCGTCGTAATCATAGAGCAGGATGATATCGATGTCCGATCCGGCGGTCAGCTCGAAGCTGCCCAGCTTGCCCATGCCGACGATGGCGACCCGGCCGCCCGGATAATCGCCATGCACCGCGCCGATCTCCTTCAGCACAGCGTTCAGCGCCGCCTCGACGATCAGATCGGCAAGATAGGTGAAGGCGCGGCCCGCCATGGCGCCGCCGATCGCGCCGGTCAGCAGGCGAATGCCGATCAGGAATCGCTGTTCGGAGGCAAAGATGCGCAGCCGGTCCAGCACCTCCTCATAATGCCGGGCCGGCGCCAGGAAGCTGTTGATGCGCTCGGCGAGATAATCGCGCGTCGGCAGCTCCGCCATCAGGCCGGGGTCGAGCATGCCGTCGAAGACATGCGGCTTGGCGGCGATGATCTCGGCAAGCCGCGGCGCCGACGACATGATGTTGACGATGAGCGAGAGCAGCGCGGGATTGGTGCTGAGCAGCGAGAAAAGCTGGATGCCGGCGGGCAGGCCGGAGATGAAGCTGTCGAAACGCAGCAGCGCCTCGTCGGCGCGCTTGCTCTCGCCGAAGACGCGCAGCAGTTCCGGGGTCAGCTCTGTCAGCCGCTCGCGTGCCTCGACGGATTGCGTGGCGCGGTAGCGGCCGTAATGCCATGTGCGGATGACGCGGGAAATGTCGGACGGACGCTCGAAGCCGAGGCGACGCAGGGTCTCGAGCGTATCGGGATCGTCGCCCTGGCCGGTGAAGACGAGATTGCCGGTCTCGGTCGAGAGCCTTGCCTCCTGTTCGAAGAGACGGGCATAGCGCCGCTCGACGGTCTTCAGCGTGGAAACCAGCGCCTCGGAAAAGCTGGAAATATCGGCAAAGCCCATCATGAAGGCGATGCGCTTCAGCTCGCCATCCGTTTCCGGCAGCAGATGCGTCTGTTCGTCGCGAACCATCTGGATGCGATGTTCGACATCGCGCAGGAACCAGTAGGCCTCGGTCAGTTCGTCACGCGTTTCCGCGTCGATCCATTTGGCGTCGGTCAGTCCCGCCAGCGTGTCTTCGGTGGCACGGCTGCGCAGCGCCGGCATCCGGCCGCCGGCGATCAACTGCTGGGTCTGCACGAAGAACTCGATCTCGCGAATGCCGCCCCGGCCGAGCTTGACGTTATGGCCCTTGACCGCGATCGCCCCATGCCCCTTATGCGCATGGATTTGCCGCTTGATCGAATGAATATCGGAGATCGCCGCGTAATCGAGATATTTGCGAAAGACGAAGGGCACGAGATCGCGGATGAAGGCCTGGCCGGCGACGATGTCGCCGCCCACGGCGCGAGCCTTGATGAAGGCTGCGCGCTCCCAGTTCTGTCCCCTGCCCTCGTAATAGATCATGGCGGCATCGACGGGGATGGCCAGCGGCGTCGAGCCGGGGTCGGGGCGCAGGCGCAGATCGGTGCGGAAGACATAGCCATCCGCCGTGCGCTCCTGCAGCATGCGCACCAGACGGCGCATCAGCCGCGGGAAGATATCGATGGCGTCGTCGGAATTGGGAACAATGCCGGCCGCTTCGTCGAAGAAGACAACGAGATCGATATCGGAGGAATAGTTCAGCTCCCCGGCGCCGAGCTTGCCCATGCCGAGGACGATGAGCCCCGAGCCCCGGCTCGGCTCGGCGGGATCGGCAAGCGTAACCTTGCCGCTTTCGTGCGACGACAAGAGCAGATGATCGATCGCCGCCGAAATCGAGGCTTCGGCCAGCAGGCTCAACCAGCGCGTCGTTTGCCTTCCGTCGAAGATGCGGGCGAGATCGGCAAGCGCGATCAGGAAGGCGGCGCGGCGCTTGGCGATACGCAGGCGGCTCATCACTTCGGATTCGGAGGGAGACGATGCCTCCGCCTCACCCGGCAGCCAGGCCCGACGGGCCTCCGCCACCAAGGCTTCGATCTGCGGCGACAGCGGCTTGCCGATGGCTGCGACAAGTAGAGCCGGATCGAGATTGGCGGTCTCGCGCAGATGCGGCGACAGCGTCAGGGCCGCCACGATGAAATCACGCAGGGGGCCGTCGCCGTCCAGCAGCGCGGCAATGGCCGGTTCCGACCTGGCGATATCCTTGAGATCGGCGAGCGCCGCCTTCAGCTCCGTCTGGTTGAGCGGGCGCAGCCGCCCCGGCGGAACATTCCGCAGCCAATCGCCATCCGTCGTCATGCAATTCTCCCCAATAGCAATCCGATGGAGCAGGATTAGTCTATTGTTTCTGTGTGGGGAAGATCATGGTGACCGTCAATCCGCGGGCGTCCGCGCTTGCCGGATCGGTATCGGAGAGCTCCAGCCGGCCGCCATGCAGCTCCATGACCGCTTCCACCAGGGCGAGGCCAAGGCCGGTGCCGGGCTTGGAACGGCTGGCATCCAGGCGGAAGAAGCGCTTGATCACTTCCGTTCGCTGATGGGCGGGAACGCCCGGACCATGATCGGCGACGGCAAGATGCACGGCATCGGGCGTGCGCGACAATTTCAGCTCCACCGCCTGCTTGCCGGGGCATCCGGAGGCGTATTTGACGGCATTATCGATCAGATTGAAGATCGCCTGGCCGATCAGCTCGCGATTGCCCTGTACCTCGACATCGGCCTCGATATCGGCGGTCAGGCTGAGCCCCGCCTCCTCCGCAACCGGCTCGTAAAGCTCGGCCGTGTCGGCGACGATGGAGGAAAGATCGACACCGGTCATCTCGGCGGCAACGGAGCCGGCCTCGACGCGGGAGATCATCAGCAGTGCGTTGAAGGTGCGGATCAGCTGATCGGATTCGCCGATAATGCCCTCCAGCGCCACGCGGCGGCCGTCGCTGTCGGCATGGTCGAGCGCATCGGCCGCCTTGTTGCGCAGCCGCGTCAGCGGCGTCTTCAGATCATGGGCGATATTGTCGGAGACCTGCCGCAGCCCCTCATTCAGCTTCTCGATGCGCTCCAGCATGGTGTTCAGCGAGATCGACATGCGGTCGAACTCGTCGCCGGAACCGCCGATCGGCAGGCGCTGGGAGAGATCGCCGGCCATGATCTTGCGGCTCGCATCCGTCATGCGGTCGATGCGTTTCAGCGCGTTGCGGCCGATGCCGAACCAGATGACCAGCGCGCCCAGGCCCATGATCGCCAGCGCCAGCATGAGCGCCTGGCGCACCAGCACGCGAAAACGCTCCGGCTCGCCAAGGTCGCGGCCGATCAGGATGCGCAGGCCGTTGTCGAGCAGGAAGATATTGGCGATCGCCAGATGCCGCCGCTCGGGGTCGGGGCCGGCATCCGTATAGCGCTCATAGGTGAAGGGCAGCTCCGTCCAGCCGGATTCGCCGAGAACGCCCGGCTGCACCGACGCGACGTTGCCGGCGAGGATATCGCCGGAGGGGCTGGCGATGACATAGAGATTGGCTCCGGGCTGGCGGGCACGGCGTTCCATGGTGCGCAGCAACAGGTTCAGGCCGCCGACATCATAGGCGCGCTTGACCTGGTTGACCTCCTGCTGCACGGCGTCGCGGATCTGCCCGGTCAGCAGTCGCTCCGACATGGCCGTGACATAGAAGACGAGCGTGGCGGCGCAGAGCGCGAAAAGCAGGATATAGAGGGCGGACAGGCGGACGGCTGTGGACTTGAAGAGGACGCGGAAGCGGCTCATCCCTCGTCCTTGATCATGTAGCCGGCGCCACGGATGGTCTTCAGCAGCGGCTGGCTGAAATCCTTCTCGATCTTCGAGCGCAAGCGCGAGACATGGACGTCGATGACGTTGGTCTGCGGATCGAAATGATAATCCCAGACATTTTCGAGCAGCATGGTGCGGGTCACCACCTGGCCGGCATTCTTCATCAGATATTCGAGCAGGCGGAATTCGCGCGGCTGCAACGGGATTTCCTTGCCGCCGCGGCGAACCTCATGCGACAGCCGGTCAAGCTCGAGGTCACCGACGCGGTAGAGCACATCCTGCTCCGGCGTGCCCTTGCGCCGGCCGAGAACCTCGACGCGGGCGAGCAGCTCGCTGAAGGCATAGGGCTTCGGCAGATAGTCGTCGCCGCCGGCGCGAAGACCGGTGACGCGGTCGTCCACCTGGCCGAGGGCGGAGAGGATGAGAACCGGCGTATGCACGCCCTTGCGGCGCAGCTCGCTGATGACGGACAAGCCGTCGCGGCGCGGCAGCATGCGGTCGATGATGGCGACATCGTAGGCGTTCTCGGTGCCCATGAACAGCCCGCTCTCGCCATCGCTCGCATGGTCGGCGACAATGCCGGCCTCGCGGAACGCCTTGGTGAGATAGGCGGCGGCCTCCAGATCGTCTTCGATGATCAAAATCTTCATGTGGGCGACATTAGCCGTCGGGAGCGCCTCCGCACAACCGGAATCGGAAGAGTTCACAGCATGTTGGCCTGCGGTTGTCATCGTCTACCTGCCCTGGCTATCGTTCATCGGTTGAGCTTTGTCCCGGACATGATCCGGAACTCTGGAAGCAAAGGAGCCGCGCAAGCCGTGGCCTGCGCGGCTCCCAATTCATTCAATCGGTCGAAAATCAGCCCGCGGTGATCGGCAGGGCGACGAAGCGGCTGCCGTCGCCAGACTGGATCTGGAACAGCGCGCGGGTGCGGCCGTCCTTCTTCGCCTGCTCGATGACCTTGGCGATATCGCCGGCATTCGAGACCTGCTGGTTGTTGACCGAGGTGATTTTCTCGCCTTCCTTCACGCCCTTGTCGGCGGCATCGGAGTCCGGATCGACGCCGGTGATCGCGACGCCCTTGCCGTCATCGGACGGGCCGACGGTCAGGCCGAGATCGGCAAGCGCCTTTTCCGAGGACGGCTGCTGCGGCTGTGCCGGCTGCGAATTGCCGTCGCTCGAAGCCTGGCTCTGATCGACCGGCAACGTACCGAGTTCGACGGTGACCGACTGGGCCTTGCCGTCGCGCCAGATCGAGACGTCGACCTTGGAGCCCGGCTGCATCGCGCCGATGCGGCGGGCGAGATCGCGCGGGTCCTTGACCGGCTCGCCGTTGACGGCGGTCACGACGTCGCCGTTCTTGATGCCGGCCTTCTGGCCCGGAGAGCCATCCTGCGGGGATACGACGAGCGCGCCGCTCGGCTCGGACAGGCCGAGGGATTCGGCGATATCCTTGGTGACCGGCTGGATCTGCACGCCGAGCCAGCCGCGCGACACGGTGCCGGACTTGATGAGGTCGGCAACGACGTTCTTGGCGGTATCGGCCGGGATCGCGAAGGCGATGCCGACGCTGCCGCCCGACGGCGAGAAGATGGCGGTGTTGATGCCGACCACCTGGCCGTTGAGGTTGAAGGTCGGGCCGCCGGAATTGCCGCGGTTCACCGCTGCGTCGACCTGGATGAAGTCGTCATAGGGGCCGGAGCCGATATCGCGGCCGCGCGCCGAGACGATGCCGGCCGTGACCGTGCCGCCGAGACCGAAGGGGTTGCCGACGGCGACGACCCAGTCGCCGACGCGAACCTTGTCGTCGTCAGCCCAGTTGACATAGGTGAACTTCTTGCCCTTGCCGTCGACCTTCAGCACGGCGAGGTCGGTGCGCGGGTCCTTGCCCACCAGCTTGGCATCAAACTCGGTGCCGTCATTGAGGACGACCACGAAGGCAGCGCCATCGGAAACGACGTGATTGTTGGTGACGAGATAGCCATCTTCGGAGATGAAGAAGCCGGAGCCCTGGGCAACCGGACGCAGGCGGCCCTTGCTGTCGGGCTGGTTCTTCTGCTGGTTGCGGCCCTGCTGCTGTTCGAACTGCTTGAAGAACTTCTTCAGCGGATGATCGTCCGGCAGCTCGTCGAAACCACGGCCGAGGCCGAAGGAATCGTCATCGTCGGCGACCGGATTGACGCGGGATTCGACGCGAACGGAAACGACGGCCGGGGATACGGCGTCGACGACATTGGCGAAGCTCGGGACCTGGGGAGCCTGCACATTGACGGCCTCGGCATAGGAGCGGCTGATCTCGCCCGGAACACCGGTGGCGAGGGCAGCGACAGCAAGACCGGCGACGACAGAAGCTTTCATAGCGGTGCTACGGGACAGCGTGTCCTTGATATTCCTGAACATATGCGATTGACCTTTTCTTCTCTCGTCCGATTTTCTCTCGCCGGCGGGACCGGCGATGAAGCTCATGAAACATGATATAGGACGCCGGACCTTACGGCGAACTGTCCGACCCATGAAAAATTCGTAATGTAGCAAAATCCTGCCGGGAACTGGCAGCCGCGCGCTATTGCTTGCCAAGGATCTCGTTGAGGCGCTGTTCCTCTTCGGAGGTCAGCGGCGTGCCCGTCGGCCGGCCGGCGCGGCGCCTGGCATAGACGAAGAGCCCGAGGCCGCCGAGGACGAAAAGCGTGAGCGGCGCGGCCCATAGCAGCAGCGTCTTTTCGCTGAGCCGCGGCTTCAGCAACACGAACTCGCCGTAGCGGGAGACGATATAGTCGAGTACCTGCTGGTCGCTATCGCCATTGGCGAGACGCTTGCGCACGAGAAGACGCAGGTCCCGGGCGAGATCGGCATTGGAATCGTCGATCGACTGGTTCTGGCAGACCATGCAACGCAGCTCCGCCGAGATCGTCCGCGCCCGCGCTTCCATGGCCGGATCGGGCAATACCTCGTCCGGATTGACGGCAAAGGCGGGGGCCGCAATGAAGAGCAATGCCAGAGCCAGAAAAAACCGCCTTCTCATTCCGCCGGCTCCAGCACGGCACCGGCCGGCCTTGTCTTTCGTCCGGGTGCGCCGACGCGCAGGCGGCGGTCGCTGAGCGAGACGAAACCGCCGAGCGCCATGATGACGGCACCGCCCCAGATGCAGAGAATGAACGGCTTCCACCAGATGCGCACCACCATGCCGCCGGCATTGGTCGCATCGCCGAGGGAGACGTAAAGCTGGCTCAGGCCCAAAGTCAGGATGCCGGCCTCGGTCGTGGCCGTGCGATTGGCGGTGAAGACGCGCTTGGAGGAGGAAACTTCGGCCACCGCGACGCCGCCGCGGCTGACGGTGAAATGAGCGCGATCCTCGGTGAAATTCGGGCCGACGCCCGGCTTGATGCCGTCGAAACGCAGGCTGTAGCCGCCAAGCGCGGCCGTTTCGCCCGGCTTCATATTGGTGATGTTCTCGGTCTCGAAAGTGGTGACGGCCACGATGCCGAGTACGGTGATGCCGAGCCCGGCATGGGCGAGCGCCGTTCCGAAGGCGGACCGCGGCAGGCCGCTCAGCCGGCGCCAGGCAACACTGCCCTTCACCTTGCCGACACCGGCGCGATACCAGAGATCGGCGGCCGCGCCGAAGACCAAGAAGAAGCCGGCGGCAAGGCCGAGGACAGCCAGAACCGGCCCGCCATGGCGGGCATAGAAGAGGACGAGGCCGGCGACGAAGGCCAGACCGGCGACGACATACAGCCGCTGCAGCGCGCCCAGGAGATCGCCGCGCTTCCAGGCGAGCAGCGGCCCGAAGGGAACGGCGATCAGGATCGGCGCCATCAGCAGGCCGAAGGTCATGTTGAAGAAGGGCGGGCCGACGGAAATCTTGTCGCCCGTCAGCGTCTCCAGCGCCAGAGGATAGAGCGTGCCGGTCAGGACCGTGCCGCAGGCGACCGTCAGGATGAGATTGTTCAGCACCAGCGCGCCCTCGCGCGAGATCGGCGCGAACAGGCCGCCGGCGGCGAGACGGGGGGCGCGGAAGGCAAAGAGCGACAGCGCGCCGCCGATGAAAATCAGCAGGATGCAGAGAATGAAGATGCCGCGCGTCGGATCGCTGGCAAAGGAATGGACCGAGGTCAGCACGCCGGAGCGCACGAGGAAAGTGCCGAGCAGGGATAGCGAGAAGGTCAGGATCGCCAGCAGTACCGTCCAGATCTTCAGCGCGTCGCGCTTTTCCATGACGAGCGCGGAATGCAAAAGCGCCGTGCCGGCAAGCCAGGGCATGAAGGAGGCATTCTCCACCGGGTCCCAGAACCACCAGCCACCCCAACCGAGTTCGTAATAGGCCCAGTAGGAGCCCATGGCGATGCCGAGCGTCAGGAAGGTCCAGGCGGCAAGCGTCCACGGGCGGACCCAGCGCGCCCAGGCCGCATCGATGCGGCCGTCGAGAAGGGCGGCGACGGCGAAGGAGAAGCAGACGGAGAAGCCGACATAGCCGAGATAGAGCAGCGGCGGATGGATCGCCAGGCCGATATCCTGCAGCACCGGATTGAGATCCTTGCCCTCGGCGGGAGCGGGATCGAGGCGGACGAAGGGATTGGAGGTCAGAAGGATGAAGACCAGAAACGCCGCCGAAATCCAGGACTGCACCGCCAGCACATTGGCGCGAAGCGTATCCGGGAGGTTACGCCCGAACAGCGCAACCAGCGCACTGAACAGCGCCAGGATCAGCAGCCAGAGCATCATCGATCCCTCGTGATTGCCCCAGACGCCGGAGATCTTGAAGATCAGCGGCATCAGCGAATGGGAATTCTCCCAGACGTTCAGCACCGAAAAATCCGACGCGACATAGGCGTAGGTCAGCACCGCGAAGGAAAAGACGACCAGCACGAACAGGACGACGACGCCGACCGGCGCGACATCCATCATCGACAGATCGCCGCGGCGCGCGCCGACGACCGGGATGATCGAGACGATCAGCGCGGTCGCGAGCGCCAGCACCAGCGCGTAATGTCCAAGCTCGATGATCATTGGCCTGCTTCCTCGCCCTTCCAGACGCCATCCGCCTTCAGCCTGTCGGCGACCTGCTTCGGCATATAGCGCTCATCATGCTTGGCAAGCACGCTGTCGGCAACGAAGACATTGCTGCCGGGCTCGAACCTGCCTTCGGCGACGACCCCCTGCCCCTCGCGGAAGAGATCGGGCAGGATGCCGTTGAACCTGACCTTGATCGCGTCGCCGCCGTCGGTGACGGAGAACTGGACCTCGGTCCCCTGGCCGCGAACGATGCTGCCTTGGCCGACGAGGCCGCCGAGACGGATCAAGGTTCCCGCGCCGACCGGCGTCTTGGCGAGATCGGAGGGCATGTAGAAATAGGCGACCGACTGGCTGAAGGCGAAGAGCACGAGCAGCACGGCAGCGGCGATGAAGCTCATGCCGCCGGCGATGACGGCCAGACGTTTCTGCTTGCGGGTCATTGCTGCGTCACCTCCGTCGGCAGCCCGAGTTCCTTTGCCAGCGCCAGGAGCTGCTGGCCCTGCCCGCCATCGGCGGGGAATACGGCAAGGCCGCGCTTCAGCGCGTCCGCCGCGCGGTCCCGGTCGTTCAGGGCCGCATAGGAGCGGATCAGCCGCAGCCAGCCCTCGAAATTCTTCGGATCGTCCTTGAGCTTGGCATCCAGGCTCTCGACCATGCCGCGGATCATCTGCTGGCGATCGCCACTGCTCATGGCATCGGCGGCGGCGATCTCCTCCTCGCTTGGATTTCCAGGCGCCTGGGGATTGGCCGCTGCGCCGGCGCCGGTATCGTCGGGGCTGTTCTTGGCGATATGGTCGTTGACGGCGATCATCCACGGCGCCTCGGGCGGCGATTGTTTCGCCAGCGCGACGAAGGCGGATCTCGCCTCCGCCGTCTTGCCGTCCTGCTCCAGCGCCAGCGCCAGATAGAAGAGCGCGCGGGGATTCTTCCCGTCGAGCGCCAGGGATTGCTGCATGCTGCCGCGCGCCTCCGCCGTCACCACGCCGCCGGCCTTCAGGACCTGGGCCTCGCCCAGGCTGCCGAAGCGCTCGGCGCTGGGACCGAGCAGGCGGATGACGTTGCGATAGGCAAGCTCGGCGTCGGCGATGCGGTTGGTCTTCAGATAGATCGGGGCCAGCACCTCCCAGCCCTTGCCGTCATCCGGCTGCTGCGCCAGGTGCTGCTCGACCTTGACGATGGCAATGGCAAGATCGTTGCCGGGCTGTTCGAGACGCGCCTGCAGCGGCTGCGAAGGCAGGCCGGGCGTACCCTTGGCGAGATAAAGACAGAGGCCGATGGCGGGCAGGATGAGGATGATGAAGGCCTGCGAAAGGCGATAATGGCCGGATGCCGGCGCTTTCGCCCTGTCCGGCGCGTCATTGGAAACCGCAAGCAGGCGCCGGCCGATTTCGGCGCGGGCGTAACCGGCCTCCTCGGCGGAAATCAGGCCGCCGGCAAGATCGCGATCCAGTTCGCGAAGCTGATCGCGATAGACCGCCGCCTCCCCGGCGCGGCCATCATCGGCCGCATTTGCTCCACGCAAAAGAGGATAAAGCAGGACGGCGCCGACTACGGCCGTCAGAACAGCCACGAGAATCCAGAACAGCATAGACGCCCAATACTTTAACCGGGCGCTTATTCCAACCGACAAAGCCCGGTTGACGAAGATTTGAGGCGTTTGGCCGCGCTTTCGTCCCGAACCGGGGGAGACGCTCTCCTCAATGGGGCGCGGCTGGGAACAGCTCAGTTCAGCGGCGACCAGGTGCCGTCTTCATTGCGGCAGGCCGCACCCCTCGCCTGGGTCGGCTTGCCGTCGACGGTGACCGTGTGCCGGTATTGGCGGCAGTTCTGCGAGCCCACCTGATAGGGCGCGGCGGCCACCACTTCGCCACTGGCGTTGCTGCCCGTCCAGACGACGGGCATGCCGAGCGGCGCGGTTTCCAGCGCCCGGTATTCCGCTTCCAGCGCTCGTCGCTGGTCGTTATCGCTGAGCTTCACGTCGGTACGACCGACGATCCCGCCCTCCAAAGCCGCGATATAGGGCGTCGAAGCCGGCGGCTTGGCGGTGGAAAGGAAACTGACACCGCCGATTTTGCCGCTCGATGTCGAGCAGGAGGAAAGGCCGATCACAGCAAAAAGGGAAGGCACGATCAGGAAAAAGGTACGAAGCTTCATACAACCGAACCAGTATCAAAGAGCAAAACCAGAGGTACTGCAATGCAGCATCATCATGACGCGGCACGCCTTTTTGGCATCATGCCGTCCGTCACGCAACATCCTTTGTCACCCCCGGTAGAATGAGGCTGGCACGAAGGCCGCCACGGGCGCCGCGGGACAGCTCGAAGCGTCCCTGATATTCGTTGGTGATCTCGCTGACGATCGAAAGTCCGAGGCCGGTGCCCGGCTTGCTCTCGTCCAGCCTGCGGCCGCGCTTCATCGCCTCGCGGATCTGATCCGGCTCGAGGCCCGGCCCATCATCCTCGACCACCAGTTCCACCCAGTGGCGCCGGGCCGGATCGATGCCCTTGACGTCGGTTGGCGCCTCGTTGGCGGCGATGCGGATCTTATGCTCGGCAAAGCGGGCGGCATTTTCCAGGAGGTTGCCGACCGTCTCCTCCAGATCCTGCTGCTCCATGGCGAGCGCCAGATGCGGCGTCACGGAAAGCTCGAATTCCTTGTCGGCGTTCAACCGCCGCATGACGCGCACCAGGCGCTCCAGCGCCGGCTCAGCCTCGGTACGGGCCAGCACGGATTCGCGCTGCGCGGCGATGCGGGCGCGATTGAGGTAGGATTGAACCTGCCCCTGCATGACTTCGGCCTGGTTCTTCACCAGATCGCCGTGCGAGCGCTCCAGCACGCGGGACTCGTTGAGCAGGACCGCGATCGGCGTCTTCAGCGAATGGGCGAGATTGCCGACCTGCATGCGGGCCCGCTCGACGATGCGGCGGTTGCTCTCGATCAGCGCGTTGACCTCGTTGGCAAGCGGCAGGATCTCGCGCGGGAAATCCCCCTGCAACCGCTCGCTCTCGCCGGCGCGGATGCGCTCCAGCGCCCCGCGAGCCTTATCGAGCGGCTTCAGACCATAGAGAATGGCGAGCGCATTGACGACGAGGCTGCCGACACCGAAACCGACGAGCGCGAAATAGAGGCTGTGGGAGAAATTGCGGACATCGTCCTCCACCACGGCAACATTGCCGGTGACGCGGAAGCGCGCCGCGCGTCCGTCCGTATCGAGCACAACCTCGGTCTCGGCCACCTGCACGCGGTTTCCGGAGGCGTCGGTGACGATGTAATAGCGCTCGTAATTCTTGTCGAAGGGCGCTTCCAGCACCGAGAGAACCGGCAAGGTCGCGGCCCCGAGCGAGGGCGACACCAGGGGCGTCGCGGTATAGGTGCCGAGCGGCTCGACCATCCAGTACCAGCCGGTCTTCGGCTGGGCGAAGCGCAGGTCGCCGAGCTGCGGACTGCCCGACAAGGCCCCCTGATCGCCGATCGTGACGGAGTTGATGACGTTGTAGAGCTGCGCCCGCAACAGGTCCTGAAAGCCGCGTTCGGCGCTCTTGCGATAGATATTCGAGATGACGAGCCCGATCACCACCAGCGCCACGGCGGACCAGAGTGTGGTCAACAACAGGACGCGAGCGGTGAGCGACTTAATTCGCATTGGTCGGCGCTTGGATGCGGTAACCGAGGCCGCGGACAGTCTCGATCAGGTCGACGCCCATCTTCTTGCGCAGGCGGCCGACGAAAACCTCGATCGTGTTGGAATCGCGGTCGAAATCCTGATCGTACATATGCTCGACCAGCTCGGTGCGCGACACGACCTCGCCCTTATGGTGCATGAGATAGGCGAGCAGGCGATATTCATGCGAGGTGAGCTTCAGCGGCTTGCCGTCGACCGTCGCCTTCGAGCTCTTGGTGTCGAGGCGCACCGGACCGCAGACGATCTCGGACGAGGAATGGCCGGCGGCGCGGCGGATCAGTGCGCGGATGCGGGCGAGCACCTCCTCGACATGGAAGGGCTTGGCGACATAATCGTCGGCGCCGGCGTCGATGCCGGCGACCTTGTCGCTCCAGCGGTCGCGCGCCGTCAGGATCAAGACCGGCGTGCCCCGGCCCGCGCCGCGCCATTTCTCCAATACGGTGATCCCATCCATTTCCGGCAGGCCGATATCGAGGATGATCGCGTCATAGGGCTCTGTGTCGCCGAGAAAATGCCCCTCCTCGCCATCGAAGGCGGTATCGACCACGTAGCCAGCCTCCTTCAAGGCATCGGCAAGCTGGCGGTTCAGATTGATATCGTCTTCGACAATGAGGATGCGCATATTCGGACCCAATTTCCCCGGTTCGAGAAACAGTACTGCAAATCAGATTCAAGTGGAATCACTTGGCCATAAGATTTTGCGTGAGATTCAAAGTGTTAGAGTGTTCCCTGCATGTGACGGCGATAGTTTCTCCGCCTACATCGGCACTTTCATGGTCACCTTGCGCGGCCGCTGGCCGTTCCCCTGAACGAGGACGGTGATGACGCAGCTATCGCCCGAGGGCTGGGCCGAGAGAAGCTGGCCGCCGGTCTTGGCGACGACTTCGGCTGCCGCTTCGCTGCAGTCGCTGGTCGCACGCGCCACCAGGGTCGGTGTCTGGGTCGGCGTCGGCAGAACAGTCGAGCCGGCCATGAGCGCCGCTGCTGCTGCTATGCTTATAAATGATGCCATGCTCCAGACTTCCCATGGGGACATTAACTTGAGCGAATATGTACCCAAACGCGTCTGAATGGCAAATGAATGGGCGGTAATTTTCCACCCGCAAAACGTGCGGCGCGATTTTCTTTCCCTTTAAGTCATTGTGTTCATTCGATTTGTCGGCAGCGGCATTGCCACGCCGCAGCCAGCGGCCTACCGGGGCGGCCTCAAGCCCTGCCGCGCGACACATCGGCTGACAGCGCCGCCGTCTGACCTTTTCAACAGCCGAAACCGAATTCGGAGCCTCGGAAAAAGTCAGTCATTTTTAATCTTTCTTGATTATCATTTTCTCATGAGCGTCGCCGTGCCCGGCGATGCGTCGCGGCCGATGCAACCGGCCTTCAAGCGTTTTGCCAAGGTAAGACGCGAGAGTTTCCTTGAGTCTTTTGAATCGCTTGCCGCCACGCCTTCAGACGTTGAGTCGAGAAGGTGAGAGGTTGAGTCATGATCTTCACGCGCAGAATCCGCTCGCGACGAAATTGATTCCGCTTGAGTATCCAACCGACCGGATTGATTGGGTTTAGCACCGCAGCCGTGAGCTAGACCGGTTCGCGCACCGCCACGATGGTTTCATAATCCGCGGCAATGCGCATTTCGCGCAGTGGGCGGACGCGCTCGATCGAAAGCTGATAGTTCGGATGCGCCTTGTAGGCGGCCAATGCCGCCTCGTCGTCGAATTCGCCGTAGACGACGAGATCGACCTCCGTGCCGAGCTGATCGGTCTTCACATTCGTACCGATCTCCAGCAGGCGCGCATGCGGAATGGCCGTCAGGATCGACAGTCCGGACCGGACTTCCTCCAGATTGGCGCGATCGGGAACGGTGAAGAAGACGATATGACGGATCACGCGAAAGCTCCCTGTGCATTGCGAAGGCACAGCGCGATATCATGCGTATCGGGCCAATTCAACGACAGCCGGCCTGAAGCAGACGGCCCTGTCGTCGCAGCCTGTGCGAAGAAACGGCACCTCCCCCGTAGCGCTGCTGCATGCTATGCTTCCGTGCCATGACCGATGACGAGCTTATTGCCTTTGCGCTCAGCCTGCCGGACGCGACGGAGAGTTCGCATTTCGGCAATCGGGATTTTCGCGTTCGAGGCAAGATTTATCTGACGCTTCCCAACCCGGATTTCTGCGTCGTCAAGCTGACACCCGACCAGCAGCAGATGGCGCTCGCGACAACGCCGGACCATGTCCTTGCCGTGCCGGGCGGCTGGGGCGCCAGGGGCTGGACGCGGCTTTCGCATTCTGGCGCGGATGAGGCGACGATATGCGCGCTGGTGCGGCAGGCATGGCGCAACGTGGCGCCGCGATCTATCGTCCTGCCGGAGGAGTAGCCTCCATGTCGTCTTCCACCGTCAGCGGCCAGTCGACGACATAATCCTCGAAATCGTCAACGGATACGTCGTCCTCGCTGATCGTGCGGCCGCGCGCCGAGGCGCGGGCGATATGGACCGTTTCCGGATCGCCCGACACCAGCGGATGCCACCAGTAGAGGTCGCGGCCCTCGTGGACGAGGCGATAGGCACAGGTCGGCGGCAGCCACGGCAATTCGGGAACCTTCTCCGGCGTGAGCTGCACGCAATCGGGCACGAAATCCCAGCGGTTCGGATAGCTGGTGCACCGACAGCTCTCGCCGTCCATCAGCTTGCAGCGGACCGACGTGAAATAGACGTCGCCGCTATCCCAATCCTCCAGCTTGTTGAGACAACAGAGCCCGCAGCCGTCGCAGAGGCTCTCCCATTCGGAGGCACTCATCTCAACCAGCGTCTTGCTCTTCCAGAAAGGTATTTCGTCCATCATCTTCATCCTGCCGCCAACACGGGAAAGCCGGCTGCGGCATGCATGTCTCTTGTTCTTTTCCCTAAATCAACCAATTATTCAATGTGCCATTCTATGACAGGATAGGCTTTGCGTCTCCCAAGGGAATACGCAATCGAGGCATTGTGGTCGGGAAGTAAAGCGTGGAAGACCCATCCAACCAAGAAAACGGGCCGGAGACCAAGCCCGACACGCAGCCGGAGGCCCAGGCGGAAAGTCGCCCGCGCCGGAAGCGGCATATCCTGCTGCGCATCGACTCCTGGATCGACTCCACGCTTTGGAACGCCGGTTTCCGCCTCGGCGAACTCTGGGAAGACATTACCATCTTCTTTCGCCGCTTCCGTACCCGTGGTTGGAAGCGCATATTCTTCGAGCTGCTCGGGGAAGGATTGACGCTGGGCACCGCCGGCTCGGTGGTAATGCTGATGCTTGCCATGCCGGCCTTCGAGGCGACGCAGGGCGACTGGCGCAATCGCGGCAACTTCGCCGTCACCTTCCTCGACCGCTACGGCAACGTCATCGGCCATCGCGGCATCATCCATGAAAATTCGGTGCCTGTGGACCAGCTGCCCGACTATTTCGTCAAGGCGGTGCTGGCGACCGAGGACCGGCGCTTCTTCGACCATTTCGGCATCGACGTCATCGGCCTCTTCCGGGCACTGACCGTCAATGCGCAGGCCGGCGGCGTCGTCCAGGGCGGTTCGACGCTGACGCAGCAGCTCGCCAAGAACATCTTCCTCAGCAATGAGCGCTCGATCGACCGCAAGATCAAGGAGGCCTTCCTCGCCATCTGGCTGGAGGCCAATCTGTCCAAGAAGGAAATCCTCAGCCTCTATCTCGACCGCACCTATATGGGCGGCGGCACCTTTGGCGCGGCGGCGGCGGCGCAGTTCTACTTCGGGAAAAACATCAGCGACGTCAATCTGGCCGAGGCGGCGATGCTGGCCGGCCTGTTCAAGGCGCCGGCGAAATACGCGCCGCACGTCAACCTGCCGGCCGCCCGCGCCCGCGCCAACGACGTGCTCTCCAATCTGGTGCAGAGCGGGCTGATGACCGAGGGACAGGTGATCGCCGCGCGGCGCAACCCGGCCTCCGTCGTCGACCGCGCCCAGATCGAATCCCCGGACTTCTTCCTCGACTGGGCCTTCGACGAGGTGCAGCGGCTGGCCACCCGCTTCCCCGAGCGCTCCCTGATCGTGCGCACGACCATCGACATGGGACTGCAGAAGGCGGCGGAGGATTCGGTCGAATCCTCTCTGCTGGAATATGGCGAACGCTATCACGCCAAGCAGGGCTCCACGGTCGTCATCGAAAATGGCGGCGCGGTGCGCGCCATGGTCGGCGGACGGGACTATGGCGAAAGCCAGTTCAACCGCGCGACGAAGGCGCTGCGCCAGCCGGGCTCCTCCTTCAAGATCTATACCTATGCCGTTGCGATGGAGAAGGGCATGACGCCGACCTCCACCATCGTCGACGCACCGATCTCCTGGGGCAACTGGAGCCCGCACAATTACGAGAACCGCTATTCGGGCAAGGTGACGCTGACGCAGGCAATCGCCCAGTCGATCAACACCATTCCGGTGCGCCTCGCCAAGGAAAAGTTCGGCATCCAGCCGATCCGCGACATGGCCAAGGCCATGGGCGTGGAAACGCCGATCCGCAACGACAAGACCATTCCGATCGGCACCTCGGAGGTGACCGTGCTCGACCAGGCGACGGCCTATGCCGTCTTCCCGTCCGACGGCATGCAGTCCCGCCGCCACGGCATCGGGCAGATCGTCGGCTATGACGGCAAGGTGCTCTACGACTTCAATCACGACGAGCCGCCGGCCAAGCGCGTCCTGACCGAGCAGGCGACGGCCTATATGAACCAGATGCTGATCCAGATCCCGCTCGCCGGCACCGGCCGCAGGGCGGCACTCGACCGCGGCATCCTCGTCGGCGGCAAGACCGGCACGACACAGGCCTATCGCGACGCCTGGTTCATCGGCTTCAGCGGCAACTACACCTGCGCCGTCTGGTTCGGCAATGACGACTATACCTCCACCAACAACATGACGGGCGGCACGCTGCCGGCCATGACCTTCAAGAAGATCATGGACTATGCCCATCAAGGCATCGTGCTGAAGCCGATCCCCGGCCTCGACAATCCGTTCCCCGAGCAGAAGCCGCAGGCGGTCGCCGCCAAGAAGCCGGCCGATACGCCGGAAAACACCCTGCCGCCGCTCATCCGCCCGCGCACGCTTTCGGTGGATTCCACCAAGATCCTGCGCGATCTCGGCGAGAAGCTGAAGGCCGCCGCACCGCTTGCGACACAGAAGGTCGCGACGGCGGAATAAGCCGGGCCGACGGCATGATGCAACGCGTATTTGATGTGGCAAGTTCGGCAATCACCCGACTAACCCTTTCCCCCGCCGTCAGAATCAGGGATAAATCGCCACCTGATTGGTCATGAGGACGATCGTAGGGTGTTCCGGGTTCCCCTTCTTGTTGCGCTTTCGCTGGTGCTCGCCTTTGGCGGCGGGATCGTGTTCACGATTTTCGCGCTGGATGCGACATCGGGTTTCGGCGCGATCAGGCTCGGCGCCTGGCAGGCATTTCCGGACATGCACACGGCGGAAGCCGATCCTTACGCGAAGTCGCATCGCGCCCGCGCCGGCCGCTTGCTCTACGGCACGGCGGAAGGGCTGTCCTTCACCGCCTCCGACGATGATGGCGGCGGGCGGCTGACGGCCGGCTGCACCTATCGCATCAGCGGCCAGACACCGCCGGCCCGGCTCTGGACGCTGTTCATTGCCGGCAATGACGGCGAGCCGTTGCAGGCATCGCCCGGCAGGCCCTCGGCGATCAATTCCTGGGTGGTGCTGCGCAATCCAGATTCAAGCTTCGTCATTACCGTTTCGCCGGCGGCCCAGGCCGGCAACTGGCTGGCCCTGCCGGCCGATGGTGATTTCCGGCTGGTGTGGACGCTGCTAGACACGCCGGCCGCCGGCAATTCCGGCCTGGTCGACCTGTCGATGCCGAAACTCGAGAAAATCGGGTGCGGCCATGTTTAGAACCGTCTTCGCCATTCTGACAGGCTTGCTCGGCGCCGCATTGCTGCACCTCATCATCATCCTGTCCTTGCCGCATTTTTCCGATCGCGACGCCTATACCCGCATCGAGGACGAGGGCGATGAAAACCATTTCTATACGCTCGACGACAAGGACGACGATGCAGGGCTTTCCAACAGCGACCCCTATATCCGCACCGCCGTCTGTGCCTTCGATATCGGAACACAGCCGATCCGCCTGACCGCCAAAGGCCAGGTGCCGTTCTGGTCGCTGTCGGTCTACGACGCCGCCTCCAACGAGGTGTTCAGCATGAGCGACCGCACCTCGGTCGGCGGCATGCTGGACCTGCTGCTCGCCTCGCCGATCCAGCTGACCGGCATCCGCAAGGCGCTGCCGCCGTCGCTGGCACAGTCGATCCTCGTGGAGGTGCCGCGCGCCGAAGGCTATGTCGTGCTGCGCACCATGGCGCCCGAAGCGAGCTTCGACGATGCCGCCCGGAACTTCCTGTCGGAAGCCGGCTGCGATGCATTCGACGGGCAATGACGATCAAATCGAAGGGCTGAAGAAGGCCGAGCGGCTGACCGCCGGCATATCGTGGTTCGAGCCGCGAAACCGGGGCCGCTCTGGCGGCGCGACGCCGGCTGGACAGGCCGGCCTATATGCGGGCTACTTGCCTTTTGCCCGCTTCGGTCCTGCTCCCGGACGATGGGAGCCGACCTCAAGGCGCTCGTAGCGCACGCCGGTAAAGAGAAGAATCTTCGCTTCGACCGGCTCCTTCCGGGCGCGCCGCGGTGACCGCGATCGTCGGTCCGAAAGGGATATGATCTTTGCCATTCTCGTCTCCATTTACAACCTGAGACGGATGAACTTGCGACTGATTTCACCCTGCCCGCCATTCGGGCGGGCGAGCGTGCCCTTCGATCCTTCCCGCACCAGCGGGGCCGACAAAGGAGATCCACGCCTTCTCACGGTATTTCTCGGACACCGTGACATGGACGCCCAACTGTGGCTTCCATGCGAACTGCCATGCGACCAAACTCTGCAAATCGCCGTTTTCACCCGAATTCAGACATACTGTGGTTAACAGAATGCTAATCATCGTCATTTGCCGCCGCGCACAGACGCGGCATCATGGCTGTTAAACGCGGAAAGGCTGAATTTGGTTTCATATGCGATGTAAAAAACCCGAGAATCGCGCCAACGGTAATGCATTGAAAAATCATACTATTCATCAATCCGAGGCAGGTTTTCACGATTTTTTCGCAAACCGCTCGTTGCAGAAAAGCGTCACGCAAATATTATTTGCGGTAACGAAAAATTAACGTAGAGTGACGGCCGAAATAGAGGGTGGGCAATGTCAACGACGGCCAATTCCTTCTTCTCTCCCGAAGACATCACCGTGCTGCGGGGCGCACTCGACAAATGGTGCCTTGAGAAGAGGATCGACATCAGGAGCACCGAGGCCCAGTTCGCGGCAACGGCGGCGCTCGGCCTGTTTCAATCCGGCCATAATACATCCGACAAGCTGCTCACGGCATTGCGCGAGCATAAGGGGCTCTGAGCGAAGCCCAGAGAGACGGTCGTCCGGCTCGAGCCGCCGGCTTCCATCACCAGATCTCCCCTAGGTTGAAAGCAACCAAGCATCACATCGCGCCAGAACATGACCACAGGCTGCCCGCGGGCAAGGCAATCAAGGCTATCCACCGCAAATCCCGCCGAAAACTGCCGCAAGCGTAACGCGCAGTTTTTATTTGGATTTTAATAAAGTTTTCACCAACCGTTAACCCTGCGCGCCTTACTCTCGCTGAAAGCCTGATCAGGACGATACCGTCCACGACCCTTCCGGCACCCACCGCAGCGTGCGCGCAAGACCAAGGCGCGTCGCGGCTCGGCGGAGGAAGGTTCGGGGATGGGTCCGGCGATCCGGTTCCCGTTCTTTGTTTCGCGTATCAGTATGGGTGTTGGCGTGCGTGACCGATTTCGAGATCTGGAAGAGCCAGCGGCCGTCCGCAAGAAGGATGTGGTCTTGATGGCGACGGTCACCAGCTTCGAGGGCATGAGCCATCCATCCAAATCGGAGCTGCGACAGTTTGCCGAGCTCTTTACCCCCCTCTTCCAGGCCTCGAGCGACGAAGCAAAACGCCAGGCGGTCGCCGCACTTTCGCAATGCCCGACCGTGCCGCAGGCCGTTGCTCTCTTCATCGGCTGTCAACCGATCGCCATCGCCGCGCCGTTCCTGACCAGTTCGCAGGCGATCGACGACGACACGCTGATCACCATCGCGCGTACCCAGGGTGCGGCGCATGCCAAGGCGATCGTTCGCCGTCCGTCGCTCTCTCCGAAAGTCATCGATGCTCTCGTCAGCCTGCATCAGGCGGAGCCCGAACGCGGCATGACCATATCGGAGACGGCAGCGGCCCAGCCGACCGCCGCGCTCGATCTCACCGCAGGTGCTCCCGACCCCGCAGCCGAACGGCTGGCCCGCGAGGAGGTCTTGCGGCAGAAGATCAAGCAGATCGCCCGCCATCTCGCCAGGGACGACAGCGACCGGCTCGGCCTGCGCAATCTGTCGGAGGCGCAGGAGGCCCTGCTGGTGCGGTTCGCGCGCGAGCGCGAGGCACAGCAGTTCGCCGCCACGCTTGCCGATGCGCTTTCTTCCAGCCGCTGGCTGGCCGAGCGCATCATGCTCGATACGTCCGGCCAGCAACTGGCGTTGACGCTGGTCAGCCTCGGCATGGGCTTTGCCGACGCCGTCTACGCGCTGGAACGCTTCTATCCGCAACTGGCCGAACGCCATGGCAGCGTCAGCCGCGCCTGGCTGGTTCTGGATGACATCGATGCCGAGGAAAGCCATGCGCGCGTCGAGGCCTGGCGCCGTGCCGACAGCTACACCTACCTGCCGCCGGAGCAGAAGCGCGACACGCCGCTCTTCGGCCACAAGGCCAGCCCGATCCGCGAGTTGCGCGTCGTCAGCCGGCGCTAAAACAAGTCCTAACGCTGCTCGGCCAGTGGCACGATATCGCCGATATCGTCCGTCTCCAGCTCGATGATCCACAGGTCCGGATCGAATTTCAGCTCCCGGTCGAGCATGTGCCTGATCTCTTCAGGGTCCTTGCGCGCGAGACGGATTTCAAACAGCCGCGTCCCGCTCTCTTCCTCGTCGAAAAAGCTCTGCGGCGCCGGCGCATAAAGCGTTTCCAGCCCGTCGCGGAAACGCTGGCGGATGAAGATCGCTCCCGCCGCATCCGAGCCCTTGTGTTCGACCGCGGCAAAATCGCCACGGCCAAACAGGCGGCGGGTCAGGGCGGAAACGAAGATGTCGCTGCGCAATCTCATGGCTGAGCTATAACGCCCGGCCGCCGACAGGGCAATTGACGGCGCGGCTCAAAGCGCGCCGATATCCTGCAGCTTCTTCAGCACGGCCATGTCGGGCTCGCCGGTTTCCGGCAGGCGGTAATGCTTCTGGAAGCGGCGAATGGCCGCCTTGGTCTGCTCGCCGGCAACGCCGTCGACGCTGACATTGCTATAGGCGATGTTGCTCAGGCCCTTCTGGATCTGCATCACCATGTTGACGGTATTGACCGCATCGTTCGGCACGCTCTTGGGCGCAGCCCTGCTCTTGCCGACATCCTTTTCGGCGCTGCGGATGGCGGCGGCGACGGGATCGATGGCCGACGCATCGGCAGAGACGTTGACGGGCCGCTCGACGGGAACCGCAGCCACCGTCGGCTTGTTGACCGCGCGGGCGGTCGGGCTCACCGCCGCAGCCGCGGGCGCGACGGCCTGCCGATCGGCGGCGGCGGTATCGGGCGCTTCCGTGTCCTGCCGTTCAATGCGGAATGTCGTGACATTGCCGGCGTCGGCCTGCTGTGCATTCAGGAAGGCCTTTCGGCCCGGAATCTGATAGGGAGCGGCCGGATCACGCGTGCGCAGCAGCGGCGACGGATGCGTGCCCGCCTGATACCAGAGCGCATTGGCGGTGACGAAACCGAAGACTGCGACAAAGACCGCCACGCCGCCGGCCGCGGCCGGATGCCGGCCGACAACCCCGCCGAACATATTGGCCAGCACACTGGCGCCGCGCACACCGAGCCCGCCCAGCGCGCCGGCGCCGCGCAGGCCAAGGCTGCCGACGGCAACCGCCCCCCGGGAAGCGAGGCCAGGCTGCTTGCGCCTGCCCCTGCCCTTTCCCTTAGGCGATTTTCGCTTTTGCGGGGCCATTCATCTCTTCCTCTTTTCGCTTTCCGTTCATCTCCAGATTATGCTTCAGACGTGGCGGAAAATCGACCGTGCGGCTGGCATCCACAGGCTGCTGCGCCGAAGCCACGCCGGAACCGTCGAGCGGGATAAGGATGGTGATCATCGTGCCCTCGCCGGGAGCGCTGGCGATGGCGAAGCTGCCGCCGTGCAACGCCACCAGCCCCTTGACCAGCGACAGGCCAAGACCGGTGCCGGCGTAGCGGCGGGTATAATCGTTCTGGATCTGCACGAAGGGCTGGCCGAGCGAGGCGAGCCGATCGGTCTCGATGCCGATGCCGGTATCGCTGACGGAAAGCTTCAGCATGCCGTCAGCCATGGCCGCATCCACGGTTACCGCGCCACCGGCATCGGTGAACTTGATGGCATTGCCGACGAGGTTGATGAGGATCTGCTGGATGGCGCGCTGGTCGGCGACGATATCGCCCAGCCCGCGCTGCACGCGGCTCGTCAGCGTCAGCCCCTTCTCCTTCGCCTGTAGCGCCAGCATGGCTTCGCAGGCGCCGATCGACGCTTCGATCGGGAAGGGTTCGGGCATAAGCTCGTAGCGGCCGGCCTCGATCTTGCTCATGTCGAGCATCGTGTTGACCACGGACAGCAGATGCGCGCCGGACTGGCGGATCAGGCTGACATATTCGCGCTGTCGATTGTTCTCGAGCTTGCCGAAATACTCGCCACTCAGAATGTCCGAAAAGCCGAGAATGGCATTGAGCGGCGTGCGCAGCTCATGGCTGACGGCGGCCAGAAAGCGTGACTTGGCGTCATTGGCCGATTCCGCCTCGGCGGTCTTTCGGGCCGCTTCCTCGCGCAGCCGCTGATCGTCGGAAATGTCGCGCGATTGGCTGACGATGCCGGTCAGCCGGCCCTCGCCATCGCGCCGCGCGCTCATCTCCATGCGGATATGAATGAACTGATCGCCGCCTTCGACGACGGCGGAGCGCTCCAGGCGCAGATCCACGCCGAGAGCATCACGACCCTGGCGAAGCGTATCGACAGCCTGCAGGAAGAGAATGCGGTCGGAGATATGGACCTGCTCGATGAAGCCACGACCGGCGGGATCGCGCATCCAGCTCAGGAATTCGACGCGATCGCGGCCGCCGACGGCGGTGACGCTGCCCTGCGGATCGAAGAGGAGAACGAGGCCGCTGGCCGCCTCCAGCATCAGGTCGCGATGTTCGACAACGACGGCTTCGACAGCCGTCGAGACCGGCCGCTGGCGCGAGAGGGCAATGCTGCCGACGGCGGAAAACAGGAAGGCGGCGCAGACGGTGGCAACGCCCGCCGGCAGCGCCACGGCCGGGCTGGTGACGAAGGAGAGCCCAGCCGGAACGGCGACGAGCGCCACGGACGAGGCAAGCGCGAGCCGGCGCAGGATCGTCAATTCCTGTCCACGGACCTCGCCGTTCCCGCTTGTCCGGGAGAGCCAGCTCTCGCCTGCCCGGTCCACGAGGGCTCCTGCCCTGCCAGCCATGTTACTCAATACGCGCACACCAAAACCCGCACAAACGGTCATTTATCGAGGCTCACAATAGGCCCTGGCGACTTAAGGAAAGAATAAAGGACAGGCGCACGGACCGGCCGAAAGGGCTCGAAAATCCCGTTTTGACGCAGATGGCGGGACCTTTCAGTTTTGTGGTTAACAGCGGGTAAGCAACGGATTTTATTTATATTTCCGTTTCGCGTTAACTTTTCGGATGCGCTTGGCGGCCGCAAAGCCCTGGAGATCAGGCAGATCGCTGGAGACATGCTTAACAGCAATCGCTACAATTCGAACCAAATAGGCTTCAAATTCCGAAAGCTAAATTTTGAATCAAATTTGCCGAAAATACATCCAAGTTTTGAAAAGCGATGTTGTCCTCTGCCGGATAGGGTCCGGGCAACGTCGGATCAACGGATTCGAATCGGTGGCAAGACCGAACGAAGAGGATGGGCAAGGCAATGTGGTTTCTCATTAGAACAGGGTTCTGGTTCTCGCTGGTCCTCATGTTCCTGCCGATCTTCGCCAAGCCGCAGGGCGATCCCCGGCCGGCGGGCGAACCGCAGGTACAGGTTTCCGACGCGCTGTCGGCCGCCTCCGGCGTGATGCAATATGTCGGCTCCATGTGCACCGAGAAGCCCGATGTCTGCCTGAAGGGCGGCGAAACGCTGACCGCGCTGGGATATCAGGCCCGCGACGGCGCCCGCGTTGCCTATGACCTGCTCGGCCAGCATTTCAAGGACCAGAAGCCGGCCGAACAGGCCGCAACAGCCCCCGTTGCCAGCCATGAGCAGGCAGCCGCCGAGGCACAGCCCATGCCCCCGAAGCGCGTGGCCGGCACCCAGACCGCGGATGCCGTCGTCACCGGCACGGTCAAGCTGCCCTCCTTCGTTCCGGTGCCCTTGCCGAAGCCCCGGACCTGATCTCTGTTTCTGGAACCTGTCCCGCGCCGTGAGCCCGACCGCTCACGGCGATCTTTTTTGCCACGGGTTCAAATCATCGACCATTTCACTTATATGCAGGCAATAGAGCAATTCCAGGAAAGATGCGCAGCGCCTTTCCGTCCGGAATTGCGTAAAATAGAAAGTTGGAGTGTTTCAGCTATTCTTGAAGCGCTGAAGCCCTCCGGACAATTGGACCGGCATAATGGCGACGCTTGAGCAGATCATTGAGGACTTCTCCTTCCTGGACGACTGGGAGGATCGCTACCGCTATGTGATCGAACTCGGCAAGGCGCTGCCGGATCTGCCGGAAGAGAAACGCACGCTGGAAAACAAGGTGCAGGGTTGCGCCAGCCAGGTCTGGCTCGTGACGCATGCTGCGGGCGATCCGGACAATCCGCTCCTGACCTTCGAGGGCGATTCGGACGCGCATATCGTGCGCGGACTGGTGGCCATCGTGCTTGCCACCTATTCCGGCAAGCCGGCCTCCGAGATCGCTGCGCTGGACGCGCTCGACGTCTTCGGCAAGATCGGCCTCGTCGAACATCTCTCGTCGCAACGCGCCAATGGATTGCGCTCGATGATCAAGCGCATCCGTGAAGAGGCGCGGGTTCGCACCGCAGCATAGACACAAAAAACCCGGCTCGAAAGCCGGGTTTTTCCTTGCAGCTTTGGTTCGAAACCTCAGCGGCCGCGCTTGCGGCGCTGGCCGAGACCCATTTCCTTCGCAAGGCGCGAACGGGCTTCGGCATAGGCGGGCGCGACCATCGGGTAATCGGCCGCCAAGTCCCACTTCTCACGATATTCTTCAGGCGAAAGAGCATGATGCGTCATCAGGTGGCGCTTCAACGACTTGAAGCTGCCGCCGCATTCCAGGCAGGTGATCTGGTCGTCCTGTACCGACTTGCGAACGGATACGGCCGGCTTCTGCTTTTCAACCACGGTGACGGCAGGCGCCGGAGCCGAGGTGTTGCTCAAAGCAGAATGCACGTCGGAAATCAGGTTCGGAAGGTCGGTGACCGGCACTACATGATTGCTGACATAGGCCGCCACGATGTCGGCAGTCAGCTCAACCAGCAAATCCTGGCCATTGCCAAGGGCCGTATCTGTCATTTTGTTCTCCTGTTCATCGGCTTGCTTACCGCGCCAACGTCTCCAGCGGAGCACGTAAAGACACAGCATTTCTCTCAATCCGTGCATATTCCCATCGAAAACCGATATGATTTTCAGAGCCTATGCACTGGGCAATCCGCACACGCGCATTGCCCATATTCGTAGCAGCCACCAGCAAAAAGCGGAGCATTTCATACCATTTGCCCCGCAATTCGAAATCCACCCCTAGATTTCTTACTACGGAACCCGCTTTTATACCGTCCAATGATAGAATCAGTGATGACGGAGATAGGTCCGCCAAACCTTAACCGAAAATAAGTTCTGCCCGCTGTTGCTTGAAAGAAAGATCAGAACGTTAGGCACTTAATTCCGGCCGAGACTAATTCAACATCAGAACTCTACTTGAATGTGAATTATCACTCTCTACCCAAAAGTCCAGTTTTTAATTCTATCAATTCTTCGCAAAATGCTCATCTAGTAAAAATAGGTAACTAAGAACTAGAATTGTATTCTCGCGACAGCAATCCCTGCGTTTATTAGCATATCATTTTATAAGGCCGGCATTCCGCTGCTCCCTCGTCAGATCATCGCGGACAGATGGCGGCGTCAACCGATAGCCGGCTTTATGCGCGGCACGAGCAAGAAGATGGGCTGAAATTGGCGCAGTCAAGACGAAGAAGACGAAACCGGCGAGTGCGCGCGCTAAAATAGAAAAATCCTGTGAATGAACACCGACGGCAAGCAGCAACAGGCCGGAACCGACCGTGCCGGCCTTCGAAGCGGCATGCATGCGGCTGTAGAGATCCGGCAGGCGGACGATGCCGATCGCGGCAATCAGGGCGAACAGGGCGCCGGCCAGAAGCAGGATGGCGACGATGATGGCTGCAACCAGTTCCATTATCGTCCTCCCTTTTTGGTCCGTGCATCCTTACGAGCCTTTTTGGCCTTTGGCTTCGCCGCGCCGCCTGCCGCAGACGCACCTTGCCGTTCGAATTCCCGCGCCGCGCCCTGATTCAGGATGAACCGGGCAAAGGCAATGGTGGCAAGAAAGCCGACGAGGCCCAGCGAGATGGCGATATCGATATAGAGAGTGAAGCCGGTCTTGATGGCGATGACGGCGATGAAGCCGATGGCGACGGCGACCAGCATATCGAGCGCCAGCACCCGGTCCGGCAAGCTCGGCCCGGCGACGACGCGATAGACGGTGAGGAGAAAGGCCAGGCCGAGAATGGCGAGCGCCACCATGGCGGCGGCGGATACGATGGCGGCGGCGGTCATCGGAACGCCTCCATGATCCGGCGTTCGAAGCCGTCGGCGATGCTGCGCTTCGTCGCTTCGGGGTCGGAACAATCGAGCGCGTGCACATAGAGCGTCTTGCGGTCGTCGGAGACATCGACCGAGAGCGTGCCGGGCGTCAGCGTGATGAGATTGGCGAGCAGCGCGATCTCGAAATCGCGGTCGACGGTCAGCGGAAAGGCGAAGATGCCGGGCTTCACATCCAGCTTCGGGCTCATGACGGTGACGGCGACAGTCCAGGCAGAATTGGCCAGTTCGCGCAGGAACAGCAGCAGCAGCACGGCAATCCGCCGGGCGCGGCCGAGATAGAGCACGCCGCCATAGGATTGCCGCACGATCGCCAGCGCCAGCGCCGAGAGAACGAAACCGAAGACGAGGTTGAGGAAGGAGGCGCTACCAGTGACGGCGGCCCAGACGATGGCGAGCAGAAGATTGAAGACGAACAGGATCATTGTGCCCCCGCCCCCTGCGGAAAGACCGAATGCAGATAGGCCGACGGATCGTGAAGGCCAAGCGCGGCCCGCTGCGTCAACTGCAGGAGCGGCTCCGGGAAAAGGCCAAAGCCGATCACCAGGGCGGCAAGGACGGCGATCGGCAAGCCGGCCTGCCAGACGACCGGCTCCGGCACGACGGCATCCGCCTGCGCCGATCTCGGCCGCCAATAGGCGAGCAGAAAGACGCGAGCGAAGGCGATGGTGGTCAGAAAGCCGGTCAGGAGGATCGCGGCCGCAAGCCACCAGGCGCCCGTGTCGAGCGCGGCCTTGACCAGCACGACCTTAGGCCAGAAGCCCGAAAAGGGCGGCAGGCCGCTGGCGGCGAAAAACAATACCAGCGACAGGCCGGCGAACCAGCCGCTTTGCCGATAAAGCCCGCCGAGCCCATGGAGCGAGAAGCCGCCGCCAAGGCGCGCCACCTGGCCCGCCAGCAGATAGAGCGCCGTCATCAGCACCATGGAATGCAGCGCATAGAAAATGGCACCGCCAAGACCGCCGGCGCTGCCGAGCGCCACGCCGGCCAGCATCGTGCCGATGCCGGAGATCACGACATAGCCGAGCAGGCGGCGCAGATCGCTTTCGCCGAGCGCGCCGAGAACGCCGGCAAGCATGGTGGCGATGGCGACCGTCGCGGTGAGCGGGGCAAGCCCGGCGCTTTCGGCCGGCAGCAGCATGACCAGCACCCGGATCAGCGCATAGATGCCGACCTTGGTGAGCAGGCCGGCGAAGAGCGCGGAGACGGTGATGCGCGGCGTATGATAGGAGGCCGGCAGCCAGAAATTGACCGGAAAGGCGGCGGCCTTCATGCCGAAGGCCAGCAGGAAGAGGCCGGCCAGCGTCATCAGCGGCGCGGCATTACCGGGCGCTCTCGCCTTCATCGCGATGTCGGCCATGTTGAGCGTGCCAAAGACCGCGTAGAGATAGCCGACCGACACCAGAAACAGCGTGGTGGCGATGAGGTTCAGCACGGCATATTTCAAGGCGCCGTCGATCTGTTCCCGTTCCGAGCCGAGGATCAGCAGACCGAAGGACGAGATCAGCAATACTTCGAACCAGACATAGAGATTGAAGACGTCCCCGGTGAGGAATGCGCCGCTGACGCCGGCCAGCAGCAGCATCAGGAAGGGGAAGAACCCGTAGCGGCGGCCGCTGGTGGTGATCTCGCCGAGCGCATACAGGCTTCCCGCCAGCGCGACGATGGCAGCGGCCAGCGCCATCACCGCGCCGAAAAGATCGACGCTGAAGGCAATGCCGAAGGGCGGGAGCCAGCGGCCCATCACCATGGTGATCGGTCCCTCGACGGCGACCTTGCACAGCAGGGCGGCGTCCATCAATACCAGGACGATCAGGCCGGGAATGGCGATCCAGCCATGCAGGACGGTGCGGTCGCGCAGCATCAGCAGCAGCGCACCGAGGCCGATGCAGAGCGCCACGGGCAGGATGACCAGCCAATGCGCCGCTGCCACCGGTGCTGTCACCAGCGCAGCGGAAAGATCGACGGCCGTGGTTGCGGGCTGCGCCATCTCGTCAATACCCCAAGGGCGGCAGCGGCCGCTCGTCCGGCTCGGCTACCCGCATCTCGCCGGTATCGTCGGTCCGCAGGTCCTGATAGGCGCGATAGGTCAGCACCAGCAGGAAGGCGAGGAAGGAGATGGAAATGACGATCGCCGTCAGGATCAACGCCTGCGGCAGCGGATTGGCCGCCTCGATACCGAGCGTGTCGGAGCCTGCCGCAATGATCGGGGGCACCTCACGCGTCACGCGGCCGGCGGTGAAGAGCAGCAGGTTGACGGCGTTTCCGAGAATGGCGATGCCCAGCATGATGCGGATCGAGAAGCCCGACAGCATCAGATAGATCGCCACCGTGAAGAACAGGCCGACGAGAACGGCGAAGACGGCTTCCATCACTCCACCTCCCTCTCCTCGAGCGTCAGCGCGATCGACGTGATCGCACCCACCACCACGAGATAGACGCCGGTGTCGAACAGCATGACGCTGGAGAGCGGCACCTCGATGCCGAACAGATGCGGATAGATCCAGAGCCCGGTCATGAAGGGCACGCCGGAAAAGACCGACAGCAGCCCCGCGACGGTCGCCGCCAGCAGGCCGAAACCGGCGATCGCCAGCGGATGAAAGACGATGGCCCGGCGCACCGCCGTCACGCCACAGGCGATGCCATAGATCGCAAAACCCGAGGCGGCGATCAGACCGCCGATGAAACCGCCGCCGGGCTCGTTATGGCCGCGCAAGAGCACGAAGACGGAAAAGAGCAGCATCAGCGCCGTCAGGAAGGGCGCGGCAGTGCGGAAGATCAGCGTGTTCATCGGCGCTCAGCCTCCATCTTCTCCTCCAGATCGGGATCGTTTGCCGCGAGCTTCCGTTCGCCGCCGGCGCGGATGCGGATCAGCGCCAGGATGGCGAGGCCGGTGATGGTGACGACGGCGATCTCGCCGAGCGTATCCGTGCCGCGGAAGTCGACGATGATGACGTTGACGACATTGGCGCCGTGGGCGATCAGCTTGGAATATTGATTGAAGAAGGCCGTCAGCGTCAGGCCGAAGGGCGCTTGCGTCGCCTTCAGCAGCAGCAGGGCGAAGCCGAGGCCGCAGGCAGCGGCGAGCATCGCATGCCACAACATCCGCAGCGGTGGGCGGCGATCCGAAGCGGACAGCCGCAGCCGCGTCATGACCAGCGCCAGGATGACCACGGAAAGCGTCTCCACCATGAACTGGGTGAAGGACAGGTCCGGCGCGCCGAAGAGCAGGAAGATCACCGCCACGGCAAAGCCCTGGATGCCGAGCGACACGATCGCCGTCAGCCGGTCGCGGGCCATGACGACGGCACCGAGCCCGATAATGGCGATGAGGAAGATCGCCGCCTCATGCCATTGCAGGTCGGGCCAGGACGGCATGGCGGGCAGCTCGCCATGGAGGACCGGCGGCACCAGCAGCATCGCCGCAAGGCAGAGGAAGGTGACGGCGATATAGATCTCCAGCCGGCCCGGCTGCAGGACGCGCGAGACGGCATGCGACAGGCGCACCAGCCCGGATATGAAACCATCAAAGCCGCGATCCGGCCCAGGCCCGAGATGACGCAGCACCACCGACATCAGGAAGCGGGCGCGGTCGAGTTGCCAATAGACGAAGACGCCGGCCAGCACGGTCAGTGCCGAGAGCGCCAGGGACAGGCCGAGATGCGGAACGAGCGACACCGATATCCCGAGCGCCTTGCCGCTGACGGCGCTCGCCATCGGCGAGGAAACATAGGCATGCCAGGGACCAGAGGCGATAGCGGCAACAAGGCCGAGGACGGCGAGCACGACCGGGCCGAACCAGAGCAGCGGCGGCGCCTCATGCGGATGCCTGGGCGTTTCGACGCGCGCACCGAGGAATGGCTTCAAGGCCACGGCGAAGGCGATGGCGAACATCAGCGCATTGGCGGCAATCGCGATCAGCGTCAACGCGGCAGGCCAGGGCGAAGTGCCCGCAAGCGCGGCATAGATTTCCTCCTTGGCGAGAAAGCCGAAGGCGGGCGGCAGCCCGCCCATGGAAATTGCCGCAACGAGCGCCGTCGCGAAGGTCAGCGGCATGGCACCGCGCAGCCCGCCGAGCCGGGTGATGTCGCGCGTTCCCGTCTCGTGATCGACAATGCCCGCGACCATGAACAGGGCGCCCTTGAACAGCGAATGCGCCACCAGATAGAGCACGGCCGCCTCCACTGCATGATCCGTGCCGAAGCCGGTCAGCAGCACCAGCAGGCCGAGCGAGGAGACGGTGGTATAGGCAAGCTTGAGCTTCAGGTCGGTCTGACGGATGGCGAGCAGCGTGCCGACCAGGAGCGTCGCCGCGCCGAAGACCGGCAGGATCGTCTGCCATTCCGCCGTACTCCCCATGACCGGATTGAGGCGCATCAGCAGATAAACGCCGGCTTTCACCATGGTCGCGGAATGCAGATAGGCCGAAACCGGCGTCGGCGCCTCCATGGCATTCGGCAGCCAGAAATGGAAGGGAAACTGCGCCGACTTGGTGAAGGCGCCGCCCAGGATCAGGACAAGCGCCGCAAGATAGAGCGGGCTTTCGCGCAACGCGCTGCCGGCCTTCAGCAAGCCGGAGAGATCCGCGACACCGGTGGCCTGCCAGATCAGCAGCAGGCCGGCAAGCAGCAGCAACCCTCCCCCGCCAGTGACGACCAGCGCCTGCAAAGCGGCCCGGCGCGACGCCTCGCGCTCATGATCGAAGCCGATGAGCAGGAAGGAGGTGATCGAAGTCAGCTCCCAGAAGACGAACAGGGTCAGGAAGCTGTCCGATACGACAAGGCCGAGCATCGAGCCCATGAACAGGAAGATGAAGGACAGGAAGCGTCCCTGATCCGCGTGTCCGTTCAGATAGCCGCCCGCATAGAGCACGATCAGCGTTCCGATCCCGGTGATCAGCAAGGCGAAGGTCAGCGACAGGCCGTCGAGCAACCAGGAAAAACGCAAGGCCAGGCTCGGCACCCAGTCGAAACCGCCCTCGATGCCGGAACCGGCGGAAATCGCCGGAAGGAAACCGGAAAAATGCAGGAAGGCGAGAGCGGGAAGCAGGGCCAGCAGCCAGGCCGCATTGTGACTGAGACGACGGACGGCAACGGGAGCGATGATCGCGCCGAGAAAGGGCAGACACAAAGCCAGGAATGTCAGGCCGGTGACACTGGCCATGTCTTCTCCCTGCTGAACGATCGCGCAACCCGGCGTGGCCGGAAATCTTTTCCGGGATAGGACAAAGGCCGGACCGCCTCAAGCCCCGCACGAAGAAACCGGGGCGTAACCCACTGGAATTGTGCTTCGGCGGCATCCGGCGATTGAACAACGGCCGCCGCATGCCACATTATGCCGATGGGGTTCTTCGCCCGGACCCGGGGCAACGGAGAAAGGATGGCGCGCATGTCCGTTACGACGACCAGGCCGAAAATCGAGAAGACCGATGCCGAATGGCGCGAGCAACTGACGCCGGAGCAATATCGCATCACCCGGCAGCATGGCACCGAACGGGCCTTTACCGGCCCCTATTGGAACGCCTTCGAGACCGGCCTTTATCGCTGCGTCTGCTGCGATGCGCCGCTCTTCCGGTCCGACACCAAGTTCGACGCCGGTTGCGGCTGGCCGAGTTATTTCGAGCCGGTCTCGCCCGGGGCGGTGACGGAATATCGCGACGATTCCCATGGCATGGTGCGCACCGAGATCCGCTGCGGCGCCTGCGAAGCGCATCTCGGCCATGTCTTTCCGGACGGGCCGGCGCCGACCGGACTGCGCTATTGCATCAACGGCCATGCCTTGGTGTTCGAAGCCGAGGGATGATCAGCCGGTCAGGCGCCGATGCGCAATTCCATGCAGGTCAGGTCCAGCCAGCGGCCGAATTTGGTGCCGACTTCGGAAAACTGGCCGGCGATGCGAAAGCCCAGCTTCTCATGCAGTCGGATGGAGACGGCGTTGCCGGTCTCGATCGCCGCGATCATGACATGGACATCGCCCTTGCCGGCGCGGGAAATCAACTCGCGCAGAAGGCCCTCGCCTATGCCGAGACCGCGATGATCCTTGTCGACATAGATGGAGTTTTCGACCGTGTGGCGATAGCCGTCGAAAGCACGCCAGTCGCCATAGGAGGCGTAGCCGGCAACCTTGCCGTCCTTCTCGGCGACCACGACCGGAAAGCCCCGCACCCTGCGCGCCTTCAGCCATTCGACACGATTGTCGACATCGACGAGCGTATCGTTCCAGATGGCGGTCGTGTGCGCGACAGCGTGATTGTAGATCTCGCAAATCGCGGGCAGATCAGCCTCCGTGGCATCACGAAGCAGCACGGCTTGGTCCATAATCGCATCGTCCGGTTGTTCTCGAGACAGACTGCGGCATTACTCCGCGATATCGATGAAGTAAATCCGCCATTCCTGCATGGCTCGCAATGAAGCTGTAACGAATTGGCGCTATTTTTCGAGCATTCTGAGAATCGCTATGGAATTTCTGCTGAAAAATGCGCTATTCGTAGCTGGTTTGCAGACCCCGCCTCCCGGAAACCGCAATGCTCGCGCGCCTGACCACCCTGCTGCTTCTTTCCGTCGTGCCGGCACAGGCCGCCGACTGGTGGTCCTATGACAATGCGCGCTTCGGATATGCGATCGAACTGCCGTCGGAATTCCACCTTTCCGCCCGCTCCGACAACGGCGACGGGCTGACGCTGGCGCCGGCGGATCAATCCGCAAGGCTGCTGGTGTTCGGCGCCAACATCCTGGACGGCGACTTCGCCACCGAGGCGAATGTCCGCATGGCCCGCGCCAGGGACGAAGGCTGGCAGATTTCCTATTCGAAATCGACCTCGCGCGGCATCAGCTTCTCGGGCACGCGGCAAGGGCACATCGTCTATGTGCGCGGCGTGGCCCTTTGCAACGGCGGCGCCGCCTTCTTCCAGATGGATTATCCGAAGGCGGCGATGCAGCGCTATGATGCCGTGGTGATGCGGCTGGTGCGCAGCCTGCGTCCGACGACGAAATGCGCGACGACGACCCAGATCGTCAAAAGCTTTCCGGTGACAGGCTGAAGCAGGTGAAAACCGCCGAATAATGCACGGCGGCGGCGGAGATGACGAAGCCGTGCCAGATGGCGTTCTGGAAGCGCAGCTTCTCCCAGACATGGAAGATCACGCCCAGCGAATAGATGACCCCGCCGATGACGATCAGCATCATCGAGGCAGACGGGATATGCATGGAGACCGGCTTGGCCACCAGCACGCCGCTCCAGCCCATGGCGAGATAGAGCAGGATCGCCAGCCTGTCGTAGCGGCCGGGAAAGAAGCATTTCAGCGCAATGCCGCAGGCGGCGAACACCCACATGGCGATGAGCGTGGCAAACAGCACGGGATCGGAGGCGCCGCGCTCGAGAAACGGCGTATAGGTGGCGGCAATCAGCACGAAGATGGCGGAATGGTCGAAGCGGCGCAGGAACCATTTCGTCGGCGAGACCGGCCAGAGATTATAGGTGAAGGACATGGCGAGCGTCAGCACGAGGCCGACGCCATAGATCCACGCGGCGGCGATCCCGCCATGGGAACTCCAGACCGTTGCATAGAAGATCAGCGCCGTCGCGCCGATCAAGGCGAACACCACGCCGACACCGTTGACGATGCTGTCGGCGATCACTTCATAGCGATCATAGGCCCAACGGATACCCTTGAACTCGGTCATCTACTCACTTCCAACCATATCGTATCGATCGTTGCATCTCATCGATATGGAAGCAATCGTCAGAAGCGGATGCGTGGGTAAATCTTCATGACCGGGGAACGGATCAAGTGATTATCGTCAATGAATTACGAACGCTCAATCCGCAATTTCTAGCCTTCTGTGAACAATCGGAATGCGCCATATACAATGGCAAGTACGGCGGGCCAGAGCATCTTCAAAGAGGCATATCGACCGGCGAACGCTTTCCGGCCCTGCTATCGGCGGCGTTTTCGCCGACTACAGCGCCACGCGTCATATCTGACGCGCAAAGGTCGCTGTAGAACTTTGAATCTACTGCATAATTCAATCCTCAGATCGATCCCGATTTGAGGATTGAATTATGCAGTGGGCCGGTTGCTCTTTCCACAATATCGAAGGCTGGTACGTTATGACTGAAATCGCTCCTTCCTATGCGCTGACGCGTCCCGCCTATGTCGGCCAGTCGCATCTCGTCGTCACCGACCTGGCGCTGGTTTCGCGCTTCTATCAGGACATGCTCGGGCTGAAGGTCATCGAAAAGACGGCCAGCGGCGAGGTCCTGGGCGTTGCCGGCCAGCCGCTGCTGACGCTGACGACGGATCGCGCCGCCCAGCGCGCGCCGCGGACGGCGGCCGGCCTCTTCCATACCGCTTTCCTGCTGCCCAGCCGCGTCGAGCTGGCCCGCTGGCTGCGGCATGCCGCGCACAACAACGTCGCCCTCGAAGGCGCGTCCGACCATATCGTCAGCGAGGCGATCTACCTTTCCGATCCGGAAGGCAACGGCATCGAGATCTATGCCGACCGGCCGCATGAGCAATGGACGTTCCATGGCGACGGCACGGTGGAAATGGCGACGCTGCGGCTCGATCTGCAGGCGCTTTACGAGAGCGCCCCGCAGGATCGCTGGGACGGCATGGCGGAGGGTTCGGCGATCGGCCATATCCATCTGCAGGTCGGCGACGTTGCGGAGGCGAACGCCTTCTACCGCGACGTGCTCGGCATGAAGATGATGGCGGCGCGCTATCCCGGCGCGACCTTCCTTGCCACCGGCGGCTATCACCATCATCTCGGCGCCAATACCTGGAACAGCCGCGGGGCCGGCGTCCGTTCCGAGCACATGACCGGCTTGTCCGACTACACGCTGCGCTTCAACGACAAACAGGCGCTCGACACCGCGGTTGCCGCTCTCGAGGCCCATGAGATCAAGACGGAAAAGCGCGACGGCGGCGTTTCCCTGCGCGATCCCTGGGGCATCGGCCTCAATCTGATCGCCTGATCGCAACGAACATCGTTCCATGCAAAAGCCCCGTTCCGGAACCGGAACGGGGCTTTCGCGTTTGCGTATCATGGTAATGGCGCATTCGGGGTGTGGTGCATGGATATTGCCGATGGCACACGCAAACAGGCACGCCGCCGGACGGCGGCAAGCGAGGAGAGGTCTAGCGCCTGGGTAGATGCCTTGCGGGCGGATACCGAGCAGCTGGACAACACGTCACCCGCCCCGCCCGTCGAGAAGAACGGGCTCGATATCGCCGCCGCCTGGGCCTTGATCGGCATCTTCCTCTTCCTGGCATTTACCGCCCTCTCCATGATGTCGATCATCCTGATCCCGGTGACCCTGGCCGTCGTCGTCGGCATGGTGCTCGGGCTGGTAGCGGAAAAGCTCGGCAAGCTCGGCGTGCCGCATATCCTCAACGCCGTCCTGCTGTCCTCGGCGGTCGCGCTGATCGTCTTTCTCGTCATGAATGCGCTTGCCGGCCCCTTGGCGAACCTGGCGCAGAAAGGACCCGATGCCTTCCAGCATACCGTCGAGCGGGTGATGCCCTATCTCGAGCGGATCAAGTGGCTGCACATCACGCCGCAAACCTTCGAAAGCGGCCCGATGTCAATCAACGTGCTGCTCGAAAACACCGGCAATGTGCTGCACGTCCTCACGAACAGCCTGACGCCCGCCATCGTGCAGGGCCTGATCTTCTTCGCGGCGCTGCTGCTGTTTCTCGCCGGACGGGTCAGCCTGCGCAAGACCATCATCCTGACCTTTTCGCGCAGGACGTCGCGGCTGGCGGCAATCCGCATCATCAATGCGGTGGAACAGGTGCTCGGCTTCTATTTTGCGACGGCGGCGCTGATCTATGCCGGCCTTGGTGTCATCATGACGCTCATTGCCTATGTCGGCGGCATGAGCGCGCCGCTCCTCTGGGGCCTTTTCGCCTTTCTCTCCAGCTTCGTGCCCTTCCTCGGGATCGCGTCGATGACGGTCGCGTTGGCGATCGCCGGCATCATCACCCATGACGATATCCTCTTCGGCCTGGCGCCGGCCGTTGCGTTCTTTGCCGCCCATCTCTGCGTGGAGAACCTGGTTTTCCCGGCGGTCATGGGCCGGCAATGGGAACTCAATCCCTTCGTCGTCTTCCTGGCCATCATCTTCTGGACATGGATGTGGGGCGCCGTCGGCGCCATGCTCGCTTTGCCCCTGTCGCTGGTCGTCATGACCGTGGCTAACGAATTGTTTTTCGAGGAAAAGACACAGCCGCAACTGCCGGACTGAGGACTGCCGGCAGGCCCGATGACCGTTCGCGGCAACCCGGCCTTCAGTTGGTGGTGTCGTCGTCACCCTGCTCGGGAATGTCCTGCAGGCGGACGAACTGCACGCCCTTGGCCTTCAGCGCCAGGATGCTCGCCGCAACCCCTTCGCCGGCGGCATGAGTCGGCTGGTTGATATGCGAGATGATGACGTCGCCGTCCTTTGCGGCGGCATATTGCTTTTCCACCAATTTCGCCGGCAGCAGCGAGCCGCTGTCGCCGTTCACCGAATAGCCGGCGATGCGATAGCCCATGCCGCGGATCTGCGCGATGGCCGAGAGATTGTATTTCGCCGTCGCGCCGCGGAACCAGTGCGGCTGCGGGATGCCGGCGGCCAGCATGGCGGCGGCGCCGCCCTTGACTTCCTGGGCCACGGCCTGCGGCGAGCCGGCGGCGACGATGCCGTAAACCTTGGTCGGAGCATCCACAACGGGAATGTGGTTCTGGCCGTGATTTTCCAGCTCGAAGAGATCGGGATGGGCAAGGAAGGTGGCGAGCGCGTCGGGATTGGTGCGCAGCCAGCGGGCGGTGACGAAGATCGTCGCCGGAATGCGCTGATCGACCAGGGTGGAGAGGATACGCGGATCGGTCTTGCCCATGCAGGCATCGAAGGTGAGCGCGATGCGCGGCGCCCCCTTGCCGGCCCGGTTGACATGCAGATGCGGCTCGACCAGCTTGACACTCGAGGCCGGCGCCTTCGGCGGAAGCTGCGGCCAGCCGGGAGGCGCCTGCTCGACGGCGAAGGCGGCCGGAACGGCGGCCAGCAGGAAGGCGGATGTCAGCAGGAAACGGTTCATCAGGCGGTCACCGGTCGGATCGAATGCAATGAAGTTTGGCGGAAAAGGCAGAGGATTGCCAGACTGCCTTAATCCCTTCTGCCCGCATGATCCGGCAAGGCGACGGAAATATGGCGGACGGGCCATCGCCATGACTATGCCTGTGATCAGGCAGCAAGTCATGGCTCCCGCATGCGATCATCTATGATACGAGGCCGTCGCGACACTATCTGCCAATCTTCCTGTGCTCCCAAAGGGAAATATCCATGAGCCGTGATCCCTACGATATTCTGGGCGTAAAAAGGGACGCTCCGCAAAAGGACATTCAGACCGCCTATCGCAAGCTTGCCAAGAAGCTGCATCCCGATCTCAATCCCGGCGACAAGCAGGCCGAGGACAAGTTCAAGGAAGTCTCGGCCGCCTACGGCATTCTCGGCGATGAGGACAAGCGCGCGAAGTTCGACCGCGGCGAGATCGACAGCAGCGGCGCCGAACAACAGCCGCGCAGTTACTATCGCGACTATGCGGCAAGCGAGGGCCAGCGTGGCCCCTATCGCAACAGCGGCGGCTTTGCCGATTTCGGCGATGCGGACGATGTGTTTTCCAGCTTTTTCTCGCGCCGCGGCAGGGGCCAATCCGGAATGAAGGGACAGGACCGTCACTATTCCATGGAGGTCGACTTCCTCGACGCCATCAACGGCACGAAGAAGCAGATCAGCCTGCCGGACGGACCGGCGCTCGACGTACAGATCCCGCCCGGAACCAAGGACCGGCAGACGCTGCGCCTGCGCGGCAAGGGCGATCCCGGCTTCGGCGGCGGCGCGGCGGGCGACGCGCTGATCGAGGTGCATGTGCGCCCGCACCGCTTCTTCACCCGCGACGGTGACGACATCAGGCTGGAACTGCCGATTTCGCTGACGGAGGCGGTGCTCGGCGGCAAGGTTCGCGTCCCCACGCCCTCCGGCGCCGTCACGGTGACGCTGCAGCCGAACTCCAATACCGGCAAGGTCCTGCGTCTCAAGGGCAAGGGCGTGCCCGTGCGCGGCAAGGAAGCCGGCGACGCCTATGTCTCGCTGAAGATCGTCCTGCCGGAGCATCCCGACGCCGAGCTGACGAAGTTCGTCTCCGATTGGCAGGCCGGCAAGACGCAAGATCCCAGAAAGACCATGGGAGAATGAGCCATGAACGAGCGCGAATTCCGTCTGCACCTCGAGATCGACAACACGGTTCTGGACGTCTGGATCGAACAGGGCTGGCTCATTCCTGAGACGACGAGCGAGGGCCGGTCGTTCCGCGACGCCGACCTGGCGCGCGGCCAGTTGATCCTCGACCTGATCAACGCCATGGGCGTCAACGAGCCTGGCGTCGATGTGGTCATGGACCTGGTCGACCAGCTCCATGGGCTGAGAGCGACGCTACGCGACCTGACGGACGCCGTCCGCCATCAGAGCCGCGACGTGCAGGACCGCATCCTGTCCGATCTCGACCGCCTGGAGCGCCAGGAAGGGCACTTAGGACCTCAATCGTAGAGATAATATTTCTGCCAGCTGTCGCGCGGCACCTTGTCGCCGATCTGGTAGCTCAGATCGCGCACATGCACATGTTCCGGGCCGGTCGTGCATGTGTAGGTCAGGTGATACCAGTCGCCCTTGCTGCGGAAGACGGCGCCGGGAGCATTCATCGAATCCGGCGCCATAGCGGGATCGCCGAACGTGTAGGCGATCACCTTGTCCGGCTTGAAACCGGTCTTTTCCGTGGCTATCCGCTTCATCGCCTCCGTATCGCAGGCCTGCTCCATCCGCTCGGAAGGATCAAGCTTTTCCAGCTCCTTCTTTATGGTCGCATCGACGGCGAAGGCCGAGGTTGCGACGGAAGCCAGGGGTAGGAGAATGGCGATGAATTTCAGCATGAAGACCGGTCCCTCGTTATTTTTCCGAGCTGCATCTCTTCCAGTCGGGAGAAGGATACTAAGAAACACTTAGCATCAGCGCAACGCCATGCGGACTTCGTTAAAGAATGTGGTCACATCATGGCAATCGCGGGCGGGACCTCCCATCGCCAACCCGACCGAAGCCTAGGACCATCCGCTTGCACGAGGCTTGAGCGGACGATTGCCGCTTGAACCGCGGCCATGCGCCCTCTATTTCTCTTTCACCGCAGACCCGACTTTCATCCCAGAGAAAGCCTTCCAGTGTCCCCATTCAAGAGCCTTCCCATCCCGCCCGTCGCGCCGAAAAAGCCGGTCACGGATACCCGCCACGGCATCACCCGCACCGACGACTACGCCTGGCTGCGCGCCGACAACTGGCAGGCGATGTTCAAGGACACCTCGATCCTCGATCCGGAAATCCGCGCGCATCTGGAGGCTGAAAACACCTATATGAACGCCGCCATGGCGGACACGAAAGAGCTGCAAAAAGTGCTGTTTGCCGAGATGAAAGGGCGCATCAAGGAGGACGACAGCTCCGTCCCCGTCAAAGACGGCCCCTATGCCTACGGCACGCTCTATGTCACCGGCGGCGAGCAGCCGCATTATTTCCGCGAGCCGCGCGACGGCGGCGAGCGCAAGCTGCTGCTCGACGGCGACAAGGAAAACGAGGGCAAGTCCTATTTCCGCCTCTCCGGCATCGACCACTCTACCGACCATAGCCACGGCATCTGGGGCTATGACGACAAGGGCTCGGAATATTTCACGCTGAAGGTGCGCAATCTCGAAACCGGCGAGGACCTGGCCGATGTCATCGAGAATACCGGCGGCGACGGCGTCTGGGCGCCGGACGGCAAGAGCTTCTTCTATACACTGCAGGACGAAAATCACCGTCCGTCGAAGATTTTCCATCACATTATCGGCACGCCGCAATCGGCAGACCGGCTGGTCTACGAAGAAGAGGATTCGGGCTTCTTCATGGGCGTCGGCGGCTCCCTGCTCGACGACTTCATCTTCATCGACATCCATGACCATGAAACCAGCGAATACCGCCTCATCCCGACCTCGGACCTGACGGCCGAGCCGAAGCTGGTGGCTGAGCGCGACACCGGCATCGAATATGAGATGGCCGAGGGCGGCGACGTCTTCTACATTCTCACCAATGACGGCGACGCCAAGGATTTCAAGATCATGGAGACGCCGGTCGACAAACCAGGCAAGGAAAACTGGCGCGAAGTCGTGGCCCATAAGCCGGGTACGCTGCTTCTCAGCCACATGGCCTATGCGCGCCATCTCATCTGGCTGGAACGCAAGGACGGCCTGCCGCGCATCGTCATCCGCGATCGCCGCAGCGGCGAGGAACACGCGATCGCCTTCGACGAGGAGGCCTATTCGCTGGGCCTGCAGGGCGCGGCGGAATACGACACCGACGTCATCCGCTTCTCCTATTCCTCGATGACGACGCCGAGCCAGCTTTACGACTACAACATGGTGACGCGCGAGCGCACCCTGCTGAAAACGCAGGAAGTGCCTTCGGGCCATAATCCGGACGACTACATCACCCGCCGCGTCTTCGCCCCGGCCTGGGACGGCGAGCGCGTGCCGGTGACCCTGCTTTACCGCAAGGACACGCCGCTCGACGGTTCGGCACCCTGCCTGCTCTACGGCTACGGCGCCTATGGCGTCACCATCCCCGCCGGCTTCAACACCAATTGCCTGTCGCTCGCCGATCGCGGCTTCGTCTATGCCATCGCCCATATCCGCGGCGGCAAGGACAAGGGCTTTGCCTGGTACGAAGACGGCAAGATGGAGAAGAAAACCAATACGTTCAAGGACTTCATCGCCGCAGCCGACTATCTAAACCAGGAGAAGTTCACCTCCTACGCGAACATCATCGCCGAGGGCGGCTCGGCCGGCGGCATGCTGATGGGCGCCGTCGCCAACATGGCGCCGGAGAAATTCGCCGGCATCATCGCCGCCGTGCCCTTCGTCGACGTGCTGAACACCATGCTGGACGACACGCTGCCGCTGACCCCGCCGGAATGGCCGGAATGGGGCAACCCGATCGACAGCCAGGAAGAATACGAGCAGATCGCCGCCTACAGCCCCTATGACAATGTCGGCGAAAAGCCCTATCCGCCGATCCTGGCGCTCGGCGGCCTCACCGATCCGCGCGTCACCTATTGGGAACCGACGAAATGGGTCGCCAGGCTGCGCGAGAAGACGAGCGGCGACGCGCCGATCCTCTTGAAGACCAACATGGATGCGGGCCACGGCGGCGCCTCCGGCCGCTTCCAGCGGCTCGAAGAAATCGCCTTCGAATACGGCTTCGCCATCAAGGTCGCGGGCAAGATGTAACCGAGCGCGGGAGGCGGAGATGCCCGTCCATATCGCCCTGCTGCGTGCCGTCAACGTCGGCGGCACCGGCACCTTGCCGATGGTGGAACTGAAGGCGCTCTGCGAGGAGATCGGCCTTGCCGACGTGAAAACCTATATCCAGAGTGGCAACGTGCTTTTCCGCTCCGACGAGGACGAGGCGACGGTATGGGCAAAGCTGGAAGAGGCGCTGGCGCGCAAGATGGGCAAATCGCCGGGCGTGATCCTGCGCAGCCGCCGGGATCTACAGGCCATTGCCGACGGATCTCCCTTCCCGCACGCCAAGCCGAACTATCTGCTCGTTGCCTTTCTTCCAGAACCTGCGCCAGCCGATGTCCTCGACAAGCTGGTGGCACCTGGCGGCGAGGAAGTGCATGTCGCCGGAAGGGAAATCTATATCCACTATCCCGACGGCAGCGGGCGTTCGAAACTGAAGCTGCCAGCGCTGAAGCTTGCGACCACGCGGAACCTCAACACGGTGAGGAAACTGGCGGAGATGGCGCGGGAGATAGAGGATGGCTAGGGGCGAGCCAGAAGCGCTTCGTAGTCTCGGCTACCGGAAAAAATATTGGTGATCCAGACCGTATTATCCACGATTGTGTAAAGGATAATGATGCTCTTCTCAAAGACAGCCATGCGAATGCCGGACCCCAGATCATCCCGCACAACACCGCCATAAGGAGCGTCGCCAATTTTTTCGCAGCGCCTATAGATACGATCGAGATACCCTTCACTCGTCTTGATGTTTTGGCTTCGCTCGAACACATAGGCGGCGATATCGAGAAGATTTTCAACAGCTTCCGGGCGGTATTCGACCGCGAATCGCTCCATGGGTCAGCGACGCTTGTCAAAAAAAGCATCAAGACGCTGCTTGACTTCGTGTCCGCTCAAATTCGGCCTCGGATCATCCAACGAGGCCTTGACCTTCTGCCGGATCGCCGCGATCCGTTCTTGATATTCCTCTTCCTCGCGCAACCAAACCCGAACAGCTGCACGGAGAACCTCGCTCGTGGAGGCATAGGCTCCGGCATCGACGCGGCTCTTGATGGCGGCGACCATTTCGCTGGGAAGCGAGATGCTGAGTTTTTCGTTCATGGCAAGCTCCTGTTTCTGGTAAGATAAAGTAGGATGATTTCCTACCGGAGACAAGCGCCTTGCACCCTGTCCCGCCCGGGCCTACCTTAGAGGCATGAGCTCTTCTCTTCACGACAATCCGGTGCTTCAGGCACCGCCGGCCCCGTTCGACAACAGCTATGCGCGCCTGCCGCCGCAGTTCTTCGCGGAACAAGCGCCGACGCCGGTTCGCGAACCCCGGCTGATCAAGTTCAATGCGGCATTGGCGCGTGAACTCGGGCTCGACGCCGACGTTCTGGAACGGGAGGGAGCGGCGATCTTCTCGGGCAACGAGCCCCTGCCGGGCGCCCAACCGCTTGCGATGGCCTATGCCGGCCATCAGTTCGGCGGCTTCGTGCCGCAGCTCGGCGACGGCCGGGCGATCCTGCTCGGCGAAGTCATCGACCGCCACGGCCGGCGCCGCGATATCCAGCTCAAGGGCGCGGGACCAACGCCGTTTTCGCGGCGCGGTGACGGGCGCGCGGCGCTCGGGCCGGTCCTGCGCGAATATATCGTCAGCGAAGCCATGCACGCGCTCGGCATTCCAACGACGCGCGCGCTGGCCGCCGTCACGACGGGCGAGCCCGTCTATCGGGAGGAGGCCCTGCCCGGCGCCGTCTTCACCCGTGTCGCCGCCAGCCATATCCGCGTCGGCACCTTTCAGTTCTTTGCCGCGCGCGGCGATACGGACAATCTGCGCATCCTCGCCGACCATGTGATCGACCGGCACTACTCGGATATCAAGGACCGCAAGAACCGCTATCTCGCCTTGCTGGAAGCCGTGGCCGAGCGGCAGGCATCGCTGATCGCCCGCTGGCTGCATGTCGGCTTCATCCATGGCGTGATGAATACCGACAATATGACCGTATCGGGTGAGACCATCGACTTCGGCCCCTGCGCCTTCATGGATGCCTACGATCCGGCAACCGTCTTTTCCTCGATCGACCGGCAGGGGCGCTATGCCTATGCGAACCAGCCGGGAATCGGTCAGTGGAATCTCGCCCGGCTCGGCGAAACGCTGCTGCCGCTGATCGATCCGACGCTCGATACGGCCGTCGACCTGGCGAACACGGTGATCAAGGCCTATGGCGAGCGCTTCCAGGGCCATTGGCTGGCCGGCATGCGCGCCAAGATCGGGCTTGCCGGCGAGGATGACGGCGATCTCGACCTCATCCAGTCGCTGCTGGCCTTGATGCAGCAAGGGGAAGCGGACTTTACCCTGACCTTCCGGCGGCTCGCGGCGCTCGCTGCAGACGACGAGGCGGCAACCGCTTTTGCCGCGGGTTTCACCGACCCGCAATCCATCCTGCCTTGGCTGACACGCTGGCGGGAGCGCCTGAGCCGCGATCCTCGGTCCGCGGACGAGCGCGCAAGGGCGATGCGCCGCGTGAATCCGGCCTTCATCCCGCGCAACCATCGCATCGAACAGGCGATCCAGGCCGCCGTGGAAGACGATGATTTTTCATTGTTCGAGGCGCTGCTGACCGTTCTTACGAAACCCTATGAGGACCAGCCGTCTCTAGCGCCCTATGCCGAGCCGCCACAGCCGGCGGAACGGGTGCTGCAGACCTTTTGCGGCACATAGCAGGCGTGATTGCAGGTCCGAGATATACGGCCGCAGAGCCCAACGACGAATGCACCGATCCTCCTTCTCCACACGAACTCTCTCGAAACGACGTGAAGACGGTACGATCCTGATTCAGGTCACAACCCTATTGCCCTGATTTGCCGGTCACATTCCAGGGCACTACTATTTCACCCGACCATGCCCGCGACGATCTTGGCAACATCGGCGAAGACGGCCTCGATGTCCTTTGCCGGGGCGGTCGCTTCGCCGACATAGGTGACGAGGAGGATCGGGCCGCGCTCCGGAGGCCAGATGACGGCGACGTCGCCATAGGAACCGTTGTCACCGGTGCCGGTCTTGTCACCGACCTTCCATTCCTTCGGCAGGCCGGCCCGCAGACGCGCATTTCCGGTGGTGTTGTTGACCAGCCAATTGGACAATTGATCGCGAGAGGTCTCCGACAGCGTATTGCCGAGCGTCAGCAGCCCGAGCGTATCCAGCATGGAATCCGGCGTGGTCGTATCGCGTTGGTCATCCTTGACCGCCTGATTGAGATCCGGCTCCTTGCGGTCGAGCCGGGTTTCCGTATCGCCGGAGGTGCGCAGCCACGCCGTCAGCGCCGCCGGACCGCCAAAACTGTCGAGCAGCAGATTGGCGGCCGTATTGTCGCTGAGCGTGATGGCGGCCTGGCAAAGCTCAGCGACCGTCATGCCGTCGCCGTCCGCATGCTTTTCCGTCTCCGGCGAATAGGTAACGAGGATATCCTTGCCGTAAGTCACGCGCCGGTCGAGCTTTTCCACGCCCTGGTCGACGCGGGCCAGCACGAAGCCGACGGCGAGCACCTTGTAGGTGCTGCACAGGGCGAAGCGTTCCGCCTCGCGGCTGCCGAGCGAGATATTGGTTTCCGTGTCGAGCACGGAGACGCCGAGACGACCGCCAGTCTTCTTTTCCAGATCCGCGAGCTGCTTGTCCGCGTCCTCCGCCGCCTGGGAATTGTCCGCCGGATTGCCCTCCATCCCGTCGCCGTCATCCGGCGTCTCGGAATTCTCCTGCGCATCGGCGGCCGGAGCCGTTGCATCCGGGCTCTTGCTGGCGCTCGCATCCTCGGCAAACAGCGCGTCGGGGCCAAAGGTCAGGGCGGGGATGAGCAGCGCCGACCCGGCCATGAGGCGGCGGCGCGTCAACAATGTGGGCATGCGGAAAACCTCCAGCGGAATCAGGCCGAATCTGGGGTAAGCGCGGAATATGGCAAGGCTCTGGCAAGCAACGAACTTCCGCCGCCTCAGGCAGCCTTTTCGACCGTGACCTCGACGGTGACATGCGACAGTTCGTGGAGGCCCGCGAGCCGGGCCTTGTAGAAGGCTGCATCGCGCGGCTCCGGCGTCGCGACGGCAACAATCGCGGCGTGATGGCCGGGGCCGACCTGCCAGACATGCAGGTCAGTGATGCGGTCGCTATCCGTCTCGATGGCCTCGCGGATTTCCTCGGGCAGCTCCTCACCCGGCGGAATGAAATCGAGCAGGATGCCGCCGGTGGAACGCAACAGGCTCCACGACCATTGCAGGATCACCAGGCCGCCGACGATACCCATCACCGGATCGAGGAAGGTCCAGCCGAAGCGGCTGCCGAGCAGAAGCGCGACGATCGCCAGAACCGAGGTCATGGCGTCGGCAATGACATGGATATAGGCCGAGCGCAGATTGTTGTCCGAAACGCCCTGCGGATGGGGATGGGGGTGATCGTGGTCGTGGGGGTGATCGTGATGAGGGTCATGATGATGACCGTGGCCATGATCGTGTCCGTGCCCGTGATGATGGTGGGCGTGATCGTCGCGCAGCAGCCAGGCGCTGGCGATATTGACGAGCAGGCCGACGACCGCAATCGCGATCGCCTCGCGATAGTCGATCACAACGGGATTTTGCAGCCGCAGCAGGCTTTCCCACGCCATCAGCAGCGCGATCATCGCAAGGATGATGGCGCTGGCGAAGCCGGCGAGATCGCCGAGCTTGCCGGTGCCGAAGGTGAAGCGCGCATTGTGAGCGTGGCGGCGGGCATAGAGATAGGCGAGCGCCGAAATCAGCATGGCGCTGGCATGCGTCGACATGTGCCAGCCGTCCGCGACCAGCGCCATCGAGCCATAGAGCGAGCCGGCGCCGATCTCGATCACCATCATGATCGCCGTCAGCGCGATGACGAACCAGATACGGCGCTCGTTGCGCCGATGATCGGTGCCGAGAAACACATGGCTGTGCGTCAGCGCATCCGAAGAACCACTCATGACATCGGTCTCCCGTTCCATTTTTCCAAGCATCCGATCAACGCAGATAGGTCTTCAACACATCGGATATTTCATCGACAGCCTGACGGCGGGCCGTCTCATTTTCGGCCTCCAGCACATGTTCGCGCAGGTGATCCTCGACGATCTCGCCGGTCAGGCCGGTCAGCGCACCCCGGATCGACGCGAGCAACTGCAGGATCTCCCCACAGGGCCGCTCCGCCTCCAGCGCCCTTTCCACCGCCTCCATCTGCCCCTTGAGGCGACGGATGCGGGACAGGAGCTTGGCTTGCTCACGAATGGTATGCGACATGACGACCTCGAAATATAATATAGGGGGGTATACTATAGAGAAGTGGAGGAAGCAAACCCTGTTCGGCGAGGCATACGGGGATAATGGCAGGCATGGCGCCAGCCGCTATGGCGCCGGCGCCCGGCGATAGGGCATGCGTGGCGGCGCGATGGCGGTGCCCCATTGACAAATCCGCCATTCCGGATCATCTATGCGCCCATGATCACGCAAGCGCTCCACAATTGCTCGTATTTTTGGCTGTACCTGTAAGGGGCGGCTAGGACAGATCATAGTGTCAACAAGCCGCCGTCAGGCGGCTTTGTTGTATCAGCGTCCTGACGGCTCATTCGAAACAAGGACGCGAAATACCATGCTGGACGATAGCGAAATTTCACTTCTCCGCCCCTCCGTCATCACCATCCGCACCGCGCAGCCGCGCGATCTGCTGGAACTGAATGACATGATCGGCCTGCTGGCCGCCCATCATGGCGACCCCGCCGTGACGACGCCGGAACAGCTCGAGCGCGACCTCTTCGGGCCGATACCCTGGATCACGGCGCTGGTGGCCGAAGGCGGAAACGGGCTGATGGGCTACGCCATTCTCGTGCCGCTCTACCGGGCGCAGGAAGGCCAGCGCGGCATGGACCTGCATCATCTCTTCGTGCGCGACGGCCATCGCGGCCACGGCATCGGCCAACATCTCGTCGACCGCGCCCGCGACGTCGCCCGCAAGGCCGGCTGCGGCTACCTCTCCGTCAGCGCCGCGACCGGCAATGTCCAGGCGCACCGCTTCTACGAAAACATGGATTTCAAGCCGCGTCCGGTCACCGGCATGCGCTTTCTGCAAGCGCTGGCCTGAAACCGGCCTGTGCCGGGATCGCCGTTGACCTTCCTATCGTCAGCGATCGATGGCGATCCCGCGCCCGGCAAAAAACCGGTCGAATGTTTCCAGCGGCATCTCGACATTCTCGCGGGTAGCGTCTTCGTGGCCCGATGGATTGTGAAAGCGGATGCTGCTGCCTTCGAGCGCGGTGACCAGCACGAGATGGCCGCCCTTCGACGGCGGCTCGGTCTCGGGCCAGCGAATGGAATGGTGGACGGACGCAATGAAGAACGCCGCCTCTTCCAGGATATCACCGATATCGGCGGTGGAAATTCCGGTGACGACTTTGGCATTGAGGCCGTAGCGATCTTTGACGAAGGGAACGAAGGGCGCGTAGATCAAGCCCTTGATCCTGCCATCCGGCTCCTCGACATAGCCGCCATGCTCCCTGCATCCCATCGCCAGATCCATGATCGGGATCGTCTGGCCGGTACGAGCGGCCAGAACCATCTTCAGGCAGGCCATGCCGCAAAGATTGCCGGCCCAGCGGGCATAGTCCTCGACGCTGCGCGCGCCGGAAGACGCCCAGAGCGGATCTTTCAGCAAGGCCGCCTGAGCCCCCTCGGCCACCACCGCCAGCGTCATGTCAGGCGTTTCCCATTGGCTGAAATAGGGAACCTTTTGCTTTACCGCTGCGTCCACGCTCGCCGTCCCCTTTGCTGTACGCCCCATCCGAGATGCTGTAACCTCCGATGGAAATACGATGGAAAAAAGGCTGCCTGGCTGCGATCTTTCAACTGAGGATATCCCTTGGAACGGCGGTTTACCTTTGACGGCGTGGCGGCACTTTATGGTGGCGTGCGCCCGATCTATCCGGAACCGCTCTTCGAAGACGTCATCGCCGTTGCCGGCCTGAACACGACCGATCGTATCCTCGAAATCGGCTGCGGCACGGGACAGGCGACGCAAGGGTTTGCCCGGCGCGGCTTTCCAGTCCTTGCGCTCGATCCCGGCGCCGAACTGATCGGCATGGCGGCCGCAAACCTGGCGGAATTTCCGAATGTCCGCTTTGCGCAATCGACCTTCGAGGCCTGGGCCAGCGAGACAGAGGCATTCAAGCTCGTGCTCGCCGCCCAGTCCTTCCATTGGGTCGCGCCGGAGGTCCGCTTTGCCAAGTCGGCGGCTCATCTCGCGGCGGAGGGAACGCTTGCCGTGTTCGGCAACGTGCCGATGTCGCCTTCGCCATCGCTCGGCGCCGAATTTGCCCGCATCTATTCGCGATACGCCCCCGCCCTCTCCGGTCCGCCCGCCGAAGCCTGGTATCTGCCAGACGGCCCGTTCGCCGCGCAATTCGCACAGACCGAACACTTCGGCCCCGTCACGCATCGCTGCTATGCCTGGAGCCGTAAACATAGTGCGGCAAGCTACACCGATCTTCTCCGCACGCTCTCAGGCCACCGTCTGCTGTCGGATGCGCAAAGAGAGGCTCTGCTTGGAGCCATTGCGACGGCAATCGCGGCGGAAGGCGGCGAATTCGAGCTCAAGTACGAGACGCATCTCTATCTGGCGCAACGACGCTGAAGCCACCGGCAAACCGGCCTCGCGCGTCATCGCGCCGGCAGCGCCTTCAGATAAGCGGCGATCGCGTCGCGATCGGACGCCGGCAGATGGGCGATGTTCTGCTGCACCTCGGCCATCGAACCACCGGCGGAATCGAAATCCGGGGTGAAGCCGGTTTCGAGATAGTTGGCGATATCGGCAGCGCTCCAGCTTCCAACCGCCTTCGAGCCGGGGATGATGTCCGGAATAGTGCCCTTGCCCTCCGGGTTCGGCGCGCCGGCCAGCCATTTGTCCTTCAGGAAGCCGCCGAGAGCATCGCGCGGGGTGTGGCATTCGCCGCAATGGCCGGGGCCTTCGACCAGATATTGGCCGCGCCTGACCGTCTCGTCGGCATTGGCGAGCACGGCGCGCGGCTGGTCGTTGAAATAGAGGAATTTCCAGCCGCCCAGCGCCAGCCGGATATCGAAGGGAAACGGCAGCTCATGCGGCGGCGCGACATTGCCGCTCTTTGGCAGCGTCTTCAGGAAACCCCAGAGATCGTTGATATCCTTGTCGCTCATGCGGGCATAGGAACCGTAGGGAAAGGACGGATAAAGATGCTCGCCATTCCTGCCGACGCCGCGCTTCATGGCATTGCCGAAATCGGTAAGCGTCCAGTTGCCGAGCCCGGCCGTCTCGTCCGGCGAGATATTCGGCACATGGAAGGTGCCGAATGGGCTGTTGAGCGCCAATCCACCGGAAAGGACGAGCTTGGCGTCGCCCTGCGCACCCGGCGCCGCGTGACAGCTGGTACAGCCGCCGGCCCAGAACACCATTTCGCCGTTCTTAATATCGGGATCGCCGAGACCGGCCCAATGGCTCTCCGGCAGCGGCGACGGTGCCGTGACCACATAGAAGGTGCCGAAGCCGATAATGGCGAGACCGACGAGACAGAGCAGCCATCGAACAAATCGCGCAATCATGCCTATCCCCTTCAGCTTGCCGCCCGACCGGCTCCAAACCACAAAACGCCGCACCGGCGATGGAGCCGGTGCGGATACTGGACCTGATGTCGTGATGATACCGACCTACCGCTTAATCCTTCTTGATGCGGTAGGCCTGATGACAGGCGCCGCAACTGCCGCCAAGGGTCTTGAGCGTCGCGCCGACGCCGGCCTGATCGGCGGGGAGCTGCGCAAGCGCCGTCTCGGCGTCCGTCGAGAGCTTGGCGGCCTTGGCCTTGAAGTCGTCGAGGTTGTCCCAGATCTTCGGATTGACCTCCGGATCGGTCTTGTCGCTGTCCGGATTGAACTGGTTCGGGAAGGCCTTTGCGGTTTCGGCAATCGTCGTCAGCGATGCCTTGACGACTTCGGCATCGTAAGGCTTGTCGCCCTTGGCGATGGCGCCGAGAGCGCCGGCGGCGCCACCGACCTTCTTCATCAGCGCGATACGGGAATCATGCGTGCCGTCGGCGGCAACGACAGAACCGAAGGCGACACCGGCCAGAGCCGTCGCCGCCACAATCACTCTCCATCTCATGTATCTCTCCTACCTCTTCATTGCGATCAGGACCGAAAACACGGTCGGCGCTCCGTCACAGACGACATGTTTGCCGATTTCCGTGCCGGCTATGAAGTCACAAAGTGGTGAGAGCTTAGCAGAAGCGGCGTGATGTTCGAAATGTCCTTTGGCGGTCAGGCCGTCCTCCAGCCCTCCCATACGGTGAAGACCGAGACGGCAAAAAGAAGCAGCCCGGCGGCGCGCCCCGCAAGAGCGGTTGCCCAGGGATTGGCGACCAGCAGGTCGCGGCTGCGGCCGGCGGTGACGGCAAGCCCGCCATAGACGGCAAATTGCGTGGCGACGGTCATCAGCCCCATGATGGTCGCCTGCAGCCAGATCGGTCCATAATCCGGCTTCAGGAACTGCGGATAGACGGCAAACATGAAAAGATAGGCCTTGGGATTGATCAGGCAGGTGATCGCCCCCTGGCGAAAGGCCCGCCAGGCGGAACGGCTGCCGGCCGGCCCCTCGCCGTGGCCGACGGTGATCGAGCTGCGCATCAGCGTGATGCCGATGAAAGCCATATAGGCTGCGCCGGCAAGCAGCAGCGGATTGAACAGGATCGGCACGAAATGCATCAGCAGGCCGACGCCGAGCGCGCCGTTCAGCGAATGCACAGCGCCGCCCAGCATGATGCCGCCGGTCGCGGCAAGCCCCCTGTTGCGCCCGCCGGTCAGCGCGTTGGCAAGCACGAAGAGCATGTCCATGCCCGGCACGATGATGATGCCGAAGAGAAGAAGGAAATAGAGCCAGAGGTTTTCCGTATAATCCATGTCAGTTGCCTATCGCCCCATGCGCGTAAGCCGCATAGGAATCTGTTGATTTTCAATCCGATAGATCGTTCTATACATGCGCCCAACTGACAGGGTATTGTCAGTAGCCTTCAAACCGGGAGGATGAAATGCGCAAGGCGTCGCGCCTGTTCGAGATCATCCAGATCCTGCGGCTGGCGAAAAAGCCGGTGACGGCGGCAACGATCGCCGAGCGGCTGGAGGTGACGGTGCGCTCGGTCTATCGCGACATCGTTGCACTGCAGGCGATGCGCGTGCCGATCGAAGGCGGACGCGGCATCGGCTATATCCTGCGCCCCGGCTTCGACCTGCCGCCGCTGATGTTCTCGATCGAGGAAATGGAGGCGATCGTGCTGTCGTTGGCGCTCCTGGAGCGCACCGGCGACGATGAGCTGAAACAGGCCGCCAAACGCGTCAGCGCCAAGATCGCCGGCGCCGTGCCGCCGCCGCTGCGCCAGACGATCGACGCCAACGCGCTGCACGCCTGGGGCTTCTTCGCCCCTTCGACCGCCGCAACCGATCTTGCCCTGGTGCGCCGCGCCATCCGCGACGAGGAGAAGCTGGATCTTTCCTATCGCGATGAACTCGGCCGCGCCACCGAACGCATCATCCGCCCGATCGCGCTGATCTATTATGCCGAGACCGCCAATATCGTCGCCTGGTGCGAACTGCGCCAGGCAATCCGCAATTTCCGCAGCGACCGGATCGAAGGCTGCGAGGCGGCAGGATCATGGTTCAAGGGCGAAGGCGACGGTTTGCGGCAGATATGGGTGAGCGGATGGCAGGTCAATGCCCAGGCCAGTGCCTGACGCAACACCATTTGAAGCCCTCTCGGATGAAGCAGACGGCCGACGCCATTCTCTATCTTTCTATTTCATCGCCTTTGTCGGGCGGATTGCCGACACCAGCGCGGCCAAGGACTTCAAGGGCCTTACCAATATCGGCGCGCATCGCCCGTTCTTGGAAATAGCTTGCCGTTCTCAAGGCAGAGAGTTTTTCCGCCACGGCCGTATTGATGAACTGATTGAGCGCAACACCTTCCTGTTCGGCCACCTTGCGGGCTTCATCCAGAAGCGAGTTTTGCAGCCTTAGGGCAAAGTTACTTTTTCTCATCTTCCTTGCTCCAATCCTTTCAACGCATTGCCCGGAGAAATGACATCGATGCTGAAGCGTTGCGGATGCTTGCCAAAGTCCTTCAAGTTGAACGTTACGATGGCATCCGCCCGTCCATTGACGGCCGTTTCCAGCACCATGTCGTCGTCCGCATCCTTCAATACGGGCCGCCATAGAAACGCCAAGTGAACCGGCGTCGCCATATCCGTAACGGCATCCAGCACCGTACCCACATCAGCAGCCGACAGGCCGGATACTTTCAAATGCTCCGGCCTTGTCATGACGGCCTCATACTCAATCATGAGTGGGACCG
>JASGEG010000360.1:0-19144 GCA_047606605.1 Rhizobium sp.
ATCGCTTCTCGGGCTTCGGGGCGCTCGTCCCTCAGCAGATCGCGTGTATCGGCGCTGATGCCGGAAACGCCGAGCAGGCCGGAGCGGTAATAAAGCATGTCCTCGAGGTTGCGGAGCGTCCTGTGCTTCGGTCCGAGAAGATGCAGCAGCACGCCGGGATCAAGAGCGCCGCAACGCGTCGCCATCGGGATGCCGTCCAGCGTCGAAAACCCCATGCTGCAATCGCGGCTTTCACCGCCATCGAGGGCGCAGAGGCTGGCGCCGCTGCCCAGATGCGCGACAATAATCTTGCCTGTGGCAAGCTTTGGCGCGCGCCGCCGCAGTTCCGCGGCGATGAATGCATAGGAAAGGCCATGGAAGCCGTAGCGCTTGATCCCCTGGTCGTGCAGGGCGCGGGGCAGGGCAAATCGGCGAACGAGATCGCTTTGGGTCGCGTGAAAGGCGGTGTCGAAGGACGCAGTCTGCGCAAGTGTCGGGCGCAGATGGTTGACGGCGCGGATCAGGCGCAGGGCCTGCTGCTGATGCAGAGGGGCGAGCGCGGTCAATTCGTCTATCTGGCCGATGCTGGCCTCGTCGAGGCGAATGGCGCCGGCGAACCGATCGCCGCCATGGACGACACGATGGCCGACCGCATGCAGTGCATTCATATCGAAATGCCCGGCGAGCACGTCCAATGTTTCCGCCATCACATTGCGCAGATCCTCTCCGCCTTCGGCGCGCAGCCGGACATCAAAAGTTGCGGGTCCTTCGGTGAGGTGAAAGGACAAGGGCCGCCTGCCAAGGTCGATCACGCCTTTGCCGATGCGCTGAGCGCCGTCTGCCTCACAGCGGAACAGGCCGATCTTGATGGTTGACGAGCCTGCGTTGAACGTGAGCAGGAGGTTCGCATCCGTCATGATGTTTCCTTCGATTGGAAATCAGTTTCCAGCGCTGCGCCGGACGTGATCGGCTGCGGCGGAATATTGGGCCGGATTTGTCCGCGGCCTGATGCATGTCAGCTAGATATCGCCGGCTTTTGCCGTTGGCATTGACCCATATCAAGCGGCCGGATGTCCGCGATCCATCCTCCGCCGACCAGCTTGACCAAGATCAAGGCAGCGCATCGTCTCGGACGTAAACTCACACCAATCCAACAGGTTCAAACCGGAGGCGTGATCATGCAAGTCAAAACCATTTTGAGTGTCATCGGCGTTCGCCAGAACGATGACGATCTGCATTCTGCAATCGAGCTTTGCCAGACGGCCGAGGCACATCTCTCGGTGCTGGTCACGTCGCTTGCCATCGCTCCTGTCGGTGGATACGGCGAGGTCACCTCCGTTGTGTGGGTCGAGGAACGGGAACGCGAGATGGAGGCGCTGGACCAAAGGGTCGCTGCCGTGAAGACCCTGCTGCAGGCAAGCGGCATTTCGTTTGATGTCGACAGTATTTTTACCGAGTACGGATGGGTCGACAATGAAATCGGCGAACGAGCACGCTATGTCGATCTGACATTGATCGGCGGCGGCCTTCTGGCCGAGGATGATATGCGATCGGGAATATTGAACGGTGCCTTGTTCCAGTCGCCGGCACCGATCCTGGTCGTGCCAAAGGGGCGCTCGGTCTCGCTCCGTCCCGGCACGGTGCTGGTTGCCTGGGACTCCCGCAATGAGGCGAGCCAGGCCGTTCGTGCCGCGATGGAGCAACTGAAGGCGGCCGCGAATGTCAGCGTCGCCCTTGTCGATCCCTATGCCTCCACCCGCAGCAACGGCGAGGAACCGGGCGCGGATGTCGCCGCCTTTCTCGCCCGGCATGGGGTTCGTGTCTCGGTCGATGTTCTGGCAAGCGGCGGGCGGTCCGTTTCTGACGTCCTGCGGCAACATGCCGTGGACATCGGCGCGGAACTGATCGTCATGGGCGCATACGGACATTCGCGCGTGCGGGAATGGATCTTCGGCGGCGTGACGCGCTCGATGCTCGAAACGAGCCCCGTGCCGTTGCTGATGACGCGGTGACGTCTGGCCCAGGCGCAAGCGCTGTCTGCCTTCGGTCTTTGAATGCGGTGTCCGTCATGCCGGGTGGCGGACACGTGGCCGATAGGATGTATGGATCTGATCACACGGAGATGCCGGGGACCGGGGTCGGTCTTCTTTCGCGGCCCGGCTATCGGTCAACCGGTCATAACGCCGAGGCACCTTCAGGATGGTTCGTCGGGTTGCCATAGGCGCGCAAGGAGCCGCAGCAGTTCGGCCCGTTCGGAGCCGTTCAGCCGGGACAGCAGCTTGTTCTCATGCTCGATGATGCGCGCAAGCCCTTCGCGTGCCGCCGCCTCTCCTTTTCGGGTCGGAAACAATCTTTGAATACGCTGATCGGACGCGTCGGCATCCCGCAGAAAAAGGCCACGCTCTTCGAACTCCGCCAAAATCGACACGATGTTCGCGCTTTTCATCCCGAGCGTCCGGCAAATTTCAGCCGACGTGGTTCCGGGATTTTCCACGATGCTGAGAAGAATGCTGAAAGGAACGGGGCGGGCCTGCACGGGCTCCAGGGCTGCCGTCGCGCCCTGAAGATCAAAGATCGAGGCGCGCCGGAGCTGATAGCCGATCAGATCGGCAAGCCGCGCCGTTGCATATTCGCCTTCCTCATCGTTGTGAGGCGTCTCGCGCGACATCGAAGCTTCCTTGCATCGTTTCTTTTGCTCATCAGATAGCGTCGTGCAATATGGCGGTCAATCGCTATATTGGATAGCGATATGGCGGCCTGATGTGTCATGGCATCGTCGCGCGCTGATGCCGCCGTCGCCTGGAGACTAATGCTCGATGCGTCTCGCGCGACATGGATGTCCCTCTGCATGATTGTACTTGCATCCTCAAGAACGCTATGCAACATAGCTATATACCGCTATAGGGGATAGCGTTATTGAGGAGGACGCGATGTCGATAGTATCTTTGCATATTGGCGGCGAGCCACGCGGCGCCGCCGACGGTCGGACGTACCGTCGTATCAATCCCGTAACGGGCGATATCGCCAGCGAGGCGGCCGCAGCAACCGTCGAGGACGCACGCGCCGCCGCGCATGCCGCTGCCTTGGCGCTTCCGGCATGGGCCGCACTTGGCCCCAATGCCCGTCGGGCCACCCTGCTGACGGCGGCCGATCTGCTCGCGGGGAGGGCCGATGCCTTCGTGGCGGCGATGATGGCTGAAATCGGCGCGACCGAGACTTGGGCGCTCTTCAACGTCATGTTGGCGTCGTCAATGCTGCGGGAGGCCGCCGCCCTGACGACCCAGGTCGCCGGCGAAGTCATTCCTTCCGACAAGCCGGGATGTCTGGCGATGGCCATCCGCGAACCGGCCGGCGTAGTGCTCGGCATTGCGCCCTGGAACGCCCCGGTCATCCTCGGGGTCCGTGCGCTGGCAACGCCGCTTGCCTGCGGCAATACCGTGATCTTCAAAGCATCGGAGCTCTGCCCGAAGACGCATTCGCTGATCGCCGAGGTGCTGCACGAGGCGGGCCTTCCGAAGGGCGCCGTCAGCTTCCTGACCAATGCGCCGGAAGACGCGGCCGAGATCGTCGGCACCTTGGTCGATCATCCCGCCGTGCGCAGGATCAACTTCACCGGCTCCACCAGGGTCGGCCGTATCATCGCGGAACGTGCCGCGCGTCAGCTGAAGCCCGTTCTTCTGGAGCTGGGCGGCAAGGCGCCCTTGCTCGTTCTCCACGACGCGGATGTCGACGAAGCCGTCAAGGCGGCGATCTTCGGGGCCTTCTTCAATCAGGGCCAGATCTGCATGTCCACCGAGCGGATCATCGTGGTGCCTGAAATTGCCGATGCCTTCGTCGCAAAATTCGTCGAGCGCGCCCGCACATTGACGGCCGGCAATCCGAGCGAGGGCAAGGCTCCGCTCGGGGCCGTCGTCGATCCGCAGACCGTCGCCAAGGTCGAGGAGCTGGTTGCCGAAGCACGCGCCAAAGGTGCCGTCGTTTCCGACGCCGGCGCTGCCGATGGCGTGCTGATGCCGGCGAAAGTGGTGGACAAGGTGACGGCGGACATGAAACTCTTTCACGAAGAGAGCTTCGGTCCGGTCGTTGCGATCCTGCATGCGGCTGACGAGGAGGATGCGATCCGCCTTGCCAACGATACCCAATATGGCCTTTCGGCCTCGGTTTTCACCCGCGATATCGCCCGTGGCCTGAACGTCGCGCGCCGCATCCAGTCCGGTATCTGCCATATCAACGGCCCGACCGTGCACGACGAGGCGCAGATGCCCTTCGGCGGCACCAAGGCGTCCGGTTACGGCCGGTTCGGGGGCAAGGCCGGCATTGCCGAGTTTACCGAACTGCGCTGGGTCACGATCGAGACCCAGCCGGGGCGTTACCCGCTTTGATTTTCGGGGCGCCGGGCCATCCGCTCGGCGCCGAACATTGCAAGATGCCAAGCATAGCAAGACAAGGAGGGCCTCCGATGGCCAATGATGTGGATACAGTCGCCTATGATGTCGAAGACGGCATCGCCTGGCTTCGTTTCAACCGTCCGGACAAGCGCAACGCCATGAGCCCGACGCTCAATCGGGCCATGATGGTGGCGCTCGATGAGCTCGAATTCCGCGACGACGTCGGTGTTCTCGTGCTGACCGGCGAGGGCAGCGCCTGGACGGCGGGGATGGACCTGAAGGAATATTTCCGCGAGACGGAAACGCAGGGCCTGCGTGGCGTCCGCAAGTCGCAGCGTGAAAGCTACGGCTGGTGGCGCCGGCTGCGCTGGTATCAGAAGCCGAGCATCGCCATGGTGAACGGCTGGTGCTTCGGCGGCGGCTATGGCCCGCTATTTGCGTGTGACCTTGCCTTTGCCGCCGATGAGGCAAAATTCGGCCTTTCCGAAATCAACTGGGGCATCCTGCCCGGCGGCGGCGCCACGAAGGTCGCCGTGGAGCTCCTGCCCTTCCGCAAGGCGATGTATCACGCCATGCTCGGCGAGCCGATCGACGGAAAGACGGCGGCGGAATGGGGTCTCGTCAATGAAAGCCTGCCGCTCGAAGGTCTGAAGAACCGGGTGACGGACGTGGCAAGAACCTTGCTGCAGAAGAATCCCGTCGCGCTCAAAGCCACGAAGGACGCCATTCGCCGCGTGGGCGTCATGACCTATGACGAGGCGGAAGACTATCTCGTGCGCGCGCAGGAAGCTGCGAACTCGTTCGACAATCATGGTCGCAAGGAGGGCATCCGCCAGTTCATCGACGAAAAGTCCTACAAGCCCGGCCTGGGTGCTTACGACAAGGACAGGTCGAGCAGCTGACCGCACAGCGAAGACGTGAGGAGGAGGAAACATGCTGAACTTCATTTCCCCTGATCCGGCGGCTTTGCACGCGGGTCTGCGACCGGATGCCGTTGCCTGCATCGATCTGGCGCTCGATCGGAGCTGGACGTACCGGCAATTGGACGCGGACATTCAGCGGGCGGTCACGGTCCTGTCCGCTGAAGGCGTGCGCGCGGGAGATCGCGTTGCCGTCATTGCCCGCAACAGTGTGTACCAGATCATCCTGCAACAGGCGTTGATGCGGCATGGCGCGATCTTCGTGCCGCTCAATTGGCGTCTCTCTGGTCAGGAACTCGGCCGGCTTCTCGAGGATTGCGCGCCCGCCCTTCTGGTGAGCGACGACGTTTCATCCGCTTTGCCCGATGGGTGGCGACGGATGAGCCTTTCCGATTTCGCCGGGGCAATCGATGCGGCGGCCGAAGCACCGCGCCAGCCTCACCGTTCGGGTCACGACACATGCGTCATCCTCTATACGTCCGGCACGTCCGGCGCGCCGAAGGGCGCGCTGCTGACCGCGCAATTCCTGCTCGCGACCGCGATTAATTTCGGTGTCCTTGGGGAGGTGGATGCCGGCTGCGTCTTCTTGTGCGACAGTCCGATGTTCCATGTGATCGGGCTGGTCACGCAGGTCTGGCCGGCGATGCTGCGGGGTGGAACGCTCATCATTTCGCCGGGCTTCGACCCGGCGCAAACCAACGACCGGCTTGCAAACGAAGATTTCGGGGTCACGCATTATTTCTGCGTCCCGCAGATGGCGGAAGGTCTCCGTCACGCCGCGAATTTCGATCCGTCGAAATGGACGAAGCTCAAGGCGCTCTTTACGGGCGGCGCGCCCAATCCGTCCGCACGCATCCGCTGGTGGCTGGATCGCGGCATACGCATGGTGGATGGCTACGGCATGACCGAGACGGGCACCACGCTCGGCATGCCTCTTTGCATCAATCTGCTGCGTGAAAAGGCGGGGGCTGTCGGGTTTCCGGGCCCGCTGACCGTGATCCGCCTCGTGGATGACAACGAAAACGAGGTTGCGAATGGCGAGCCCGGCGAAATTCTCGTCCTTGGCCCGAACGTGACGACGGGCTATTGGAACCGGCCCGAGGAGCGCGAGCGCGCTTTCACGGCGGACGGCTGGATGCGGACCGGCGATATCGGCCGACGCGATGCCGACGGTTACATAACCATCGTCGACCGGCGCAAGGACATGTTCATTTCCGGCGGGGAGAATGTGTATCCGGTGGAGGTGGAAGCCGCTCTGGCCACGCATCCCGCCGTGCGCGAGGTCAGCGTCATCGGGGTCGCTCACGAGCGCTGGGGCGAGGTGGGGCGAGCCTACATCGTCGTCGCGCCCGGCGCTGCGGCAAATGAAGAGGAGCTGATCCTGCATTGCCAGGCCCTGATCGCGCGCTACAAGGTCCCCAAGGAATTCCGCTTCGTCGAAAGCTTGCCGCGCACCGGATCGGGAAAAGTCATGAAGCACATTTTGCGGCGCGAGGCGCTTGCCGAGGGCGGGCAGTGCTGACATCGAAAAACGGCGGCGTCTATCGCCGCCGTTTTCCGCAAGTCTTTAGCCGTCCATGCGCACGATCGGCTTGATCGTCTTGCCGGCTTCCGAATCGTGGATCGCCTGATTGATCTGTGAAAACGGGTAGAAGCGGACCAGCCGGTCGAATGGGAACAGTCCCTTCGCGTGAAGATCGATCAGCAGCGGGATAAACGTATCCGGATTGGAATCCCCCTCGACGATGCCGAGCAGCCGTCGACCCCCGCTCATGAAATGCACCTCGTCAAGATGGATTTCCGAGCCCGGCGCCGATGCGCCGAGTATCCCGAGCGTGCCGCGCGGCGCCAGCGTCAGCGCCGCACCGCGGATGACTTGCGTAAGCCCGGTCGTATCCAGCGCGAAGTCCAGACCATGACCCGTGATGCGCAGCAGTTCGGCGGTGCTGTCCGTCTGGCGGGGATTGATCGTATGGGTGGCGCCCAATTCCCGTGCAAGGGCAAGGCGCTCGTCGTTCATATCGACCGCGACGATCGTCGTTGCCCCCACCACCCGTGCCGCCATGACGGCCGACAGGCCGACCGATCCCGTCCCGAAGACGGCGAAAGACTTGCCGGCGCTCACCTCCAGCGCGTTCATCACCGCGCCGGCGCCCGTTTGAATGCCGCAGGCGAGCGGCCCGAGAAGCTCGAGCGGAACATCGGCCGGGACCGCGACCACATTGACCTCGCGGCAGATGGCATGGGTGGCGAAGGAGGATTGGCCGAAGAAATTGCCGTTGATGCGTTCACCGTCCGTCGACAGCGCGCTCGTACCATCCGCCCGTGCCGCAAAGAAGTTGCGCGGAAAGAACTCGTGGCAATAGCTGTTGTGATGATCCTTGCAGCTCGGGCAGTGGCCGCAGGAATTGTAGGTCATGACCACCCGATCGCCGGGCTTGACCTTGAAGACGCCGCGGCCGACTTTCTCGACCACGCCGGCACCCTCATGGCCGAGCACGACGGGCAGCGGTGTCGGCAACATGCCGTCGCGTACCACGAGGTCGGTATGGCAAACGCCGGTGGCGACGACGCGCACGAGTATCTCATCGTCGCGGGGGTCTTCTATCTCGATCTTTTCCAGGGAAAGCGCTGCACCTTTTTGGCGTGCGACAGCGGCTGTGATCTGCATGGTTTGCTCCTTGCGAATAGGGAAGGGCTGCCTCCCGCCGGATGGGCGCGAGGCCAGCCGCCTGATGTTTGGTCAGAAGGGATAGGCGGTGGCGGCCTGCTTGACGGAGACCCATTGCCACTGCGTGAATTCCTCGATGTCGGCAGGGCCGCCGACGCGCGTGCCGTTGCCGGACTTTCCGCGCCCGCCGAAGGGCGCATAGGGGCCGCCGTTGACGGTTTGGTCGTTGATATGGAGCTGGCCGACCTCCAGCCGCTCGCCGACCGCCATGGCGCGTGCCATGTCGTTTCCGATCACCCCGGCCGCGAGCCCGTATTCCGACCGATTGGCGAGTTCCACCGCCTCATCATCGGTGTCGAAGCCGACGACGCAGGCGACGGGGCCGAAGATCTCTTCTTCGAAGGCGCGCATGCCGGGCCGCACGCCGGACAGCACGGTTGCCGCGTAGAAGCGCCCGTCATGCGTCCCGCCGGCAAGCAGCTGGGCGCCTTTGGCGACGGCATCGTCGACGATCGCCTGGATCGTCTCCACCTGCCTGTCGGAAATGATCGGGCCAAGCGCCACCTGTTCCGTGGAAGGGTCTCCCACCGGCAGGCGAACGGCTTTTTCGGCCAGTTTTTCGGTCATCGCTTTCTGGATCTTGCGGTCGACGAGGATCAGGCCCGTCGCCATGCAGATCTGCCCTTGGTGCAGGAAGGCGCCCCAGGCAGCGTTGGAGGCGGCAATATCCGGGTCCGCATCGTCGAGGATCACGAGTGCGTTCTTTCCGCCGAGTTCAAGCTGAACACGCTTGAGATGGCGACCGCACAATTCACCCACCGCCTTTCCCGCATGGGCGGAGCCGGTGAACGACACCATGGCGATATCGGGATGCGAACACAGCGCTTCACCCGCATCCGCGCCACCCGGAGCCACATGCAGAACGCCTGTCGGCAAGCCAGCCTCCTCGAAGAGCCGCGCGATGATGATGCCGCCCGAGATCGGCGTGCGCGGGTCGGGCTTGTGGACAACCGCGTTGCCGAGCGCGATGGCCGGCGCGATGGAGCGCAAGGACAGGACGAGCGGAAAATTGAACGGCGAGATGACGCCGACGACACCTTGGGGCACGCGGCGTGCATAATGCGTGCGCTCGTCCATGCCTGGAAGAAACATGCCGCTCGCCGTCGTCGCGAGCGTTGCGGCGTGGCGCAGGAAAAGCGCGCCATGTTCGACCTCGATCATGGCCTTGGAACGGATCGAGCCCGATTCACGCATGATCCATCCGGCCAGTTCCTCGCCGTTCTTTTCCAAAAGCTCGGCAGCATGATTGAGGATGCGCGCCCGCTCGGCCGGCAATGTCTTTGCCCAGGTCCTTTGCGCGCGTCGCGCATCCGTTGCCGCCCGCGCAATGTCGGCTGGGCCGGCAAGGCCCACCGAAGCGAGCCTTGTGCCGTTTGCGGGATCGGTGACGTTCAGGATACCCGCCTCCGTAGGCTCCCATCCCGACAGGAAGGCGCGGCCGCTCCAGCGATCGGCGCCGATGAAATCATGTTTATGCAGGGTCATACTTGCCTCCTCAGTTCCTGTCATCGCAAGAACACACAGCCGTTTCGGTGCTGGCGGGCGCGTCGCGCCGCATGGCATCACGGTTCTGCTGTCCTCCGCGCCGCTGCTCCTTCAGCGGTAGCGACAGTCACGCAAGGCGCATGCCACCTCGATCAATCCGGGACATGGAGGCTGTGTTCGCAAGAAAGCGAAATAATTATAATGGCTTATGGAAATTCCATTAAAAATCTGGCGGCGATGTTCTTTCATAAAATAATGAAGTAACTTTGTGAAATTCAGAATTTTATGAAGTCGATCCAATGAGAAAACGCCCCCTCCTGCCCAATCTGATCTCGCTAGCCGAAGCCTCCAAGAAAACGGGGCGAATGCTGTCGCGAGGGGCATCGAGCGAACTCAATGCCGGCGCCTCTCCAACGCTGTCCGAGCTTGCCGAGGCGCTGCATTTCTCGCTCGGCGACGGGCGTATATGGCTCAATGACCAGCGCATGGTGCTCATGCAGTCACAGGTCCTCGGCCGGCTGCGCCATGAGATCATCGAGGCCTTCGGCATCGAGGTCGCGCGCGGCATCTTCATGCGTGTCGGCTATATGCAGGGCGTTCGCGATGCGGAATTGATACAAAAGCGGTTTCCCGGGCAAAACCTCACGCATGCCTTGGCCGCCGGTCCGCGCGTTCATACGCTGGAGGGGTTCGTAAAGGTAACGACCGAGCATTTTGAGTTCGATGGCGAGAAAGGCACCTATTTCGGGGAATTCCATTGGCACGATTCCTCCGAGGCTGCCGAGCATATCGTCCATCATGGCTTGTCGGCGGAACCCGTCTGCTGGATGCAGACCGGTTATCCGAGCGGCTATACGAGCACGCTTTTCGGTCGCCCGGTGATCTTCCGCGAGATCGAGTGCGCCGGAATGGGGGCCGCCTATTGCCGGGTCGTCGGGCAGAATGCCGAGGAATGGGGATTGGATGCGCCGGAGCGCGCCTATCTGGGGCTCGAATGGAAGGGTGCTAGGCGTGCCGCGCGATCCAGGCCGGTGGTGCCCCGGCATGAGGACGAGCGGGCATTGGAAAGGCCAGGGGACCGCGGCGGGGACGGAGCCCGCGGTGATGACGTCGTCGGCCTGTCCGCCAGCTTTTTGCGGGCTAGGCTTTTGGCGGAAAAGGTCGCCGGCACCGATGCCACTGTGCTCCTGACGGGTGAATCGGGTGTTGGCAAGGAACTCTTCTCCCAGCAGATTCACCGGTTGAGCCGCCGGGCCGACCAGCCCTTCATCGCCGTCAACTGCGCAGCCATTCCCGAAAACCTTGTCGAGTCGGAGCTTTTCGGTGCCGAGCGCGGGGCCTATACCGGGGCGGTCGCCTCACGCGCCGGCTATTTCGAACGTGCAGGCGCCGGCACCATCTTCCTCGATGAGATCGTATCGCTGGCCTATGTTGCGCAGGGCAAGCTGCTGCGCGTCCTCCAGGAGCGGCAATTCGAGCGGGTCGGTGGCGCGCGCACCCTTCCCGCCAATGTCCGCGTCATCGCCGCTTCGAATGTCGATCTGAAGGCGGAGGTCGCCGCCGGCCGCTTCCGCCAGGACCTCTATTTCCGGCTTTGCGTCTTTCCGATCCTTGTTCCGCCTCTGCGCGAGCGGCGGGACGACATTCCGCTGCTGGTCGATCACTTCCTGCGCCTCTTCCGTACCCGCCACGGTTTGGACGTCGCCGGCGTTTCGCGCCGGGCGATGGATGCGCTGCTTGCCTATGATTTCCCCGGCAATATTCGCGAATTGCAGAATATGATCGAGCGGGGCGTGATTGCCGCCGAGCCCGGCGGGCAGATCGACACCCGCCATCTCTTCGTCGCAGGCGAAGCCTATCCGCCGTTTTCCGGCGGCCTGAAGCTGGACGGCAGGATCGTTGCGGCGGAGAAGACGAAGCCGATGGAGCCTGTCGCCGATGTGAGGGCGCGGCATGAGGATATCGCCGTAGCCGAGGCCGAGATCTATCGTTCGGCTTTCGAGGCTGCGGGCGGCAACGTCTCCGCTGCCGCCCGCAGCCTCGGCCTCACACGGGCGCGAACGGAGTATCGTCTCCGAAAACTCGGCCTGATCGAGTGATCTTCTGTATACAGAAAACGGAAATCGCGCCCGAATTTTCCTCCATATTCTCATCTCTCTTGAATTAATGTATACAGTATGTTTCTATGAGGCAGGATGAGGAGGAATAGAGATGGCACAATCCACTTGGCCCATGAATGCTTGGTATGCCGCAGCCTATGATGTGGAATTGAAGCGCGCTTTGCTGTCGCGCACCATTTGCGGAAAGCCTATCGTATTGTATCGAAAGGAAAATGGCACGCCGGCCGCTCTGGCGGACGCCTGTTGGCATCGCCTCGTTCCCTTGTCGCTCGGCCGGCTGGAAGGCGATAACGTCATATGCGGCTATCACGGGCTGGAATTCGACGATACTGGCCGATGTGTATACATGCCGTCGCAGCATACGATAAATCCATCCGCCTGCGTGAAATCCTATCCCGTGGTGGAGAAATACCGCTTCGTCTGGATCTGGCCGGGCGATCCGGCGCTTGCCGATCCGGCGCTGATCCCGGACCTGCACTGGAATGACGATCCGGCCTGGGCCGCCGACGGCCGGCTGATCGAGGTCAAATGCGATTACCGGCTCGTGGTCGACAATCTGATGGACCTGACCCACGAGACCTTCGTGCACGGTTCCTCGATCGGCAACCGCGCCGTCGCCGAAGCGCCGTTCGAGGCGAGCCATTCCGATCGTTTCGCCTATATCACCCGCTGGATGGAGGATATAGATCCGCCGCCCTTCTGGCGTAAGCAGTATGGCAAACCGGGCAAGGTCGATCGCTGGCAGATCATCCGCTTCGAAGCGCCCTGTACCGTTGCGATCGACGTCGGCGTCGCGCAAACCGGCACCGGCGCGCCAAAGGGGGATCGCTCCCAGGGCGTCAATGGCTACGTGCTCAACACGATCACGCCCGCAACGGAAAAGACCTGTCTTTATTTCTGGGCTTTCGCCCGCAATTACGACCTGTCCAATCAGGCGCGCACCCACGAACTGCGCGAGGGCGTGGCCGGGGTGTTTCGCGAGGACGAGGCCGTTCTGGAGGCGCAGCAGCGTGCGATCGACGCCAATCCCGACCACCAGTTCTACAACCTCAATATCGATGCAGGCTCGATGTGGGCGCGCAAACTGATCGACCGGATGCTCGATGCGGAGCGGCAGCCGGCCTTTCCAGCGGCAGCGGAATGACCATGTCCGAGGACAGCGCCGGCACGGCGCGGCAGCAGACGACGAAGGCGCTTTCGGGCCTTCGCGACCTCATCCTGGCGGGTCGCATAGAGGCGGGCGAGCGGCTTTCTGAAGTGGCGCTCTCCGCCCGGCTGAAAGTGTCGCGTACGCCGCTGCGTGCCGCTTTGCAAAAGTTGGAACAGGAGGGGCTTGTGATCGCCATTCCCTCCGGCGGATATCAGGTCCGGTATTTCAGCCGCGAAGACGTGATCGACGCGATGGAGCTGCGCGGGGTCATGGAAGGCACGGCGGCGCGGCTTGCCGCCGAACGCGGTGCTTCGCCGGCGCGCCTGAATGCCCTGTCGGAGATCGTGCGCAAACTGGACGAGGTGATTTCGGCCTATCCTCAGCCGCTGGATTTCGAGCGCTACGCGGCGCTCAACGAGCAGTTCCATCATCTGCTGGCGGAGCTCAGCGGCAGCGCGCTGATCGCACGCGAACTGGACCGGATAACCGGCCTGCCTTTCGCGAGCCCCAATGCTTTCGTCGGCGCGGAGCTCAATGTGCCGGCATTCGAGCAGTCCCTGCTGATAGCCCAGTCCCAGCATCGCGCCATCGTTCAGGCCATTTCGCTGCGGGAAGGCTCCCGCGCGGAATCGATCGCGCGCGAGCATGCGCGTCTCGCGCGCCGGAATCTCGATTTCGTATTGGAAGAGCAGCCGGATCTGCGTGGCAAGATCCTGGCGCTGGCCCTCATGTCGGGTTGAAGCCTCCGCTGAAAGCGGAGCGACATGGACGTCAACAGCAGCGTTTCGCGGGCCTTGTCCGGACGAAGCGCGACAGGGAGGTAGGCATGCTGTCGAAACAGGAGTGGCGCAAGGCCGTGGTGCATGCCGTGAGCATGCCAACCGAGGATGTGCGCATGGTGACCTTTGCGGTGGATGGCCTCACCGGCGCCTATGATCCGGGCTCGCATACCCATATTCGGGTGAGGATCAACGGCGCGCCCGCTGTGCGCACCTATACCGTTATCCCGAGTGTATTAGGCACGCTCGCCATCGCCGTCAAACTCCATCCCAATAGCCGCGGCGGCTCGGCTTTCGTCTGGACGCTGAAGCCGGGCGACCGGATCGAGATGACGATGCCCGAAAACCGTTTCGAACTGTCCTGGCGCGCATCGCGTTACCTTCTTGTTGCGGGCGGCATCGGCGTCACGCCGATCTACGGCATGGCGCGGACGCTCGTCGACAGAGGCCGGCCGCTGCGCATGATCTATGGCGCGCGCAGCCGTGCGCAGATGGCTTTCGTCACCGATCTGGAAGACTGTCTCGGCGCGAATTTGCAGACCTTCGAGCAGGACAAAGGAGAGGCCTTTGATCTCGACGCCGAGATCGCCGCGCTGCCTGAGGATGGCGAGGCCTATGTCTGTGGTCCCCTGGGCCTCCTGGAGGCGATGCGCGCAGCCTGGCGCAGAAGCGGCCGAAAGGTGAGCCGTCTGCGCTACGAGGTCTTTGGGGATAGTGGCCGCTTCGCCGAGCAGCCTTTCCAGGTGGACATCACAGGTGTCGATCGGCGCGTCACGGTGCAATCGGATCAGACCATGCTGGACGCGCTGATAGAGGCAGGCGTTGACATGATCTATGATTGCCGGCGCGGCGAGTGCGGGCTGTGTGCCGTGAGCGTCGTCAACGGCACAGGCGAGATCGACCATCGCGACGTGTTCTTTTCGGAGAGCGAACGGGGCGAGGCGAAACGGATGTGTCCCTGTGTCTCGCGCGTCTGCGGCGGCGAGATCACCATCGACACGGGCTATCGCGGCCAATGTTGAGAGGGTCGTTGGATCGGTACGCGGCCCATGCCAATCTCGTGTTTCCAAGGCTGCGCGGAGACGATCGCCGCGATGACCGCGCTGCGGCGGCGCGAGAATGAGCTTCGCTCACACGCTGGAATGTCAGGCCTGACGCCCGCGGCTGACCGCCGGCGTTGTAATATGTGAAAGCGCCCCTTTCTTTTTCGTGTTGCAATCATATCTACTTCGCGGGAAACGGGTATTTGGAGGGACGCTTTCTTGACCATCATCGCGGTGACGCGCGGCATCGTCCGCCGAGACACACTTGTTGCTCGCCTGGGCGCATGCGCCCGGCCGGCCCCTTCCGGGCCGAGCGATACGGGGCGCCTTCGCCGCCATCGGCAAGTCGCACTCTCCTGAATTCAATGAGGATGAACCCCATGTTGTCCCGTCCGTCACTTGCCGGTTTCGCGGTGCTGTCTTTTATGATGGCTGTTCCAGTGTCCTCTCCCGGGTGGGCGCAATCCCAATCCGCGCCGGCGGCTATCGAAAATCCGTCTCCGGCATCGCCGCCGAAGATCGCCGCCAGCCGCGCCGGTTTTGACGTCAAGATGCTCGAGCCGGTCGGCAGCATCGACTACCGGACCTACGGTCACATCACCTACGCGATGTTCCTCGATCCGAACGGCGATCAAGACGCGATCTTCAAGAGGTTCGGGACGGACAAGGCCGGTTTTGAGGCCGCCAACACCGCCTTCGGCGAGCGCATGAAGCAGGATCAGACCTTTGCGATGATCGAGATGTTCGGCGCGTATTTTGCCGAGGACGCGCAGGGCACCTATGCGGCGCTCGGCCGCGATGTCGCCCAGTCCGTGCTCAATCAGGCGCCGCTTCGCGAGGCCGAGCCGATGCCGGAGGAAAAGTTCCGGGAGATCCAGGTCTATTACAGCCGCAAGGCTTCGGTTGCCGGCACGGCGCTGGCGCAGCAGGATGAGGTCCTGAAGCCCTATCACATCACCTTCAACGATTTTAACATCCTGGGAGCCTGGTTCTCGCGCCGGCTGGCGCTGCAGACCGCCGATCTCTCCACGCCGCAGGAGAGCCCGCAGGCGCGCGCCGAGGGCCCGCCGAAGGAGCGGCCGGAATGGGGCGGCCTCTGGCGCTTCACCTGGAAGACCCTCCAGCGCACCGATACGGAAATGAAGGTGGTGGATGCCAGCCGCGACATCTGCGTCAAGAGCGACATGACCGCGGAGACGCTGCCGCTGATGCCCAAGCCCTCCGGCGTCAAATGCGTGTTGATCGACAAGGTTCATTTCTACGAAAGCGGCATCCAGATGAGAGCGCAATGCGATCTCGGCGGCATCGGAACCTCGTGGGGGCTCTATCTTCAGCCGGAAAATGACGGTGAAAGCTTCAGCGGCCAGATCTCCTATAACGAGGTCTACGAGGGCGATCAGGACATGCCGCAGCCGACCACCGATGTTCAGGTCAAGCGGATCGGCGCGTGCCAATGAGGAGAGCGGAAACCATGATGCGCTATATTCTTGCCGCCGCCTTCGTCCTGAGCCCGGCAGCCGCCTTCGCTGAGGAAAGCGGCCTCCCCACCGGACTTTGGCAGGTGAGGATATTCACGCCGGTTCCCACGCCCGAGCTGAAGAACGACGAGCAGGTCTTCCGGGTTTGCTACGACAAGGCCGCCGTGAAGAGCCATATGAACCCGGTTCTGCCCAAGGCGGAAGCCGCCAAATGCAGGCTGGAATTCACCGATATGGGCGATGTCGCCTATGACGCCATGTGCAAGGACGGCGATCACCGCCTGCGCATTTCGGAAGCTGCCGATGGCTTGTGGCGCGGCACCTATCGTTTCGTTGCCAGGAAGGACGACATCACGCTGGAGCCCGCCGTCGAGCTGAAGAAGGTTGCTGCAACCTGCGATTAGATGTGGGCTATTGCAGGAAAATGCCTGGTGGTTTTCCGTCCGCAATTGCGTGAAGACAAGCGGTGTGACGTGCGTCAGCGCGTGGAGAGCGGCGGCGGTGGCGGTGGCGTGGTCGAGCCGGTGGCGAGCGAGCGCTGGACCATCACGCTGTCGGCCCAGCGGCCGTAGCGATAGGCAACGCCCGGCAGCAGGCCGACGCGGACGAAGCCGAAGCGCTCGTGTAGGGTGAGCGAGGCGACATTGTCCGCGTCGATATAGCCGATCATCTGCCGGAATCCGGCGGCCGCGCAGGCATCGATCAGCCCGCGCATGAGCAGGCTGCCGATGCCCTGGCCGAGATGATCGTGATGCACATAGATCGAGTGCTTGACGGTGTAGCGGTAGGCCGGGCGTTTGCGGAACAACACCACATAGGCATAGCCCACGACCTTCTCACCGTCGACGGCAACGACATGCGGGAAGCGGCGGTTCTTCAAATTCTTGCGCCGTTCCCGCAGATCGTCCGGTTGCGGCGTGTCGCTATCGTCCACCCCGGCCTCGACGCCGCGGCGAATATGGCGGCGATAGATCGCCAGCATGGCATCGACGTCGGTCTCCCGGGATGGGCGAATGACGATTGTTTTTTGCTGCATCATGATCGATCCGAACTTCCAAGCCTATTCCGCGACGACATAGGTATAGAGCCGGATGCGGCCGGATGCATCGATTTCGCGATAGAGGCCTTGAATCTCCACCTCGAAGCCGGGGAAGGTGTTGAAGCAGGTTTCGAACATCTTGAGATAGTCGATCATCGGTTTTGCCTTTTCCGTCAGGCGCTCGCCCGGCACGATGGTGGCGATACCCGGGGGATAGACGACGAAGGGTGTCGTCGCGATGCGGCCGGCGATGGCGTCGATCGGCAGATAGTCGACATCGTTGCGCACCAGGCAGCGGGCCGCGTCATGAGGCGACATGGCAATCGGCGGCAGGTGGTCGATGGAAAACTGCCGTGTCTGAAGCGCGCTGACATCGGCCTGGCGGAAGAAATTGTGCATATCCGTGCAGAGATCGCGCAGCCGCACGCCGGCATAGCGGCCCGGGCGGCGGCGGTAGAATTCCGGAATTGTCTCTTCCAGCAGCGCATTGTCGTCATAAAGCTTCTTGAAGGCGACGAGGCCGCTGATCAAGGTGCCGGCCTTGCTGGCCTCGACGCCGGGGGTGAGGAGGAACAGCAGCGAATTGAGGTCGTTCTTTTCGGCGACGATGCGGTTTTCGCGCAGATATTGCGCGACGATGGGCGCCGGTATGCCGTGCTCTGTGTATCGCCCGCTTTTCCGGTCGAAGCCGGGGGTGAGCAGGGTGAGCTTGTTCGGATCGGTCATGGCAAAACCCGGCTCCATGCCGGCAAAGCCATGCCATGCGGCGTCGGGCGTCAGATGCCAGAAGGCGGGATTGGTGGCGAGCTGGTCGGTGGCGATGCTCTCCCACGGCACGTCGTGCACCGCGCCGGGGCTCGACACATCCGGGATCTCCACCCGATCCGGCACGAAAGGCTCGAAGAACCAGCGGCGCTCGGGGCGATGCTCCTTCTCCTCGAATTCGCGGCGCACGGCGCGGATCTTCTTGCGCAGCTCGATGCCGAGGCGGATCGTGTCGTCCCACAGCACTTCGCCCGAACGCCCCTTCATCATCTGCGCGCCGACGTCGAGGGATGCGAAGAGCGGATAGAAGGGTGAGGTCGAGGCGTGCTGCATGAAGCTCTCGTTGAAGCGCCGGTGTTCGACGCGGCGCTTCTGGCCGGTGATGTGCCGATCCTTCATGTGGATCTGCGAGGCCTGCGAGAAGCTTGCGAGCTGCTTATGGGTGGACTGCGTGGCGATGATGCCCGGCGCATCGGGGCCGAGCTCGGCAAGGCCCATGGCAAAGCGTCCGGCATAGAGCGGGTGAAACTTCATGAAGCCCGCCCATGCCTCGTCGAAGAGGATGTAGTCGCACAGATGCCCGATCCGCTTCAGGATCATCTCGGCATTGTGGATGGTGCCGTCATAGGTGCACTGCTCCACCACCGCGACGCGGAACGGGCGGGGCTTCTTGTAGGCTTCCGGGTCCTTCACCAGCGGATGGGTGCGGATGCGCTCGCGAAGCGCGTCCTCGTCCATTTCAGCGAAATCGATGGGACCGATCAGACCGTAGAGATTGCGGGCGGTCGGCAGATAGACCGGAATGCCGCCGGAGATCATCAAGGCGCCGTGATGGGCGGCCTTGTGGTTGTTGCGGTCGAACAGCACGAGATCGCCATCTGTGACGAGGGCTGACAGAGCGACCTTGTTGGAAGTGGAGGTGCCGTTGAGCACGAAATAGGTCTTCTCGGCGCCGAAGATCTTGGCCGCTTCCTTCTGCGCGGCGAGCGCCGGTCCCTCGTGGGTCAGGAGGTCGCCGAGATCGAGCACGGAATTGTCGAGGTCGTCGCGAAACACCGCTTCGCCGAGATGCTCCATGAAGACTCGGCCGATGGGGCTGCGGCTGTAGAAGATGCCGCCATTATGTCCGGGGCAGGTCCAGAGATGGTTGCCCTCCTCGGCATAATCGACCAGCGCGCCGAAAAACGGCGTCTTCAGCGTCTCGGCATATTGCTTGAGCCGGCTGATAAGGTTCTTGGCGATGAAGGCCGGGGTTTCCTCGGCGAGG
>JASGEG010000361.1:0-3312 GCA_047606605.1 Rhizobium sp.
GGGGCATCGTGTCCGCCGCCTTCATGTTCACGACGTCCGAAACCGTCTTCTACATCCTGCGCTTCCTGCTCGGCATCGCCGAAGCCGGCTTTTTCCCGGGTCTCATCTTCTATCTCGCCTCCTGGTATCCGGCCCATCACCGCGCCAAGATCATCACCACCTTCATGTCGGCAATCCCGGTATCGGCCATCTTCGGCAATCCCCTCTCCGGCCTCCTGATGGACAGCTTCCACGGGACGCATGGCCTTTCCGGCTGGCAGTGGATGTTCCTGATCGAGGCTGTTCCGGCAGCACTCCTCGGCGTCGCGGTCTTCTTTTATCTCGACGACAAGATCAGTGACGCAAAATGGCTGACGGCGGACGAGAAGGCTGTTCTCATCGGCAATATCGAAGCGGAAAACCGCACCAAATCGTCCAGCCCCCACGATGTTGCCAGCACCCTGCGCGACGGCCGCGTCTGGCTCATGTGCCTCATCTATTTCTGCTTCGTCCTCGGGCAATACGGCCTGAACTTCTGGATGCCCAGCATCGTCAAGGCAAGCGGCGTGGTCGGCAATTTCAACATCGGCCTGGTCTCGGCGATCCCCTATATCTGCACCTTCGTCGTCATGATCGCGCTTGGCCGCTCCGCCGACCGGCATCGCGAGCGCCGCTGGCATCTGATCGTGCCCGCCCTGATCGCCGCCGTCGGCTTCGTCATCGCAAGCAGCACCACCAGCACGACGGTCGCGATCGCCGCCCTCTCGCTTGCTGCCGCCGGCGCCATCAGCTGCGCTCCCCTCTTCTGGTCGCTGCCGACGGCCTTTCTCGCCGGAACGGGTGCTGCCGCAGGCATCGCCTGGATCAATTCGGTCGGCAATCTCGCTGGTTTTCTCGGCCCGTTTCTGGTTGGCTATCTGAAGGACTTCACGGGCAGCACCGCGGCCGGCATGTATTTCCTGGCGGCCGCACTCGTCATCGGATCGATCGCCGTGCTGACCGTTCCGGCCAAGAGCGTCAACCGCTAAACCAAGAGGTTCCCCGGACATTGCGACCGGGGAACCATCCCCCAGACACCGCAAGGATATGAAGATGTCATCTCCCGCTGAAAACCCGCAACATCAGCCTATTGCCGCCGTCATCGGTCTCGGCTCCATGGGCCTTGGCATGGCACGGTCCCTGAAACGCGCCGGTCTCGACGTCATCGGATACGACATCTCGGCAGGCGCCGTCGACCGCTTCATGAGCGAAGGCGGCCGGGGCGCTTCGAGCCCGGCGGAAGCGGCGCAAGGCGCGGATATCGTCGTCTCCGTCGTCGTCAACGGTGCCCAGACCAGGGACGTCCTGTTCGGCGCCGGGAAGGTCGCCGAGGTCATGAAGCGCGGCGCGGTCTTCATCTCGTCGGCAACGATGGACCCGGCGGTCGCCCGCGAGCTGGCGGAGCGCTGCGCGGCGCTCGGCCTGCATTATCTCGACGCGCCGATCTCCGGCGGCGCGGTCAAGGCGGCGAGCGGCGAGTTGACCGTCATGGCCTCCGGCACCAAGGCAGCCTTCGATACGGCCCGCCCGGCGCTCGACGCCATGGCCGGCAAGGTCTACGAACTCGGCGATGCCGCCGGAACCGGTGCCGCCTTCAAGATGATCAACCAGCTGCTCGCCGGCGTACATATCGCCGCCGCCTGCGAGGCGATCACCTTTGCCGCCAAGCAGGGCCTCGACCTCGACAAGGTCTATGAGGTGATCACCGCCTCGGCGGGCAATTCCTGGATGTTCGAAAACCGGGTGCCGCACGTCCTTGAAGGCGATTACAGCCCGCGCAGCGCCATCGAGATTTTCGTCAAGGATCTCGGCATCGTGCAGGATATGGCTCGCGCCGAGCGCTATCCCGCCCCGCTCGCAGCCGCCGCCCTGCAAATGTATCTTGCCGCCTCCGGCGCCGGTATGGGGCGCGACGACGACGCATCGCTCGCCCGGCTATACGCGCAGCTTTCGGGCACGGCCCTGCCGAACAGCTGATCGGTTAAGAGAAGGAAACGACCATGCCCGTCTTTGCCGCCAACCTGACGATGATGTTCAACGAATGGCAGTTTCTCGATCGTTTCGATGCCGCCGCCGAGGCCGGCTTTACCGCCGTCGAATATCTCTTCCCCTATGAATACGCGCCGGAAGCGATCGCCGAGCGTCTTCAGCGCAACGGTCTGACGCAAGCCCTGTTCAACATGCCGCCGGGCGACTGGAATCGGGGCGAACGAGGGCTTGCCGCCCTGCCCGAGCGCTTCGACGACGTGAAATCGAATGTGGAAAAGGCGCTCGACTATGCCGAGGCCACCGGCGTCAAGCGCCTGCACCTGATGGCGGGACTGGCCAATCCGAAGAGCGAAGAGGCACTGCGCGCCTATCGCCGCTCCGTCGAATATTCCGCCGGGCGGATTGCCGAAAAGGGGCTGGACCTGTTGCTGGAGCCCATCAACGGGCGCAACATGCCGGGCTATTTCCTCAATGATTTCAATTATGTGCGAGCGTTAATCGAAGAACTGGGCCTCGCCAACCTCAAGCTCCAGTTCGATATCTACCATCGCCAGATCATCCATGGCGATGTCGCGATCGCGCTCCGGGAGATGATGCCGCTGATCGGTCATATCCAGACCGCGAGCGTTCCCTCCCGGCAGGAGCCCTTCAGCGAGGAGTTGAACGATGCCTTCCTGTTCGGCGAGATCGACCGGCTCGGCTATCGGGGCTTTATCGGCTGCGAATATGTGCCGCGGCAGCATACGCTCGACGGCCTCGGCTGGTTCGCACCCTTCAAAAGGAGAAAGGCATGACACTCCTGCTCGGATCGATCGCCGACGACTATACCGGCGCATCGGATCTTGCCAACACGCTGACGAAAAACGGGCTGCGCACCGTGCAGACCATCGGCATTCCCGATCCCGACCTGGCGCTGCCGGATGTCGATGCGGTTGTGGTCTCGCTCAAGATCCGCTCCGTCGCCGCGCAGGAGGCCGTTTCGGCGGCCAGCACGGCGCAAGCCTGGCTGCGGACGCGCGGCGCGATCCATGTCCTCTACAAGATCTGCTCGACCTTCGATTCCACCGACGCCGGCAATATCGGCCCGGTAACCGATGCATTGCGTAAGGCAGCGGGCGGCGGCCCGGTCATCGTCACCCCTGCCTTTCCGGAAACCGGTCGCACGGTCTATGCCGGCCATCTCTTCGTCAACGGCCAGCCGCTCGACGAAAGCCCGCTGAAGGACCATCCGCTCAATCCGATGCATGACGCCAACCTCGTGCGCGTGCTTGCCCGGCAATCCCTAGGCAGCGTGGACCTGATCGA
>JASGEG010000362.1:0-4956 GCA_047606605.1 Rhizobium sp.
GCGCATTTTCCAGTCGATCGGATTGACGCTGGCCGCTTCGACCCGGATCAGGATTTCATCGATCCTGGGTTCGGGGCGGCCAGCGTCAATCCGATCGACTGGAAAATGCGCGAGGGGCACTATCCCGCGATCCAGGAGGAGGACCTGCCCTATGTGCTCGGACGCGATGTCTGCGGAACGGTGGAGAAGGTGGGCGACACCGTCGCCGCCTTTCGTCGCGGCGACGCCGTCTATGCCTTTCTGAATCCAAGGCATGGCGGATATGAACAATTCGTCATCGCCAGGCCGGAGGAAGTGGCGCCGAAGCCGCGTGCCATGAACCCGGTCCAGGCGGCGGCGATCCCATTGGCGGGGATAACCGCCTGGCAGGGCCTGTTCGAGCATGGCGGCCTTCAGCCGGGCCAGCGGGTCCTGATCCATGGCGGCGCCGGCGGTGTCGGCCATCTGGCAATCCAGTTCGCGAAGGCCAAGGGTGCCTGGGTGGCGACGACCGTCTCCGGCGAGGATGCCGAATTTGCCCATTCCCTCGGCGCCGACGAGGTGATCGACTATAGAAGGGAGCGTTTCGAGGACAGGCTTGAGCCGGTGGATCTTGTGTTCGACCTCGTTGCCGGTGAAACGCAGAGCCGGTCCTTCGACGTGGTGAGGATGGGCGGCGCGCTCGTCTCGACGCTCTCGCAGCCCGACAGGACCCAGGCGGCGGCCCTCGGCATTCGTGCCCTGCGCTATACCGCGCAGCCGAACGGCGCCCAGCTTGCGGAGATCGGCCGCCTCATCGAGGATGGCAGGGGCCGCGTGGAAGTCCGACGCGTCTATCCGCTCGAACAGGCGCCTGCCGCGCAGGAGGCCATTCGCATGGAACACAATCGCGGCAAGATCGTCCTTCGCGTCGAGCATTGAACAAATTGCCACAGCCGAAGAGAGCCGATTCCATCGGCTCTCTCCGTATCCGCGTCAAGGCAGACGGTAGGCGATCACATAGTCGCCGGGCTTGGTGCCGACAGAGCCGTGACCACCGGCGACCATGACCACGTATTGCTTGTTGTCACTGCCGGTATAGGTCATGGGCGTTGCCTGGCCGCCCGCCGGCAGGCGAGCCTCCCAGAGCTGCCGTCCGCTGGTGACATCATAGGCGCGCAGATAATCGTCGACCGCCGCCCCCAGGAAGGCGACGCCGCCCTTGGTGACGATCGGTCCGCCGATGCCGGGGACGCCGACCTTGAAGGGCAGGGGCAGGGGCGTCATGTCGTGGACGGTGCCGTTCTTGTGCTTGTAGGCGATCTTGCCGGTCCTGAGGTCGGCGCCGGCGACATAGCCCCATGGCGGCGCCTGACAGGGAATGCCGAGCGGGCCGAGAAACGGTCCCATGACGACGCCATAGGGGGCGCCCTCGTTGCGGTTCAGCCCCTGTTCGCTGCCTTTTTCGCCCTGGCCCTTCGGCGGGATTTGCGCGCGCGGCACCAGCCTCGAGGTGAAGGCGAGATAGGTCGGCATGCCGAACATGATCTGGCGTTCGGGGTCGACGGCAACGCTGCCCCAGTTGAAGGTGCCGAAATTGCCGGGATAGATGATCGAGCCCCGCAGTGACGGCGGCGTATAGCGCCCCTCATATTGATGCCGGTGGAAGGAGATGCGGCAGGCGAGCTGATCGAACAGCGAGACGCCCCACATATCCTTTTCCTGCAGCGGAGGGGGCGAGAAGGTCAGGTCCGAGATCGGCTGCGTCGGCGCCGCACGATCTTCGGGAATGGTGCCGCCCGGAGCCGGTATCTCCTTGAAGGGAATCAGCGGTTCGCCGGTCCTTCGGTCGAGCACGTAGATATCGCCCTGCTTGGTCGAGGCGACGAGTGCGGGCACGACCGAACCGTCAGCCTTGGTCATGTCGAAGAGCACCGGCTGGGCCGGCACGTCCATGTCCCAGAGATCGTGATGCACGAATTGCTGCACCCATTTGAGCTGGCCGGTGTTGATGTCCAGCGCCACCACCGAGGAGGAGAAGCGCTCGACATTGGCGCTGCGGCCCATGCCGAGCTGGTCCGGCACCTGATTGCCGAGGGGTACGTAGATCAGCCCGAGCGCCTCGTCGACGCTCGACACGGACCAGCTGTTCGGAGAGTTCGTCGTATAGGTTTGCCCGGCCGGCAGCGGCGTCGTCTGGTCCGGATTGCCTGAATCCCAGTTCCAGAGGAGGGCGCCGGTGTTGATGTCGAAGGCGCGGATGACGCCGGATTGCTCCTGGGTCGAGTAATTGTCGTTGACGGCGCCGCCGACAATGATCTTGCCCGCCACCGCAACCGGCGGCGAGGTGGAGTAATAATAGCCGGCGGGATTGTATTTCATGCCGGTTTCGAGATGCAGTACGCCCTGATCGGCAAAGCTCGTGCAGACCTTGCCGTTGGCGGCGTCGAGCGCGATCAGCCGGGCATCGGAGGTCGGCAGATAGACACGCTCGGCGCAGGGCGTTCCGGCGGCGGCCGCCTGGTCGCGATAATAGGTGACGCCGCGGCAGGTCTGGTGCTGACGGTCCGGGTTCAATCCGGAATTGGAATCGTACCGCCATTTTTCCTTGCCGGTCTGGGCATCGAGAGCGATCGCCAGATTGTGCGGCGTGCACAGATAGAGCGTGTCGCCGACCTTGAGCGGCGTCACCTGATAGGTGGTTTCGCCGATATCGTCGGGACGCTTCACGTCGCCGGTCTGATAGCGCCAGACCTCCTGCAGGTTGGCGACGTTCTGGACATTGATCTGATCGAGCGGCGAATAGCGCTGGCCGTAGGGCGTGCGGCCATATTGATGCCACTCGCCATTCGGCACATCGCCTCCCGTCGGCGCATTGGCCACGGCGCCGGTCGGCAGGTCGCCGGAAAGATCGTGCGGATCGGTGGTCATGGAATAGCCGGCGACGCCGATGGCCGCGATGAGCGCGATCGCCAGCGGCCAGGGATTGGCGCCGTAGTGCACGCCATCGAGGCTGCGAAAGCCCAGCGGCCTGCGGACCCAGGGCGTTATCAGCCAGAGGCCGATCAGGATAATCAGGCCGCCACGAGGCCCGAGCTGCCACCAGTCGAAGCCGACTTCCCAGATCGCCCAGCCGAGCGCCGCCAGTACGAAGATCGCATAAAGCCAAAGAGCGGCCGGCTTGCGCAGGACCAGCAATAGCGCCGTCACAAGGAATGCGAGACCGGCAAGCAGATAGAAGATGCTGCCGCCGAGCAGGACGAGCCACGCCCCACCGCCGCTGAGCGCCAGCCCGATGAGCGCCAGAATGAGCGATGTGATTCCAATGGCCATGATCTACTCCAGTCTATCCGCCGAGTTGACAGTGTTTGATCGAGGATGCGCGGCACCGGTCGGCCATGAGCGTCATGGAGAGCGGATATCCGGCCAAGCCGAAGGTCGGGAAGGTTATGAAGGTCGTGACTCGCGTGTGATGGCTCTTTGCGATTTCGAATCGATTCATCGAGTCCCCCAAAGAGCGAAATCGGAATTCGAACGTCACGGCTGCAGGAATGTTCCGTTCCCCGCGAGCGGTTCAGGCACATAAAACAATTCATTAACGGTCATAGTTAATTTTTTAACAATTTTTGCAAATACTAATGGAAGTGAAGGCAGGATCAAGGGGTCCTGTGTCGTTGCAGGAGGAAACGCGATGAGTTTCAAAATCGTCACCGCTCAAACCGAAGTGGAAACCGACGATACCGGCACTTATCCGGACGGGCTGGTCGAACACAATCGCATCGACGTGTCGGCAAGCCGGGAAAGGCTGGCGCACCGGGCGCACGAGCGCGACTATGGCCGCGGCAAGAGGAACGCACCGGTTCCGGCGAGCCTGATGTAGGGCGATCAGCCGAAGCGCGCGAGCAGAAAATCGATCGCGCTGCGCAGCATCGCGGTCGGACGGCGATCCGGCGCGTAGACGAGATGCATCGGCGTCGGTTGATACGACCATTGCGGCAGAATGGCTTCGAGCCGGCCGGCATCGAGATCGCTTGCCAGCAATATCTCCGGCTGCAGCACGATCCCCGCACCATGCAGCGCCGCCACGCGAAGGGCTGCTCCCTGATTCGTCGTAAAACGGCTTTTTACCGCGACTTCGCAGGTCTTTCCCTCCGGACCGACAAGGTGCCACAGGCCCAGCAGGCGCCAGTAGGAATGCCCCAGGCACATATGCTCACCCAATTCCTGAGGTGTGCTCGGCCTGCCGGCCCACTCGAGATAGGAGGGCGAGGCGGCGAGAATGCGTCGATAGGGCCGCAAGGGGCGTGCAACCAGGCTTGTATCCAGCATGTCCCCGATGTGGATGCCGAGCTCATAGCCTTCGCGGATCAGGTCATGCGCGCGATTGTCGAGAGCCAGGTCGACACTGACTTCGAGGTTCTGGTGCAGATAGTCGACGAGGGCCGGCACGAGGCTTTCGCTGCCGAAGCTGACGGGCGCGACAAGCCGCAATCGGCCGCGCGGCGTGGCCTGCAGTTCGGACGCGCTTGCCTCGGCCAGATCCACTTCCGCAAGAGCGCTGCGGCACCGCTCGTAATACAGCCTTCCGACTTCCGTGAGCTGATGCCTGCGTGTCGTGCGATGAAGGAGCCGGGCGCCGAGGCGCTGTTCGATAATGCGGACGTGTTTGGCGACCATGGTCGCGGAGACCCCACTGGCATCGGCAGCTGCGGCAAAACTGCCAAGCTCGACCACCCTGACAAACATCGCCATGCCCGCCAGCTTATCCATGATTGAGCACCATATGGTTTGGAGTGAAGCAATTCAGGCGATATTTATCACCGTTTTGGTTTGCAACATACTCCAGCTGCCTTTCATCAAGGTGTTTTGTCAAAGGAGATGGCATGAATGAGGAGTGAGCGGCAGATTCGCCCGATGCTGGTAGAAGTGTCGGGAGAGGCGGATAGGTTTCAGGCTGGATTGCAAATTAGGGCCTTGGACCCTGTAAAGGAGATTAGC
>JASGEG010000363.1:0-11878 GCA_047606605.1 Rhizobium sp.
ATATCGTCCCCGGCCTCGGCGATGCCGGCGACCGCATGTACGGCACGAAGTAAAGCATCGTCTTCCTATTATCTTCTTTTGGCCCGGCAGTTCCCGAACTGCCGGGCTTTTTACTGATCTGTTTAGCGGCCTGTCAGCAAAACCGGTCTAGATATGGCAAAGCCCGCAGGAGGGGCTTTGCCGATGCTGTCTCGCGTCCTTGTCTTTGCCGGTATCGTCGCCGTCGCAGCCACGCAGGTGCCGGCGCTATTGACCACGCGGACCGCCACGGACGAAGGCCCGGCGGCGGCTGTCGATACCGCGTCTTCAGAGCAGCAACCGGTTTCGACGGTCAGCCTGCCGCATGGCAGCGTTCTGTTACCCGCCGGCGCGGGCGGTCACTATCAGGGCGATTTCAAGATCAACGGCCGGCCGGTGCAGGGCATGATCGACACCGGCGCAACCTATGTGGCGATCAACGAGAGCACGGCGCGCCGCCTCGGCATCAGCGGCAGCGAGCTCGACTATCGCTACACCACGCAGACCGCCAATGGCACGTCCAAGGTGGCGCTCGTCAAGCTCGACCGACTGGAGATCGGCACGATCAGGGTTCGCGACGTCGATGCCGTGGTGGCGAAGGACGGCGCCCTGAGCACGACGCTGATCGGCATGAGCTTCCTGAAGAAGCTTAATTCCTACGGTGTCGAGAACGGCTCGCTGCGCCTGACACAGTAATTCCGTCAGATGCGCGAGACGATCACCGGCGGCAGAGCGGGAGCAGCATCCGCGATCCGGTAAATACTCGCGAGATCGGCAGCCGCCCTTTCCGCGCCCGCCTCATCGGCCGCGTGAACCATCGCGATATGATCGCCTTTGCTCACCTTCGTTCCGAGCGGCAGGATATCGCTGAAGCCGACGCGATGGTCGATCTTGTCCTGCGGGCGACGGCGGCCGCCGCCGAGATCGATGACGCCGATGCCGATGGCGCGGGCATCGCAGGCCGCAAGCCAGCCATCCGTGGAAGCAACGACCGGCTTCCGTACCGGTGCCGCGACCAGATATTTAGCCGGATTCTCAAGCAGGTCGGCGGGACCGCCGAGGCCGTGAACCATGCGGCCGAAGAGCTCGGCCGCCCTGCCGGAGGCGAGCGCAGCGCGCGCACTGACTTCCGCCTCGGAGAATGTCTTCGCAATCCCCGCCTGAACCAGCATCTCGGCGGCGAAGGCCAGCACCACCGTTTCCAGCCGCGTGCCCACCTTGGCACCCTTCAGGAAATCCAGGCAATTGCGGAGCTCGACGACATTGCCGGCGGCGTCGGCCAGCGGCTGGTTCATGTCTGTGATCAGCGCCGAGGTCTTCACCCCTGCTCCGTTTGCCACCTCCACCAGCGAGCGTGCCAGCGTCTCGGCTTCGTCGGCGGAGGTCATGAAGGCGCCAGAGCCGATCTTGACGTCGAGCACCAGCGTTTGCAGCCCGGCGGCCAGCTTCTTCGACAGGATGGAGGCCGTGATCAGCGGCACGGAATCGACCGTCGCCGTGACGTCGCGCACGGCATAAAGCTTGCCGTCGGCCGGCGCGAGCGATGCGGTCTGGCCGATGATGGCGCAACCCACCTCGTCGACCACCTTGCGAAAGCGGGCCGCATCCGGGGTGATGCCGTAGCCGGGGATCGATTCCAGCTTGTCGAGCGTGCCGCCGGTATGGCCGAGGCCGCGGCCGGAGATCATCGGCACGGCAAGGCCGCAGGCAGCAGCGATCGGGGCCAGCATCAGCGAGACATTGTCGCCGACGCCGCCGGTCGAATGCTTGTCGGCGATCGGCCTGCCGATGCCGGACCAAGAGAGCATATCGCCGGAGCGCGCCATGGCGAGCGTCAGCGCCACCACCTCCTCGCGCGTCATGCCGCGAAACCACACGGCCATGGCAAAGGCGCCGATCTGGCTTTCCGCCAGTTCGCCACACGCCAGGGCTGCGACGAAGCTGTCGATCTCGGCGGCCGACAAGGTGCCGCCGTTGCGCTTCAGCCGGATGATCTCCTGCGGGATCATGGCCTCAATAGCCTGACGATGCCGTCTTGGATTGCCCGCCGGCCAATACGTTGAGGATATCGTCGAGCAGGCTCGACGCACCGAAACGGAAGGTGGAGGGCATGGCCCAGTCCGGCGCCATGATGGTTTCGGCAAGGCTTAGATAGAGCGCCGCATCGGCGACCGAACCGATACCGCCGGCCGGCTTGAAACCGACCTTGCGTCCGCTGGCACGAATGGCCCGCAGCATGATGTCGGCGGCTTCGAGCGTCGCGTTGACGGCGACCTTGCCGGTGGAGGTCTTGATGAAATCGGAACCGGCATCGATGGCGAGTTCGGAGGCGCGCTGGATCAGCGCCACGTCCTTGAGCTCGCCGGTCTCGAGGATAGTCTTCAGGATTACCGGCCCGGTGCATTCGGCCTTGACGGCGGTCACCATGTCGGTGACGGCCTGCTCGTTGCCCTGAAGCAGCGCGCGATAGGGAATGACGAGATCGATCTCGTCGGCGCCGTCGGCGATGGCTTCACGGGCTTCGGCGGCCACATCGGCCACTTCCATGTCGCCGGCGGGGAAATTCACCACAGTCGCGATCTTCACCGCATGGTCGGTGCCGAGAATGCCACGCGCCTGGGCGACAAAGCGCGGCCAGATGCAGATGGCGGCCGTATTGCCGTAGGGCGATTGCGCGCGCGCGCACAGCGCCTCGATCTGGGCCGGCGTGCAATCATCCTTGAGATTGGTGAGGTCGAGAAGGGAAAGCGCAACGGCCGCCGTTTCTCTGAGGGAATGGCTCGTCATCGTCAGTTTTCTCCATCCGCAATCATGTCTGCCAGAATAGCGGCAAGGCGGGCGCCGCCGACCGGAGCCATATCCTTGGTCTCCTCATGCGTCAGCTCGGCGCCAGTCATGCCAGCACCATAGTTAGTGATGACGGAGGCCGCGGCAACCCTCAGGCCGAAAAGACGTGCCAGAATGACCTCCGGCACCGTCGACATGCCGACGGCATCGGCGCCGAGGATGCGCGCCATGCGGATCTCGGCCGGCGTTTCGAAGCTCGGGCCGGAAAACCACATATAGACGCCGTGCGAGAGCTTGATCTCGGCCTTTTCCGCCGCCTTGCGCATGCGCATGATGAGATCGCTGTCATAGGCGCTGGTCATGCCGACGAAGCGGCTGTCGCTTTCCTCGCCGATCAGCGGGTTCATGCCGGAATAATTGATGTGGTCGGTGATCTGCATCACCGATCCCGGCGGCATTTCCTCGCGCAGCGAACCGGCCGAATTGGTGAGGATCAGCGTTTCGACGCCGAGCGCCTTCAGCGTCTCGATCGGCACGCGCATGGCGTTGGCGTCGCCCTTTTCATAGTAATGGACGCGGCCCGACAGCATGATGACCGGGACATCGCCGAGCGTGCCGGCGACCAGCGTGCCCGCATGACCGGAGACGGCGCTGACCGGGAAACCCGGGATTTCGGCATAGGGAATGCGCACGGCATTCTGCACCTGATCCACCAGCGAACCGAGGCCCGAGCCGAGGACGATGCCGTAGCGCGGCTGGAGATCGCCGAGCTTTGCGGCGACGATATCGACGGCGGCGCTCATCCCAGTATCTCCGTCTCGAAACTGAAGGGCAGCAACTCATCCATGGTCATGGTCTTCTTCACGCCGGTTTCGTCGCAAAGGTAGATGCGCGTTTCCTTGGCTGCAAATTCGGCGATCTTCTGCCGGCAGCCGCCGCAAGGCGGGCAGAGCGGCAGTTTTTCGGCGATGACGGCCATTTCGACGATCTTCTTGGCGCCGCCCATGATCATGTGGCTGATCGCCGTCGGCTCGGCGCACCAGCCCTGCGGGAAGGAGAGGTTCTCGATATTGGCACCGGCATAGATCTTGCCGTCCTCGGCGCGAATGGCCGCGCCGACGGGGAATTTCGAATAGGGGGCATGGGCAAAGGCCATCGCCCCGCGGGCGGCCTCGAACAGATCATGCGACATGGATCAGCGCTCCTTGGTATAGGGCACGCCGCCTGCCTTTGGCGGCTTGGCGACGCCGATGAAGCCTGCGAGCAGGATGCAGGTCAGGATATAGGGCAGCGCCTGGAAAATCTGTACCGGCACCTCGCCGATGCCGGGAACGGCCTTGCCCTGCATGAAATTGGCGAAGGCATCGAGGAAGCCGAACAACAGGCAGGACAACATCACCGGCACCGGCCGCCACTTGGCGAAGATCAGCGCGGCAAGTGCGATATAGCCCTTGCCGGCGGACATATTGGCGATGAAGCTGGCCGACTGCGCGATGGCGAGATAGGTGCCGGAAAAGCCGCAGAGAATGCCGGCAACGATCAGCGAGCGATAACGCAGCCAGGCGACCGAGATGCCGGCCGTATCGACGGCGCCCGGATTTTCGCCGACGGCGCGCAGCCGCAGGCCGAAACGGGTGCGATACAGAATCCACCAGGAAATCGGCACGGCAAGGAAGGCGATATAGGTCAGGATATTGTTGCCGGAAATGACATTGGCATAGAGCGGCCCGATGATCGGCACATCACGCATCGCATCGGCGCCCGGCAAAATGATCGGCACGAAACGCGCGTCCGCACCGAGTTGCGGCGTGCGCCCCCCCTGGCCGAACCAGGCCTGGCCAAGCACGACCGTCAATCCCGCGATGAGGAAATTGATGGCGACGCCGGAGACGATCTGGTTGCCGCGATTGGTGATCGAGGTAAAGCCGTGAAGCAGGCCGAAAGCCACGGAAACCACGATGCCCGCACCCAGGCCGGCCCAGGCGGAGCCGGTGACCGTAGCCGTGCAGGCGGCGGCAAAGGCGGCCGCCAGCATCTTGCCTTCGAGGCCGATATCGAAAACGCCGGCACGCTCGGAAAACAGGCCGGCAAGCGCCGTGAAGATCAAGGGGATCGACAGACGGATGGTCGAACCGAGCATGCTGATCAGGATGTCATAATAGTCCATCGTCGCCCCTCACGCCCTGCCAAACGATTGATAGAGACGCACGAATGTCGGACGAAGCATGTATTCGAGTGCTCCGACGAACAAGATAACCAGTCCCTGGATCAGGGCAATCATGTCGCGGTTGATCGCCGGCATATCGAAGGAAACGCTATCGCCTCCCTGGTAGAGAATGCCGAACAGAATGGCCGCCAAAATGATGCCGACGGGGTGATTGCGCCCCATCAGCGATACCGCGATGCCGACGAAGCCGGCGCCGGCGACGAACTCCACGCCAAGACGGGCCTGCGCGCCCATGACAGGGTTTAGAGCCATCATCCCGGCGAGACCGCCCGATATCAGCATGGCAATGATGACGGTGCGCGCATAGGGAATACCGGCATAGATGGCGGCGGAAGGGCTCAGGCCCAGCGTGCGCATCTCATAGCCGAGCTTGGTGCGCCAGACGAGCAACCACATCAGGAAGCACATGGCGAGCGCAATCAGGAAGGACACGTTGAGCGGCGCGGCGCCGATCGACGAGCCGAACATGCCCAGCAGCCAATCGAGCTTCGGAAGCTGGCCGCCCTCCAGAAAGGTGCGGCTTTCGGCGGCCTGCTTTCCCGGCACGATCAGCACATGCGACAGCAGATAGACCATCAGCGGAGCGCCGATGAAATTGAACATGATCGTCGTGATGACAATATGGCTGCCGCGCTTGGCCTGCATCCAGGCCGGAATGAAAGCCCAGGCGGCACCGAAAACGGCGGCACCGATCATGGCGAACGGCATGGTCACATACCAGGGCACATATCTGTCCAGCGACAGCGCCACCAGGGCCGCACCGAGACCGCCGATATAGGCCTGACCTTCCGAGCCGATATTGAACAGGCCGGCATGGATGGCGACGGCGACGGACAGGCCGGTGAAGATGAAGCTCGTGGCATAATAGAGCGTGAAGCCGATGCCCTCGCCGCTGCCGAGCGCACCCTGCACGAGCAGGACGAGCGCATCCAGCGGGCTCTCACCGATGACCCAGACGACAAGGCCGGAGACCAGAAAAGCCAGCAGCAGATTTACAAGCGGGATCAGGCCGTAAGTGATCCAATTGGGAAGCGGAACGGAAGCGGTACTCATCAAGGCCTCACGCGGCAATGCCGGCCATCATCAGGCCGAGGGTCTGTTCACCGGCGTCAGCCGACTTTTCGCCGACGACATGGCCGGCGAACATGACGAGGATGCGATCGGACAACGCGCGGATCTCGTCCAGCTCCACCGACACCAGCAGGATCGCCTTGCCGGCGTCGCGCATCTCGATGATGCGGCGATGGATGAACTCGATGGCGCCGATGTCGACGCCGCGCGTCGGCTGGCCGATCAGCAGCGTCTTCGGGTCGCGCTCGATCTCGCGGGCGACGACGATCTTCTGCTGGTTGCCGCCGGAGAAATTGGCGGTCTTCAGCCGGGCGTTCGGCGGGCGAATGTCGTATTTCTCGATCTTCTCCATCGCATCCTTGCGCATGGCGTCGAGATCGAGCATCCCGGCCCGGCCGTATTTGAGATCGCGATGATAGCCGAGTATGGAATTCTCATATTCCTCGAACTTGAGGACGAGGCCCATGTGATGGCGGTCTTCGGGGATATGGGCGAGGCCAAGGGCGCGCAGAGCCGCCGGATCGGCGCTGCCGATCGGCTTGCCGTTCAGATGGATTTCGCCGGAAGCCGGCTTGCGGATGCCGGCGATGGCTTCCAGCAATTCGGACTGGCCGTTGCCGGCAACGCCGGCAATGCCGACGATCTCGCCGGCCCGGACATCGAAGGAGACATTGTCGACCATGGTGACGCCACGGCCGTCCTTGACGGTGAGGTTGCGCACCGACAGCAGGACCTCGCCGGGATTGGCGGCGCCCTTTTCCACGCGCAGCAAGACGCGGCGGCCGACCATCAGCTCGGCCAGTTCCTCGACCGTGGTCTCGGCGGTCTTGCGGGTGGCGACCATCTCGCCGCGGCGCATGACCGACACCGTATCGGTGATCGCCATGATCTCGCGCAGCTTGTGGGTGATGAGGATGATTGTCTTGCCCTGATCGCGCAGCACCCGCAGGATGCGGAACAGATTATCGGCTTCGGCCGGCGTCAGAACGCCGGTGGGCTCGTCGAGAATGAGGATCTCGGCACCGCGATACATAGCCTTCAGGATCTCGACGCGCTGCTGCTGACCGACGGGAAGCTCCTCGATCAGCGTATCCGGATCGACATCCAGGCCGTAGTCCTTTTCCAGGCGCCCAAGCTCGGCGCGGGCCGCGGCGACGCCCTTGGCCAGAAGCGCGCCTCCTTCGGCACCGAGCATGACGTTTTCCAGCACGGTGAAATTGTCGACCAGCATGAAATGCTGGTGCACCATGCCGATGCCGGCGGCGATGGCCGTCTGGCTGTCACGGATGGCGATGGGATTGCCGTTGATGCGGATCTCGCCGCTATCGGCCTGATAGAAGCCGTAGATGATCGACATCAGAGTCGATTTCCCGGCACCGTTCTCGCCGATGATCCCGTGGATCGAACCCTTGGAAACGGTCAGGTTGATGTCTTTATTGGCGTGGACGGCACCGAACTTCTTGTCGATGCCCACGAGTTCGATGGCAGGCGTTTGGCTCACTATGGGCGGCTCCAGAAATCAGAATTCCGGATAAGAAAAGGGCGTATGACGCATTGAAGCCGCCATACGCCCTTGTTTCATATCAGCTCTTCGGGCAGGCGTTGTCGACGGTGTAATCGTGCACCTTGACCGTGCCGGCAATGATGTCGGCCGTTGCCTTGTCGACGGCAGCCTTGATTTCCGGCGTCACCAGCGGCTTGTTGTTGTCGTCCAGAGCTACGCCGACGCCCTCTTCCTTGAGGCCGAGTTCCAGCGTGCCGGGCGTGAACTTGCCGGCCTTGGAGTCGGTGAAGGCGTTGTAGACGGCGAGGTCGACGCGCTTGACGACCGAGGTCAGGACCGAGCCCGGATGCAGGTAGTTCTGGTTGCTATCGACGCCGATCGAGAGCTTCTTGTTGTCGGCGGCGGTCTGCAGCACGCCGAGACCGGTGGCGCCGGCAGCCGCGTAGACGACATCCGCACCCTGGTCGATCTGGTTCTTGGTCAGCTCGCCGCCGCGAACCGGGTCGTTCCAGGCCGCACCCGTGGTGCCGGTCATGTTCTGGAAGACTTCGATCTTGGCGTTGGTGGCGCGCGCACCCTGCTCGTAGCCGCATTCGAACTTGCGGATCAGCGGAATGTCCATGCCGCCGACGAAGCCGATCTTGCCGCTCTTGGACGACAGGGCGGCCATGACGCCGGCGAGGTAGGAGCCTTCATTTTCCTTGAACTTGACGGAACGGACGTTCGGCAGGTCGAGGCTGTCGTCGATCAGGACGAACTGGGTCTTGGGATATTCGGCTGCAACCTTCTGAAGGGCCGAGGTCCAGGCGAAGGAGACCGCGATGACCGGATTGAAGCCCTTGCTGGCGAAGTTGCGCAGCGCCTGTTCACCCTGGGTGTCGCCCGTCGGCTCGAAGTCGCGATAGGCGATGCCGGTTTCCTTCTTGAACTTCTCGGCGCCGTTATAGGCGGCTTCGTTGAAGGATTTGTCGAACTTGCCGCCGGTGCCGTAGACGATCGCCGGCTTGATGTCGGCCGCAAGCGCCGTTGCCGACATGGCAGCCAAGGCGAAAAGGGTCAAAAGGGATTTTTTCATGAGTTGCAGCCCTGTTGTTTCTATCTTGTTGGGTCCTCCCGCAAGCCCGTTGACCGGACATGTCTGCGGAACCGCCGGCCTCCCCCGAGGCCAAGCTGGCGCGCATCCTTGCATGGCTGCACGAAAAATTCACGAGAAATTTTTCAGTTGGTAAAGATTTGTGGGAATTGCCAAAAACCCGTTCAGACGCGCTGATTTTTGGACAATTTCGCTCTCAAACTGCGATTTTATTAGCCAGCCGCGCGAAAAAGACCGGCGCTCCACGAGGCAGAAAGGCTCCCGAAATCGGCATTTCGGAGCGCATGGACGCTCTGTTTGGCGGCTGCGAATTCCATGAATGGCACAGGCGGCGGCACCGGCTTCGAAGGGGCCGCCCGTACCTTCAAACGCTGAAACGGCCCGCCACCGCCGGCTTCTTGTAGGCGACCATCCACAAGAGCAAAGAGATCACCAGGAAGACGGCGAAGGCCGGCTGAAACAGCAGCCACTGCATCACCAGATCGTAGAGGCGCGGGTGCACATAATAGGAAATCAGCGACTGGACATTCGCCAGCGATGAGGGGCTGACGTCCTTCCAGGCATCCTCCATCGGCGTCAGCACGACGGCGGAGGCCGCGACCGACTGAATGGAATCGATGGTGCCGGCAATCACCGCAACGACCAGCGCGACAAGGCTGGCAAAACGCAATATGAAACGCATCTACCCCTCCGGATACTCACTACTCCCGGCCGTTTTCGGCCACCCAGCCGCATTTCACTCCATCCAACTCTTAGATAAGAGGTGAGCGAAAGGAGCGCAATGGTGGAAAGGCCGCGAGTTTTCGGGCCGGAAGTCAAAAATCTGTCAGATTCGGGTTGATCCTGGAAAATTCATCGGTATATATCGCGCCGTTCCCACAATAGCTCCTTCATCGGACGCGAAGTGAAGATGGACAGGTGGCCGAGTGGTTTAAGGCGCACGCCTGGAACGCGTGTGTACGTGAAAGCGTACCGAGGGTTCGAATCCCTCCCTGTCCGCCATAACCGCCGATTGCCATCCTTTCCAAGCCGTAGCCAATCGCATGCATCGATCGTAAGTTCGCGTGAGGATGCAGTGTGCCGAGTTCACCAGCATCGCATCGATACGGGCGGCATCGGCCCGCAGATGATTCCGTCAGCAATTCTGGCGGAAGGCAAAAGAGCCCGCCCCGGTTTGGGGGCAGGCTCGGAGTCGTTGTGGCGCGCCTTAGGATCGGCTGCACTTTACCTGGTGACGTGGGCAATGGCCTCAAAAATGACCGCTGCGACGTCTGACGAGCGGGAAATATGCGGAGCGTGTCCGGCTTGCAGAGTGGTCACGTTTGCGGAAATCTTCTGCGCCATTGCAGCTTGAAGCGCTGGCTGAATCATGCGGTCTTGCTCACTCACCACATACCAGGACGGCTTCGTCGTCCAGGCGGCTGCGGACACCTTGCCGTCGAAGCTTTTGGCCTGGGTTGGATGCTGCGTGGCGAATATCACCCTGGTCTGCTCCGGCGCGATGTCCTGGGCAAGATGCTGCTGCACTCCCTCCAGGGTCAACGTCAGGAAACCGTCCTTGTCTGCCTGCACGTGGCTGAAGCCGGAAGGAAGCGGATAATCCTTGACCGCTTCATTGACCGACATTCCTTCGGACAGCGCGAAGGCCGCCACATAGACGAGCGCCTTCACATTGTCGCTCTGGCCGGCTTCGGTAATCACGGCGCCGCCGTAGGACCAGCCGACAAGCACGACCGGGTCTTGCAGGTTGTCGAGCGCGCGCCGGGTGGTCGCAATGTCGTCCGCCAGGGACGTCAGCGGATTCTGTACGGCTACGACATTCACGCCTTTTTCCTGAAGCAAGGAGATCAACCGGCTCCAGGTTGATCCGTCGGCCCATGCTCCATGCACAAGGACGACAGTCGGTCGCTTTGCGCCGGAACTGGTGGTGGCGCTCATTAGATCAGAGACGGGCTGCATGGCTTTCCTTCCAAATGGTGCTGACATGGTCAGCTGGTGACGGGAACAAGTTCATGCGCATTGTAGTGATGAAACATAATTGATAAAATAGGCATATCATTTCGATAATGGAAACGGAAAGTTTCTAATGGACAAGCTCGCCGGCATGAGAATCTTTGTAAAGGCCGTTGAAACAGGCTCCATCTCCTCAGCGGCAATCGAGTTGCAGATATCATCGCAGCTTGCCGGCAAGCAGATACGGGCGTTGGAGGACGGATTGGGCGTGAAGTTGCTGGCCAGGACGACGCGCCGGCAAAGCCTTACCGACAGCGGGCAAGTGTTCTATGAGCGAGCGAAGAACATTCTCGCCGAAATGGACGTGGCGGAAGCGCTGATGGCGGAGACACGGTCGGAGCCCAGGGGAAGGCTTCGTATCAGCGCGCCGGTGACCTTCGGGAGCCATGCGCTCGCGCCCGCACTTTCGGACTATCTCAGACGACACCCGGAGGTGTCGGTGGACCTAAATCTGACGAACCGAAATGTCGACCTCGTCGAGGAGGGTTTTGACGTGGTCTTTCGCGCCGGCGATCTTCCCGACAGCAGCCTCATCGCGAAGCGTCTTGCGCCCTATCACCTCATTCTCTGCGCTGCGCCCGCCTATCTGCGGTCTGCGAGCGGCCTGCAGACACCGCAGGACCTGGTCGAGCACGAATGCCTGATCTTCACACATTCATCGCTTCGCACCCACTGGTCATTCGTTGGGCCGGAAGGCCGGGTGACGGTGCCGATCATAGGCCGCTTCTGCGCCAATAGCGGCGAAGCGCTGCGCGCCGCGGCGCTCTCTGGCATGGGCATCCTTTTTCAGCCGCACGAGCTTGTCGCTAGTGAACTGTCAGCAGGAAGGCTGGTCCGGCTCCTCCCCGAGTATGAACCGCCGCCGCGCGCCTTACATGCACTTTATGCGTCGGATCGACAGATGACGCCCAAGCTTCGGAGCTTTCTGGATTTCGCGACTGAGAAATTCGGCGAGGGAAAGCGTTGAGACGTCGCGATTGGAATCCTACTTATCTGTGAGACATCAAGCCCGGCCAAGGAGGGGAATAGGGTGGACATAATTCTCCGTTCGTCGTTTTCAGCGCAGGACGCTGGCCTATGCCCGTTGCCGCGGCCAAAACCCTCTCGTAAAAGCATCGGCTAGATAAGCGGCCGTAGCAGCATCTCCGCGCCCAGCAGAAGCAGG
>JASGEG010000364.1:0-10623 GCA_047606605.1 Rhizobium sp.
CCTCTGCCATTCTCAACGCCTGGTCCGTCGCGACGATACCCATATTCGCGCCGTCAGCCGCGATAAGCTGGACTTTGGGAATGCGGATTTCCCTGTTGGAACGTGGCCCGTCCTTTACGGGCGCATCGGTTTTAAAGGGTCTGCGAATGGTCGTACTCTCCACGAATTGTTTCGGATTGCTGCAGCCTCTCGCTCCCGTCGGCGCAACTGACGGAAATGTCGTAAAAGCTGTGTTGAAGTCAATAGCATGCCGCCAGGAAAAAAGCACCCCCACGCGCCATTACTCTGTCTCCCGCCCGCAAGATGCGCAAAGGACACAGTAACATCTCAGGATAGCGCATGATCTCTTCCAGGACTCGGGAGGATTTTTGGAGTCATGCCGGCGCGAATCTGCTTTATAGAGCCAAAAATACGGGAGTTTCTTGATGTCCGAAGCACGAGCCAGCCTCCAGCCGACCTTCCTTGCCGTCGGCACCGGCGACGATCAGCGGCAAATCGCCATCCAGCAGCGCACCGCCGCCAAAGGGGCCAAAGGCGCCACCTTCGTCTGGCTCTCCGGCTATCGCTCCGACATGGGCGGCACCAAGGCGCTGGAGATCGACGCGCTCGCCGAACGGCTGGGCCTCGGCTGCATCCGCTTCGATTATTCCGGCCATGGCCAATCCGGCGGCAAGTTCACCGACGGCACGATCTCGCGCTGGCTGGAAGAGGCGCTCGCCGTCATCGACCATGCCAAGCCGAAACGCATCGTCCTCGTCGGCTCCTCCATGGGCGGCTGGATCGCGCTCCGGCTCATCCAGGAACTGCGCAAGCAGAAGAAGGCGCCCGCCATTCAGGGCCTGGTGCTGATCGCTCCCGCCCCGGATTTCACCCTCGACCTCATCGAGCCAAACCTTTCGGACGGCGAGCGGCGGTCGCTGGCCGAGCGCGGCTATTTCGAGGAGCCCTCGGAATATAGTCCCGAGCCCAATATCTTCACCCGCGCCCTCATCGAGGACGGCCGCGCCAACCGCGTCATGACCGGCATCATCGAGACCGGCTGCCCGGTCCACATCCTGCAGGGCATGCAGGACGAGGATGTGCCCTTCGCCCATTCGTTAAAGCTGGTCGAACATTTGCCGGCCGACGATGTGGTGTTAACGCTTGTGCGCGACGGCGACCATCGCCTGTCCCGCCCGCAGGATATCGAGCGCATGCTGGGTGCCGCGGAAACGCTGGCTTTGCATAATATCCAGTAAAAACAAAACCATATGATCCAGTAAAACCGGCGCACTGTTCGTCCGCCGGGCCGGATTCGCTCGCCGTCCCGTAATCACAAGCGGCATTAAATTGTGGCAACTATCCCTTTGATTGTGCTGAAATTAACCATATGGGCGGGTTCCGCCGTTAACACTTAAGTAATGATTGACTTCACGCGCCCCCCTACATTAACAATTTGTTAACAAATGCAGGGACGATACAAGGATAGTGGGCGTGCGTATCAAGGGCGTATTCGTTGCCTTCGCGGCTATAGTTGCCATGTCGTCGTCGGCCATGCCGGCCCCGCAGAAGACCGCGTCGATGACCATCGGCAACGTCACTTCCCAGCCCATCGGGCATTATGAATTCTGCGAGCGGCACACCGACGAATGCGGCCCGACCCGCAACGCCGGCCCCGTCGACATGGATGCGAACGCCTGGGCGCTGGTCAATCAGGTGAACCTGCAGGTCAACAAGACCATTACGCCGGCGACCGACATGGAAGTCTACGGCCAGGAAGAATATTGGGAATATCCGAAGACGGCCGGCGACTGCGAGGATTTCGCGCTCTTGAAGCGCAAGATGCTGATGCAGCGCGGCATCTCCGCCGCCAACCTGCTGATGACTGTCGTGCGCAAGCCCGATGGCGAAGGCCATGCCGTGCTGACGCTGCGCACCAAGCAGGGCGACTTCATCCTCGACAATCTCGATGACGATGTGAAGGTCTGGTACAAGACCCCCTATTCCTACCTGAAGCGTCAGGCGAGCTACAATGCCGGCCGCTGGGTCACCATCGACAACGGCAACGACGTTCTGGTCGGCGCGGTCAAGTAAGCACGGCCACGATACGTCTGACATAGAAAGGCCGGCAGATCTGCCGGCCTTTTGCTTTTTCCAAGGACCCTCTTGGTCCTACGCGTTTCCGATCAATATGCCCGCCGCCAGCACCAGAGAGCCGCCGACCACCACCTGGAAGGCCGCGCGCAGGAAGGGCGTCTCCATATATTTGTTCTGGATGAAGGCGATCGCCCAGAGCTCGAAGAAGACGACGATGGCGGCGATGAGGGTCGCCGTCCAGAAATGCGGGATCAGATAGGGAAGCGCGTGACCGAGGCCGCCCAGCGCCGTCATGATGCCGCAGGCAAGGCCGCGCTTGATCGGCGAGCCGCGGCCGGAAATCTTGCCATCGTCATGGGCGGCTTCGGTGAAGCCCATGGAAATGCCGGCGCCGACCGAGGCCGAAAGGCCGACGAGGAAAGTCTGCCATGTGTGCTGTGTGGCAAAGGCGGCCGCGAAGATCGGCGCCAGCGTCGAGACCGAGCCGTCCATCAGGCCGGCGAGACCCGGCTGCACATAGGTCAGCACGAACTGGCGGCGCGCATGCGCATCCTCCTCCTGCTTGACGGTTTCCGGCGTGTGCCTGTCGCCGAGCATGCGGGCGACATCCTCATGCCCCTGCTCGGCAAGCGCGAGATCGCCGAGCAGCTGGCGCGTCGAGGCATCGGAAACCCTCTTGGCCGCCTCGACATAGAAATTATAGGCCTGCTGCTCCATCGCCTCCGCCTCCTGGCGGATGGCATCGAGCGACAGGTTCCGGCGCAGCCAATCGGGCTTGCGATCGTAGAAGCCGCTGACATGCTCGCGCCGGATCAGCGGAATGCGCTCGCCGAACCGCCGGCGGTGCATGTCGATCAACGTCTTGCGATGCGTGTCCTCGACCTCGGCCATGTCCTCGAAGACCTTGGCGGAGTCGGGATACTGCTCGCGAAGAATATCGGCATAGGCGAGAAAGATGCGGGCGTCGTCCTCTTCGGCGGCAATGGCGATGGCGAGAATTTCCTGTTCGGACAAAGAATCAAAGGAACGCTTCGGCGAGCGGAAAAAACCAAGCAGCATCAAAATCTCCATTCTTTAGAATTATTCTAATTCTAAAGATGCCAACAGCGTGGGTCAAGCGCAAAGGCGCTCCCGAAGCGGGCAGGCATTAGGCAAAAGACATAGGGCGCGGCGCGAACGAACAATGCCCAAGCCCATGCGGTTTTGACAGATTGCCGCAATGGCGGCATGACAGCTTGGTTGCGCCGAAAAATCGCATACATAGGGCGAATGAAGCCGCCGGCATGCGGATCTCGCGCCGGCCGCCAGGAGCATGACATGGACAATGACCTACAGGGCCGCGCCGCCCATCTGGCCGGCATCCGCGAAAAGGCCGAGGCGGAGATGGCGCGCATGGGCGTCGATGCCGCCTTCATCGGCCGGCTGGTCGACACTTTCTACAGCCGCATCCAGTCCCATCCCCGGCTCGGCCCGGTCTTCGACGGCCGGCTCGCCGGACGATGGCCCGACCATATGGAGAAGATGAAGCGCTTCTGGTCCTCCGTCGCCTTCAAGAACGGCGCCTATGGCGGCAAGCCGGTGCAGGCGCATCTCGGCGTCGAGGGCATCGCGCCCGACCTTTTTCCGGAATGGCTGGCGCTGTTTTCGCAGACGCTCGACGATATCGCGCCGACGGACGAAGCCAAGGCATGGTTCATGGCAACGGCGGATCGCATCGCCAAGAGCTTGACGCTGTCGCTGTTCTATAGTCCGGCGATGGATGACCCGGCGCGACGGGGTGGGTAAATCTCAGCCGAGCGTGAACCTCCGCAAAGCCACCAATCACCCCTTCGCCGCAAACACGGTTGCCCCGATGCTTGCGGCGACAACGAGCGCCGTGCCGAACATCTGCGACGGGGTCATGGGTTGCAGCAGGATGACGAAACCTGCCAGGGCGCCGATGGCGGGCTCCAGGCTCATGAGAATGCCGAAGGAGGCGGTCGGCATGCGCCGCAACGCCACCATTTCCAGCGCATAGGGCAGAAGCGGCACCAGCAGAGCCAGGCCCGCCATTTCGATGAGGCCATACCCCGTCAGATGCGGCGCGGCAGCGGCGAAGCCGAAGGGGGTCGCGACGACGGCGGCGACGATGAGCGACATGGAGAGCCCCTCGAAGCCATCGAAAACGCTGCCGACCTTCTTGGTCAGCAGGATATAGCAGGCCCAGCCGGCACCGGCGCCGCAGGCGAACAAAATGCCCGGAAGATTGCCCACCCATCCCTCGCCGTCATAGGCGAGGAAAAGCACGCCGAGGCCGGCGAGCAGCGGCCAGGCAAGCTGGCGGCTCAAGCCGAAGCCGAGGGTCGCCACCAGCAGCGGTCCGAGAAAATCGATGGCGACGGCGAGGCCCAAGGGAATGCGCTCGATGGCCGAGAAGAAGGAAAGCGTCATCAGCGCCGATACGGTGCCGAGCGTCAAAGCACCCAGCCATTGCGCGCGGCTGTAGCGCATGATTTTCGGTCGGACGATAGCGGCGAGCAGGACGGCGGCGAAGCCCAGCCGAAGCCATGTCGCGCCGGCCGGCCCATAGGTGGCGATGGCCGAGGACGAAAGCGCCGCGCCGAACTGGATGCAGGACATCGACAGCAGGCACATGACGACACCGGCGGCAACGCCACCCGACGATGCCGGCACGTCCGGATGCGCCATCAGCACCGCGCCGCCATCCGTACCGCTCTCGATGATCTTCTGGTCCATGGCCGCTCCTCGTCCATCCGGCTTCTAGCCACTGGGCGGCAACGGCACAAATTCAAACTTTTCATCATTTGGATCAGGCGCGCTGATGCGACGCGCGCGGATCAGGCCTCGAGCCCCTTCAGCACATTGGCGACGTTGAGACCGATCTCCGGCACGCCATAGCCGCCCTCCATGCAGGTGAGAACCGGCAGGCCGGCGCCGGCGACGCGCTCGCCGATGCGGATGAAATCCTGCGAGGTCAGCTTGAAGAAGGAGATAGGATCGCGCTCGAAGGTATCGACGCCGAGGGACAGCACGATCGCTTCCGCGCCGAAGTTCCGGATACGGGCAAGGGCGTCGTCCAGCGCCGCCGACCATTGCTCCCAGAGCGTGCCGCGCGGCATCGGATAGTTGCGGTTGGCGCCCCGCCCCTCGCCTTCGCCCTCCTCGTCGGCGTGGCCGAGGAAATAGGGGAAGGCATGGATGGGATCGCCGTGCAGCGAGGCGGTGAGGACATCGGCACGCTTGTAGAAGATGTCCTGCGTGCCATTGCCGTGATGGAAATCGACATCGAGCACGGCGACCTTCCCGGCGCCGTGCTCGAGGAGGCGTTGCGCCGCCACCGCCGCATTGTTGATGAAGCAATAGCCGCCGAAGAGATCGAAGCCGGCGTGATGGCCGGGCGGGCGGCAAAGCGCGAAGGCGAAACGATGGCCGGCATGCAGCCAGTCGGCGCCTGTCAGCGCGCAGCGCATCGAGGCGACGGCCGCCTCATAGGAGCCCTTGCTGATCGAGGTATCGGCGGCATTGGCATAATGGCCGATCATGCCGACGATGTTGTCCGGCACGCGCTGGCTGGTGCGCCTGACGGGGAAGGAATTGGCGATCGCCTCGCCCTTGTAGCCGGCCGCGACCCAGCGGTCCCAGACGGTGGACAGGAAATCGAGATAGGCGGGATCGTGCACCTTGCGCGCCGTCTCCAGCCCATGCGCATCAGGCGCGACGACATCGGCAAAGCCCGCCTCCTTCACCGCCGTCAATATCCATTCGGCCCGGAACGGCGCCTCGAAGGGCGTGACGAGCTGGCCGTCATGCAGCTCGGTCCTGGCGTCTCTCAGCTTATGGTCTTCCGAATAGATGACGCGCATGGCAGCCTCCTGTCGCCGGCTAAGTTTCCTCTTGAATAGTGAGGCTTACACGGATCGGTGGGCGGAAAAAAGAGCGGCTCGGGCTCTTGATCGCAAGGGAAAGCGGCGCCACCTTCCGCCTGCTTTTCCACCAACAGGGAGATTCGCGCGACATGAAAGTCCTGATGGTCGATGTCGACGGCGTATTGGTGCATGGCCGGCCCGGCGATGGCCTGCATTACTGTACCTATCTGGAACGCGATCTCGGCCTGCGGCCCGACCTGCTGCAGGAGGCGTTCTTCAAAACACACTGGCAGGATGTGGTCACCGGCCGCGATCATCTGGAACCGAAGCTCGCCGGCGTCCTGGAAAAGATCGCGCCAAACCTCAGCGCCGCAACATTGATCGATTACTGGTTCGAGAACGATTCACGCCTCGACCGAGCCTTGCTTGCCGATCTCGCCGCGCTCAGGGCAAAGGGCATCCCGATGTATCTGGCGACCAATCAGGAACATCGCCGCGCCGCCTATCTGATGGAAAAGCTTGGGCTCTCCGACTATTTCGACGGCATCTTCTATTCCGCCTTGCTCGGCTATCAGAAGCCGGCGCCGGAATTCTTCCGGCTGGCGACCGAGCGCGTCGGCATCGCGCCCGAGGAGATCGCCTTCATCGACGACTACCCCGCCAACATCGAAGCCGCCCGGCAATTCGGCTGGAAGGCGATGCACTGGGCGCCGGGTTCCCGGCTGGAAGACGCGCTCGCCGCTTTTTCACGCTGAAACTACCGAGCAAGCCGCTTGTAGAAGATGGTCGTGTCGCAGAGGCCGCCTTCGGGCCACATGGCGTAATCGGGGATGACGCCGACGCGCTGCCAGCCGAGGCGGGGATAAATGGCTTCGGCGTCGCTGCCTGTCGCCGTATCGAGCACCAGCAGGGTCTTGCCGCGCCTGGCCGCCTCGCGCTCGGCCGCCTCCATCAGCAGCCGGGCAAGCCCCCTGCCGCGGGCGCGGCGATGCACCAGCAATTTCTTCAGATCACCGCGATGCAGCTGGTTCGGCATCTGTGCCGCCCCGACCTGGACGGTGCCAGCCACCTTGCCGTCGATGACGGCGACAAGCAGGAGCGTCGCGCCCGTTTCGACGCTGTCGGCCACATCATGCCAATAGGGCGCGGCATCATCGGGCCCATAGGGCTGCATGAAGCCGACGGAAGCGCCGCCATTGACGCAATCGGCCAGCACCTCGCAAAGATCGGCGGAAACGGCGCGGGCCTCGGACGCGGAAAGAAGATGAATATCGGGCATGGCAATATTCCTTGGAACCGTGAGTGGCGAATTATGAGCGGGGGCGATCCAGCACGACGCAGTAGCGCGCCGGCCTGTCGCCCGGGTTGAAAAAGACGTGGCCGTCGCCGATGCCCATGAACAGGCAGTCGCCGGGCTGAAGGCGATGTACGGTCTCGCCGACCGTCATTTCCATTTCGCCCTCGAACAGCCAGACATGCTGGCTCATGCCGCGGCTGGCGGCATTGGGCGGAAAGCTGACGCGGGCACCGGCGGGAAAGTTGACCTCGACGAGATCCACGGGCGATTGCGTGCCGGCCGGCGAGACTGCGCGACGGACATAGCCGGTTTCCGGATCGCGCCAGACCGGCTGGTCATTGCGCCGGGCCAAGGGCGACGCGACCTCCTCCTCGGCGAAGAAGGTCGAAAGCGACAGGCCAAGGGCGGCACAAAGCCGGGCGAGCAATGAGGCCGTCGGGCTCGCCTCGGCCCGCTCGATGCGCGAGATCATCGCGCGGCTGACGGCCGAAGCGCTTGCCAGCTCGTCCAGCGTCAGGCCACGCTCCATCCGCAGCCGCTTGATGCGCGCGCCGATGGCGCTTTCGAGATCATCATCCATCATCGTCACCATTATTCTATTATAAGAGAAATACACGATCAGATGATGGAATCAAGCCGGGCAATGCCTGCGATCGCGACAGCAATCGCAAATGCCCGCACCCGCATCCATATCCCTAACAAAACCCTGCTTTTTCCGCTTTGCGGCGCGGGGCGGCGCTGCTATATGGCGCGCATGAGCACCAATTCCTCCACTCCGCTTTCGCATATCCGCAACTTCTCGATCGTGGCCCATATCGACCACGGCAAATCGACGCTGGCCGACCGCCTGATCCAGACGACGGGCGGCCTTGCCGAGCGCGAGATGTCGGAGCAGGTGTTGGACAATATGGAGATCGAGCGCGAGCGCGGCATCACCATCAAGGCCCAGACCGTGCGCCTGCACTACAAGGCGAACAATGGCGAGACCTATATCCTCAACCTGATCGACACGCCCGGACACGTCGACTTCGCCTATGAAGTCTCGCGCTCGCTGTCGGCCTGCGAGGGATCGCTGCTTGTCGTCGACGCGTCGCAGGGCGTCGAGGCGCAGACGCTTGCCAACGTCTATCAGGCGATCGACAACAATCACGAGCTCGTCACCGTCCTCAACAAGATCGACCTGCCGGCGGCCGAACCGGACCGCATCAAGGAACAGATCGAGGAAGTGATCGGCATCGACGCCTCCGACGCCGTGCTGATTTCGGCCAAAACCGGCCTCGGCATTCCCGACGTGCTGGAAGCCATCGTCCACAAGCTGCCGGCGCCGAAGAGCGCGGGCGGCGAAAAGGCGCCGCTGAAGGCACTGCTGGTCGACAGCTGGTACGACACCTATCTCGGCGTCATGGTTCTCGTGCGCATCATCGACGGCGTGCTGACCAAGGGCCAGACCATCCGCATGATGGGCACTGACGCGAAATACCAGATCGAGCGCGTCGGCGTTCTCACGCCGAAGATGGTCGCCGTCGACAGCCTCGGCCCGGGCGAGATCGGCTTCATCACCGCCTCGATCAAGGAAGTGGCCGACACCCGCGTCGGCGACACCATCACCGAGGACAAGCGCCCGACCGCCGAAGCCCTGCCGGGCTTCAAGCCGGCGCAGCCCGTCGTGTTCTGCGGCCTCTTCCCGGTCGACGCCGCCGATTTCGAGGATCTGCGCTCGGCCATGGGCAAGCTTCGCCTCAACGATGCCAGCTTCTCCTTCGAAATGGAATCCTCGGCCGCCCTCGGCTTCGGCTTCCGCTGCGGCTTCCTCGGCCTGCTGCACCTGGAAATCATCCAGGAGCGCCTGGAGCGCGAATTCAATCTCGACCTGATCGCAACGGCCCCTTCGGTCGTCTATCAGCTCACCATGACCGACGGCACCGAGATCGAGCTGCACAACCCGGCCGACATGCCCGACGTCGTCAAGATTTCCGAGTTCCGCGAGCCCTGGATCAAGGCGACGATCCTGACGCCGGACGACTATCTCGGCTCGATCCTGAAGCTTTGCCAGGACCGCCGCGGCGTCCAGACCGAGCTGACCTATGTCGGCAACCGCGCCATGATCACCTACGACCTGCCGCTCAACGAAGTCGTCTTCGACTTCTACGACCGCCTGAAGTCGATCTCCAAGGGCTATGCTTCCTTCGACTACAGCCTGACCGACTATCGCGAGAGCGACCTCGTCAAGATGTCGATCCTCGTCAACGCCGAACCGGTGGATGCGCTCTCCATGCTGGTGCATCGCACGGCAGCCGAAAAGCGCGGCCGCGTCATGTGCGAGAAGCTGAAGGACCTGATCCCGCAGCACATGTTCCAGATTCCGATCCAGGCCGCCATCGGCGGGCGCATCATCGCCCGCGAGACGGTGAAGGCGCTGCGCAAGGACGTGACCGCCAAGTGCTACGGCGGCGACGCCTCACGCAAGCGCAAGCTGCTCGACAAACAGAAGGAAGGCAAGAAGCGCATGCGGCAGTTCGGCAAGGTCGAAATCCCGCAGGAAGCCTTCATCGCGGCGCTGAAGATGGGGGATGAGTGAGGAGCGAAAGCTCCCCGCCCTCCCCGTCAGGACCGTTACGAGCAGAGGCCTTTAGGCTGCCGGCTTTTGCCATTCCATGATATGGAAATAGGGAACCCGCCGATATTCCTCGGCCTCGGGTGAATTTGCGACGCTCGGGGCGGGTTCGGCGAAATATTTCAGGACCAGGCCGGACTGCAGCAGTTGCCCCATATAGGTGCTCAGCGGCCGGTGCCAGTTGCGGATGCGGACCCCGCGCCAGGTGAACCAGATGGCGCGCTCCTCCAGATAATTGTCAATCTCGAAACGGGCCTGCCCGTCCTCGCCGCGCTGCCAGCCCTGCGGCAGTCCGGCGGTGCTGAAACTGTTCAGATTGGCGATCAGGAGCGTGCCTCCGGGTTTCAGCACGCGAACCATCTCGGAGACGGCACCGGGCAAATCCGGAATATCGATGAGCGACAGATAGGTGACGACGAGGTCAAAGAAGCCGTCCGGCAGCTGCAGATCCTCGGCGCGACCGGTTCGGTAATCGCCTTCTGGATCGCGATGCCTGGCTTGCGCAATCAGGGCCTCCGTCGGATCGATGCCGACGGTTCGTATGCCCTGCTGGCGCAGCATCCGGCAAAAGCGTCCCTCCCCGCATCCGACATCCAGGGCAACATCAAACGATCTGCCGGAAATGCGCTCCATCATCGGCGAATCCAGCACGAACTCCCGCCCGAAGTCACCTCGTTCTCCAATACCGTCGATCCATGCGGCTGCAGATTCCGGCCATCCATTCGACATATGATTATCGTCCCCCTATCGTTGGGCACCTATTGACATGA
>JASGEG010000365.1:0-7709 GCA_047606605.1 Rhizobium sp.
CCATCCTTCTGGTGATGCTGCCCATGCTGCAATCGCTGGGGCTGTTGCCCATGCCGATGCTGGATGCGATCCGTCTCGGCATCCTCTTCGCGTCATTCATCGGCGGCATCGTTTCGGCGGCACTGGCGCTGCTCGCCGGCTGCGCCATTCATAAGCTCGCCGTCTCCCATGCCGAATTCGAACGTCTGAGCCGTACCGACATGCTCTCCGGTCTGCTGAACCGCCGTGCCTTCACCGAAGCATTGGAGGAGGCTCGGGACAATGCCTCATTGGTGATCTTCGATCTCGACCGGTTCAAGGCGATCAATGATCGGCATGGGCACGCTTCGGGCGACGCGGTGATCGTCGCGGTGTCCCAGACCCTTTCACGGGTTTTCGGGAGCGGGGATGTGGTCGCCCGCCTCGGCGGCGAGGAATTCGGTGCCATTGTCCATGGTCGCGACATGGCCGGGCGCATCGCGCGCATCGAGAGCGTGAAGGCGCTCATCGCCGATCAGGCCATCGCGGTCGAGGGCGGCACGGTGAAGATCACGCTTTCGGCCGGTGTCGCCGATCTCTGGAGCGAGCGCCGGAAGGAGGCAGCCTATGCCGCCGCCGACAAGGCGCTTTATCTTGCCAAGGCGCTCGGCCGAAACCGCATCGTCCACGAAAGCGAGTGGATGAACAATGTCTGGCACCGCTGTTCGAGCGAGGAGGAGCGCGAGGCGGTGGCGGATCATGTCGAGCAATATCGCTACGGTCACAGGATATAGGCGCCGGCCGGCCTATTGGTTCTTGCGTGGAAGGCGACTATTTTGCATGGTCTGACAGAGCTTTGAATTGGATATGTCATGCAACGCGTCACTTCCTACCTGCCGGCCGGCACTCCGTCTTCCAATCCCATCGATCGGGTCGTGCTGCCGCATGATCTCAGGCATCTGCGCCGCAAGCTGCTGCATCTCGAAAACGGCGAGATGGTCATGCTCGACCTGAAGGAGCCGGTTCTGTTCGCCAATGGCGATCTGCTGGTGCGCGACGACGGCGAACTGATCGAGATCGTTGCCGCGCCGGAAAAGCTGTTCGAGATCAAGCCGCGCGATCGCCGGCATCTGATCGAGCTTGCCTGGCATCTCGGCAACCGGCATCTCTCGGCGCAGATCGAGGAGGAGCGCATTCTCATCCTGCGCGATCATGTCATCCGCTCGATGCTGGAAGGCCTGGGCGCCACGGTGACGGAGGTGAGCGAGCCTTTCCAGCCGGCGCGCGGCGCCTACCATGCGCATGGAGGTCATTCTCACGGCCATGATCACGGGCATGATCACGGGCATGGGCATCACGACCATCATGGCCATTCGCACGATTGAGCCGAGATGACCGAGAGTTCAGCCACGGACGGTCGTGACCTGCAGGCGCTGTTGCGCCTGATGGCTTGGCTGTCGCCCGCCTTTCCCGTGGGGTCCTTTGCCTATTCGGGCGGTCTCGAACGTGCCGTGCATGACGGCCTCGTGAGGGATGCGACTGAACTCCGGCATTGGATCACCGCCCTTGTCGGTCACGGTTCGGCCTGGAACGACGCCGTCCTGCTCGCCGAGGCGCATGGCGCGGGCGAGGATGCGGTGCGGCTTGCCGAGGTGGCCGAGCTTGCCGAGGCGCTGGCGGGCTCGAAGGAGCGGCATCAGGAGACCATGCTGCTCGGCGAGGCCTTCCTGTCTGCGGCCCGCGCCTGGCCGCATCCGGTCTTTTCGATCCTGGCGGCGAAGACCGCCTATCCCGTGGCGGTCGGCGCGGTTGCGCGGGCTCACGCCATATCCTGCGAACAGGCGCTTGCGGCTTTCCTGCATGCGCTGGCATCGCAGATGGTCTCGGCCGGCATCCGGCTCGGGGTCAGCGGGCAGAAGGACGGCGTGGCGATCCTGGCGGCGCTCGAGGATGTCATCGCCGAGACCGCGAAGCGGGCGGCGCAGTCGAGCCTCGACGATCTCGGCTCGGCGACAGTTCAGGCCGACATAGCCAGTCTTCGCCATGAAACGCAGGGCACGCGTCTCTTTCGCTCGTGAAAAAACGAATTCTGGAAATATCGCATTCGGAGCCGTTTCTACGTCATTCGCCGCTGTGCGGCCGGGACAGGTTTCGGTATCCTGTCACTTCATCGGAGTTTTGAGCATGAAATCGAGAAATGGACCTTTGCGCGTCGGCATCGGCGGGCCTGTCGGTTCGGGCAAGACGGCGTTGACCGAGAAGCTTTGCAAGGCGATGCGTGACGATTATTCGGTCGCGGTCGTCACCAACGATATCTACACGACGGAGGATGCAGAGGCGCTGGTGCGCATGCAGGCACTGCCGTCCGACCGCATCGTCGGCGTCGAGACCGGCGGCTGCCCGCACACCGCCATCCGCGAGGATGCCACGATCAATCTGCAGGCCATTGCCGGTCTCAACGAGCGGCTTCCCGATCTCGACGTCGTCTTCATTGAATCCGGCGGCGACAATCTGGCGGCAACCTTTTCGCCCGATCTTGCCGATATCACCATCTATGTCATCTCGGTCTGCCAGGGCGAGGAAATCCCGCGCAAGGGCGGCCCAGGCATCACCAAATCCGACCTCCTGGTGATCAACAAGAAGGATCTCGCGCCCTTCGTCGATGTCGATCTCGACGTCATGGACCGCGATGCGACCCGCATGCGCCAGGCCCGCCCCTTCGTTTTCTCCGACATGAAGCGCGGCGACGGTGTCGGCACGATCGTCGATTTCCTGAAGGAACAGGGCGGCCTTTGAACAGCCTTCTCCCCGAGGGGAGAAGGGATGTGTCATTCCGCGGCAAACGGCGGCAGCTTCAGGATATTCGTCCTTGCCTGCGTGCCGCCGCGTTGCGGCGTGTCCTTGCCTTCCACGGCATCGAGGCGCTCCTCCAGCGCGGTGAGCGACTTGCGGTTCTCGTCGACGGCGGCGGCCAGACTTTCCTTGGTCAGAACCTCGTCATTCGCATCCTTCTTGCCGACGAGGCGGCCGAAGAGCCAGGCGAGCAGGCGCGACACGTCGTCCATGATCAGGAAGAAGGACGGCACGACCACCAGGCTGAGTACGGTGGAGACGATGATGCCGCCGATCACCGCGATCGCCATCGGCGCGCGGAACGAGCCGCCTTCGCCGACACCGAGCGCCGAGGGCAGCATGCCGGCGGACATGGCGATGGAGGTCATGATGATCGGACGTGCGCGCTTGCGGCCGGCTTCGACGACCGCCTCCAGCCTCGGCATGCCGTGATGCATCATCTCGATGGCGAAATCGACGAGCAGGATGGCGTTCTTGGTGACAATGCCCATCAGCATCAGAATGCCGATCATGACGGGCATGGAGAGCGCATTGCCGGTCAGGATCAGCGCCAGCGCCACGCCGCCGATCGCCAGCGGCAGCGATAGCAGAATAGTGAAGGGCTGGATCACATCCTTGAACAGCAGGATGAGCACGGTCAGCACCAGCAGCAGGCCGAGCAGCATGGCATTGCCGAAGCTCTGCTGCATTTCCTTCTGGATCTTCGTGTCGCCGCTTTCCGCCAGATGGACGCTGGCCGGGATCTTGGCGTTGTTGACGATGCTGAGGAAGTGGCTCGACGCCGTGTCGAGCGCCACGCCCTGCGGCAGGTCGGCACCGATGGCAACGACACGGAATCGGTTGTTACGCTTGATCGAGGACAGGCCTTCCGAATAGTCGACATCGGCCACGCTCGACATCGGCACGGAGGCGCCGGAGGCGGTCTTGATGCGCAGCGCCCGGATGGCGGCGAGGTCGCGGCGCATGCCGAGCGATGCCTGCACCCGGATCGGGATCTGCCGGTCGTCGAGCGAGATCTTGGCCAGCGAGGCGTCGATGTCGCCGATGGTCGCGACGCGAACGGTATCGGAAATCATCTGCGGCGTGATGCCGAGGCGGGCGGCCTCGTCCTTGCGCGGATAGATCTGCAGTTCCGGCCGGGGCAGGGCGCCGTCGGCACTGACATTGGCAAGGGCCGGATCGGCGCGCAGCTTGGCTTCGAGAATGCCGACCGCCTCGTTCAGATCCTTCTCGTTGCGGGACAGGAAGTTGTAGGTGAGGTCGCGCTCGCCGCGGTCGTTGAGCTTGGTGATGCGGACGTCGGGGATCGAACGCAGCTTGGCAAAGACGTCCTTCTCCACTTCCCATTGCGGCCGCTCGCGGCCATGGACGGTGACTTTCGGCAGATAGGGGCCGATGCCGGGCAGCGAGCCGAGTACATCGTTGACGAGCTTCTTGACAAGCGACTGGTCGAGCTTGCCGAGCGTCAGCGTCACGGTTGCGCGGCGCAGCTCCAGATCGCCCTTGGGCGAGGCGCCGCCGAGGACGAAGACGTTTTCGACGCCGTCGATGCCCTTGACGCGCCGGTAGATTTCATTGGTCGCCTGTTCGGTATCGGAAAGCTGCGCATTCGGCGGCAGTTCGGCCGAGAGCACGATGCGGGAGGAGTCGTCCGGCGGGATGAAGCTGCCGGGCACGAACATGATCAGCGCGAAGACGGAGGCGATCGAGAAGGCGAAGGCCGCAAGCAGGGTCGGATAGCGCGTATACCATCTCTTCGTCGTGATCCGAACCAGCCAAGTATAGCCGCGCATGAAACGGCCGTCATTGTCGTGATGGTCGTCGACGGCGTCCTCGGTGCGCATGAAATAGGCGGCCATCATCGGCGTGATCAGGCGCGCGACCAGCAGCGAGAAGAAGACCGAGAAGGCAACCGTCAGGCCGAACTGGATGAAGTACTGGCCCGGAATGCCCGGCATGAAGGAGACCGGCACGAAGACGGCGATGATGGTGAAGGTGGTGGCGATGACGGCGAGGCCGATCTCGTCGGCGGCGTCGATGGCCGCGCGATAGGGCGTCTTGCCCATCTTGATATGGCGGGCGATGTTCTCGATCTCGACGATGGCGTCGTCGACGAGGATGCCGGTTGCCAGCGTCAAGGCCAGGAAGCTGACCAGGTTCAGCGAGAAGCCGATCTGGTTCATGATCCAGAAGGTCGGGATCGCCGAAAGCGGCAGGGCGACGGCCGAGATCAGCGTCGCGCGCCAGTTCCGCAGGAACAGGAAAACGACGATGACCGCCAGGATGGCGCCTTCGAGCAGCGTGTGCATCGCCGCCTCGTAGTTGCCGTAGGTATAGTAGACGGCATCGTCGATCAGCTCGATCGAGACATTCGGATTTTCGGCGCGCACCTTGTCCAGCGTATCGGCCACGGTCTTGGCGACCGTGACTTCGCTGGCGCCCTTGGCGCGGAAGACGCCGAAGGTGACGACGGGCGTGCTGTTGAAGCGCGAGAAGGATTTCGGTTCCTGATAGGTGTCCTTGATGACGCCGAGATCGGAGAGCTTGACGAAACGGCCGTTGGTGAGCGCGATGGTGGTGTCGGCGAGCTGGGCGACCTCGCGGGCGTCGCCGAGCACGCGGATGGCCTGTTCGCTGCCCGCCACCTGGCCGCGGCCGGAGCCGAGGTCGATGTTGGTGCCGCGCAATTGCTGGCTGACCGAAAGCGCAGTGATGCCATAGGCGTTGAGCTTGTTCGGATCGAGCTCGATGCGCACCTCGCGGTCCGCGCCGCCGTAACGGTCGACGCGGCCGATGCCGGCCTGGCCCTGCAGCGCGCGCTTGACGACGTCGTCGACGAACCAGGACATTTCCTCGAGCGTCATGTTCGGCGAGGAGACCGCGAAGCTCTGGATCGCCTGTCCCTCGACATCGACCTTGGAGACGATCGGCTCGTCGATGGTCGAGGGCAGGTTGCCGCGGATGCGGTCGATGGCGTCCTTGGTGTCCTGAACGGCCTGCTGCGTCGGCACTTCCAGGCGGAAGACGACGACGGTCTGCGACTGGCCGTCTGTCACCGTCGACTGGATCTCGTCGATGCCGTTGATGCTGGCGACCGCGTCTTCGATCTCCTTCGTCACCTGCATTTCGAGTTCGGCGGGCGAGGCGCCGCTCTGCGTGACGGTCACGTTGACGACCGGCACGTCGATGTTCGGGAAGCGGGTGATCGGCAGATTGAAGAAGGCATGCGCCCCCACCACCATCAGCAGGAAGAAGCCCAGCAGCGGCGCGATCGGGTTTCGGATGGACCAGGCGGAGAAGTTCATCTTGCCGTTCTCGCTCAGTTGGACGCTTCTGGTGCTTGCTTGACCGGGGTGATGTGGTCGCCGTCGCGAACATAGGCACCGGCTTTGGCCACGACCTCCTCGCCGTCCTTCAGGCCCTTGACGATCTCGACATAGGCGCCATCCTGGATTCCGGTCTCGACATTGATGAATTTGACGACGCCGTTTTCCACCTTGCGGGCGGAGGAACCGTTTTCATCGCTGTTGACGGCGGTCAGCGGCAGGGCGACGCCCTGGGCTTCGCGGATGATGATCTCGGCGCTGCCATACATGCCGGCGCGGGCCTTCTCGTCATCGTCGATGGAGATATGAACGGCGCCGAGGCGGGTGATGGAATCGACGACCGGCGACACCAGGCGAACGGAGCCGGTCAGCTTGCCGCGGTTGCCGGAAAGCGCGATCAGCGCCTTCTGCCCGACGGTGATCTTGGTGATGTCGCTTTCGGAAACGTCGACCACCAGTTCCAGGTCGCTGTCGCGGATGATGGTGAACAGCGGATCGCCGCTGCCGTTGGCGATGGCGCCGATGCGGGCATTGCGCGAGGCGACGGTGCCGGCGACCGGCGTCTTGATGCCGGTGCGGGCAAGCTTCAGGTCGGTGTCGGCGATCTGGCTGTCGGTGACCTTGAGGTCTGCTTCGGCGACGGCGATCGCCTGTTCGGCGGAGGCGACGCGGGCCTTGTTGGCGGCAGCCGTCGCGTTAGCCTGCTCGACCGAGGAGATCGACACCGTGCCCTTGGCGCCCATGGCGACGGCGCGGGCGCGGGCCAATTCCGCTTCCTCCGCATTGGCGTGGGCCTCGATGAGCTGCGCGCGCAACTGGGCAAGGCTTGCCTCGCCCTTGGCGCGCGTCGCTTCCATCTGGCTCTTCTGCAGGACGAGCGCATCGTCGTTCAGCGTGGCGAGCGTGCCGTTGGCCTCGACCTTGTCGCCGACATCGGCATTGAGCGAGCGAATCGAAAGCCCGTCCACCTGCGGCTGGATATAGACTTCCTCCACGGCTTTCACCGTGCCGGTGGCGACGACCTTGTCGATCAGCTTTCGGGTCTGCGCCTGGGTGACGACGATGGCCGGCAGGTTCTGCTTGGGCGCTGTCACGGCGGGCTCTTCGGCAAAGGCAGCGGGTGCCGGCAGAAGGGCAAGCAGGAGTGCAGTCATGCTCAGAAATCTATGCGGCGTAAGGGCCATGCGTCCGTTTCCAGTTCGGCATCTTGCTAAAGGGGGTTCGCTGCTTTCCGTCGCGAACACGGGGGGATCGATGCATGTGGCCGGCTTTTCCCGGCGGATCAATATCCGTCTGTCATGCCTGCAAGTCCCTCATCCTCAATTTGCCCCATTAGGTGGGAACGGTTTCCAAATTCTGCAAGATCACGAGAAAATGATTTCCATTTCCGGGGTGATCCTAGTGCGCGCGATACTATGAATCAATCACGGCATTGTGATGTCTGTATTCAGATGGGATATTCGGCTTGCGCCCCACCTCGAACGGTGATGCGGGAAGGTGCTGCGCTTCGAGTTGATGATGATGATAGAACGTGGTCTGTCGCGACAGCCACAAGCATCAGGAAAGGAAGCG
>JASGEG010000366.1:0-3321 GCA_047606605.1 Rhizobium sp.
ACTGTTACGGCGAATAAGAAAGAAACCGGTTAGCGGGTCCGAAAGCTTGCGGTCGAGTATCAGGCTGCTGAACCAATTACCAAAGAGTGATATTTTGCGCCTTAAAGGAGAGAGGGCATGCAGTTTGTCGGCGCTCTCAAGCTTGCGAGCGGCGCTCACTATATCCAGATTATCCCGGTCTAGACGAGCGACTAAATCGGATAGCACTGCGGGGTCATGCTGGCCATCCACATCCATCACGCAGAGCAAGTCTCCTTTGGCGGACAGCATGCCTTGAATACTGGACCGAGCCAGACTTCGGTCCTCCAACCGTATTATCGCGCGGACACGGTTATCGTTGACCGTGTTTTCAAATATTTTCTGCGCGGTTCCGTCGCTGGAATTGTCGTCGACGAACAGTATCTCCCAGTCGAATGCGTTCAAGGTCGCTTTCACACGTTCGATAAAATATAAAACATTGTCTGCTTCATTGTATGTTGGGGCTATAATGGACAGCTTTTTGGAGAGCATATTTTTTCGCGCAGTGATGAATTGAGTATCTTCAAATACTCAAATTAAAGTTGAGTATGCCGATTTTCCATATATTGGTAGTAGCGAATTGCCGCAAACCCGGTCGGGTAAAATGATTTAGCTGCGATCATAATTGGCATTCGATGCTACTCTGTGGAAAAGATGGCCTGCTTGGAGGTTTAAGACTAATCACCTGTTACCTTGTCCGAGTTACGGCTTGGATATTGCATAGAATTTCCACGCCTCAGGAATTAGTAAATGAAGATTGCTATAAGGTTCTCCGCCTGACTCCGGGCGTAGTAGATGGCCCCGTCGGGCCGAAGCTGCGTGGCTAATGCCGTACATCTTTTCTTCCAGCTCGTGTCGCGGCGCTATGAAAAAGGCTCGATCATGATCACCTCCAACCGCAGTGTTGGAGAATGGGGAAACGTTTTTGGGGATACCGTCGTCGCCACGGCCATTCAACATGGCGATCGCGGCATGCGAGAGGGCGATTTCCATCTTCAGAAGGAAGGCTGCGAGGTGGCATATCGGCGTCTGTCAACGGCAGCGTGTCTGATGTGCGGCGACTGTGAAATCGTCATGGAAGCGCCGGAAGCGAAAGGGGAGGGCGAGGTAGTATTTCGCCCTTTCCCGCAAAGGCCCCCAGATCAGCACCATGCGCCCGGCCGGTGTGATCGTGTCGGCCTAAGGTTCCCCCAGAGAGCCGCACTGATCGACTCGGCGATACCGAGAGCGCCGAGCTTCCCCCGACGCCTGCGAGGCTTAACTGTTTCTTCAGTCAAGTTAATATAAGGCTACTCATACACTAGACAGAACGGGATATTTTTGCGCGTGATCTAATATCTTGTATCCTTTCGGGTGGAGCGCCATTGCCGCTGAGTAAATCAAAATTGAACAAGTCCCTGATGCGAGGGATAGAACGCGGCGAAGTTTGGCCTGCATTCCAGCCGATCATCGATATCCAGACCGGCGCTGTGGCTGGATTTGAAATCCTCGCGCGATGGCGCGATGCCCGTATGGGCGATATTCCGCCTGCGACATTCATTCCGGAACTTGAACGGCATGGCCTTGTCGATCTGCTCACCGAGGCGCTGATGCGAAGGGCATGCGAGGAAGCCCATCTGTGGGATTGTGATGTCCCGCTCGCGTTCAATGTGTCGCCGCTCCAGCTTCTTAGCGACGATTTCCTGGACCGGTTCGTGGATACTATCAGGCAAACCGGGTTTGCGCCTGAGCGCGTCGAGGTAGAGGTGACCGAAAGCTCTCTTTTCGCTGATGATGACAAGGCCTATGACGTTCTGCACGCATTGAACGGTTATGGGATCAAGGTGGCGATCGACGATTTCGGCACGGGCTATTCCAGTCTTGCCCGTCTCGAATCGTTCCCCTTCCACAAGCTCAAGATCGATACCCGTTTCGTGGGCTCGCTGGACACGGAAGCAAGCCGGCGGCGGATCGTGTCAGCCATCATAGGGCTTGGCCATAGCCTCGGGATCACGGTTGTCGCCGAGGGCATCGAGACAGCGGCTCAGGAAGCCATCTTGCGCGATCTGGGATGCGATCTCGGCCAGGGCTGGCTTTACGGCAAGGGCGAGCCGGCCGCGAAGGCGACGGAGGTGCTGAAAACCCGTGGCAGTCTATCTGTTCGCGGGGAGCCTCTGGACGTATCGCAGTTCCAGCAGCAGCATCAACTCGATACCCTGTACAACCAGGCGCCGGTAGGGTTGGCTTATCTCGACCTGAACTATCGGCTCATCCGTGCAAACAATCATTTCGCGGTCCGGCATGGGCGATCACCCTCCGAAATCATCGGCAAGACGATCTATGATTTGTTGGGCGATCGAAAGCCGCTTCTCGATTGCGTCGAACAGGACCTCAGACAGGCCGCTGGCACGGACTTGCCGGTCGTCCGGCACATTCACGGTCGCGGACGGGACGACATTGTCTTTCACGGCCGCGTGAAGGATGTTGCAGGAGAGATTATCGGATTCTCCGTGGTGTTGAGCGATATCACGAATGAAATAAAGCTGAAGAACACGCTGGCGCAGGTCCAGGCGGAAAACGAAATCCAGATGCGCCAGGAGCGGGATTACGCGGAAGCGATACTCCGCAGCCTGCCGGTCACCTTCTACCAATACGGCCCCGACCTTCGTCTGAAACGCTGGAACCGCAACCACGAACTCGTCACCGGCTATACGGCCGAAGAGCACCTCGGGGCCGAAGCGCTCATGTTCATCGCCGAAGAAGACCGTGGAAAAGTCACCGAAGCCATCCGGGGTGTATTCGAAAGAGGCTATGTTTCCGTCGAGGCAGACCTCCGGCGCAAGGACGGGAAACGTATTCCCTATCTGCTCACCGGAGTGCGGTTCGAGCATGACGGCGAGCAAAGCTTTCTCGGTGTCGGCACGGAAATCTCCGGGCATCTGCCACAAAAAGGACGATAGATTCGTTTGCGGCAAGGGACGGTCCCGGTAGGGACGATGGTTGCCGATACTGCTGGCGAATTCGAAGGCAAATGGAACGCAATCTAAGAATGCAGTTGCGCGATGTTAACGGTCGTTGAGAAGTGCGGCTATTGTGCGTCAGGATAAGCTGACGTTATCCAGCTGGTGAAAGTCCAGCCCAGGTAAGGGGTAGCTCCGGCCTGGTAGTGAGTGTTGCGGCGTGGAAGGTGACGACCACGGCGAAGCGTACACAGCAATCTTGTGAGTGTGATTCTCATGTCCGTTTTCAAGAACTTCGGCATAGGTTTTCACCTCGCCTTTCAGCGTCGAGAGCATTCTGTGTTGCCCATTGCAGGACGCGGCG
>JASGEG010000367.1:0-16504 GCA_047606605.1 Rhizobium sp.
CACCGACATCGGCGTCGGCAAGCAGCAGCTCGTCGAGATCGCCAAGGCCCTGTCGAAGAGCGTCAAGCTGCTCATTCTCGACGAGCCGACGGCATCGCTCAATGAAAGCGATTCCGACGCGCTTCTCAATCTCCTCATCGAGTTTCGCAATCAGGGCATCACGTCGATCATCATCACGCACAAGCTCAACGAAGTGCGCAAGGTGGCCGATCAGATCACGGTGCTGCGCGACGGCATGACGGTGAAGGCGCTGGACTGTCACGAAGAAGAGATCAGCGAAGACATCATCATTCGCAACATGGTGGGCCGCGAGCTGGCCGACCGTTATCCGCCGCGCTCGGTTCCGATCGGCGAGACCATCTTCGAAGTGAAGAACTGGAACGCCTTTCACCAGCAGCATCGCGACCGGCAGATCCTGCACGATATCAACGTCAACGTCCGCAAGGGCGAGGTGGTTGGCATCGCCGGACTGATGGGTGCGGGACGCACCGAATTCGCGATGAGCGTCTTCGGCAAATCCTATGGCCACAAGGTGAGCGGCGAAGTCTTCGTCGATGGCAAGCTTGTCGACACCACCACGGTGCGCAAGGCGATCGATGCCGGCCTCGCTTATGTCACCGAGGACCGCAAGCAGCTCGGCCTCGTTCTGACGAACAATATCCTGCACAATACGACGCTTGCCAATCTGATGGGGGTCTCCAAGGCGACCGTCATCGACGACGTAAGGGAGCTGCAGGTGGCGACGAATTATCGCGCCAAGCTGCGCATCCGTTCGTCCGGCGTTTTCCAGGAGGCGGGCAACCTGTCCGGCGGCAACCAGCAGAAGGTGGTGCTGTCGAAGTGGCTGTTCTCCGATCCGGACGTCCTGATCCTTGACGAGCCGACACGCGGCATCGATGTCGGCGCCAAATATGAAATCTATTCCATCATCAACCAGCTTGCCGCCGACGGAAAGGGCGTTCTGATGATTTCATCGGAAATGCCCGAGCTTCTCGGCACTTGCGACCGTATCTACGTCATGAACGAAGGTCGCATCGTCGCCGAACTGCCGAAGGCAGAGGCAAGCCAGGAGAGCATCATGCGCGCTATCATGCGCTCAGGGGAGAAACAACAATGAGTTCGGCCAACCCAGCCACGGAAAGCAGCCACGTCGTGTCCATCGGCGACCACATCCGCAACAACATCCGCGAATACGGCATGTTGATCGCGCTCGTCGTCATCATGCTGCTGTTTCAATATCTCACCAACGGCGTTCTGTTCAGGCCGCAAAACCTGACCAACATCGTGCTGCAGAACTCGTTCATCGTCATCATGGCGCTTGGCATGCTGCTGGTCATCGTGGCCGGCCATATCGACTTGTCTGTCGGTTCCGTTGTCGGTTTTGTAGGGGCGGTTGCGGGCGTGCTGGTCGTGCAGATGCACATGAACCTGGCGCTTGCGACGGTTATTTGTCTCCTGATGGGGGCCGCGGTCGGCGCCTGGCACGGATATTTCATCGCCTACCATCGCATTCCCTCGTTCATCGTTACCCTGTCGGGCATGCTGGTTTTCCGCGGCCTGACCTATACGATCATCAATACGACGGGTAACGGCAGCAGCATCGGTCCGTTCCCGCCGGCGTTCCAGATCGTCGCGACCGGCTTCCTTCCCGATTTCATGGACATGGGCGGCATCCATTCGACGTCGATCTTCCTGACCATTGCCATCCCGATTGTGATGTTCCTCCTCGCGTGGCGCGGTCGCAGCGTGAACGAGAAACATGGCATTGATGTCGAGCCTTTCAGCTTCTTTCTTGGCCAGAATCTTGTAATCGCCGCCGCGACTATTTTCATTGGCTACCAGATCTCTTCCTACAGAGGATTGCCGAACGTTCTGGTTCTCATGCTGCTGTTGATCGCCCTCTACGGTTTCGCCACGCAGCGCACGACGATCGGCCGCCGCATCTATGCCATGGGTGGCAACGAGAAGGCGACGAAGCTTTCGGGTATCGATACCCGAAAGCTGACCTTCTACACCTTCGTCAACATGGGTATCCTCGCCAGTATCGCCGGCATCATCATCGCGACGCGCCTGAATTCGGCAACGGCCAAGGGCGGTGACGGTCTTGAACTCGACGTGATCGCGGCCTGCTTCATCGGTGGCGCTTCGGCTTCCGGCGGCGTCGGCAAGGTGACGGGTGCCGTTATCGGCGCCTTGATCATGGGCGTGCTGAACCAGGGCATGTCGATCCTCGGATACCAGACGGACTCGCAGAAGATGATCAAGGGCGCCGTCCTGCTCGCTGCCGTGTTCATCGACGTCTACAACAAGAACAAGGGCTGATCGCCAAGCGCGACCAGCCGAAACTTTAAAACCAAATCCATGACAGAGTCCGGCTCTCGCTGAGAGCCGGAACGGTAAACTGCATCCGATCTCTGTCTGTTAGGAAAGGATGAAAGACATGCTCATCTCGCAGATCAAGGGCTCGAACGGCGAGATCGTCGTCGCGGTTCGCAACGGGCCTGGCGAAGCTGCCAAGGCCGTCGTCAATGGCGGTAGCGTCTACAAGCTTGCCCTGGAAGCCGCCGATAGCGGCAAGTCCCTCATCTCCGTCATCGAGGCGCATGGTTTCGGCGAAGCAGTCGATCTGGAGAAAGCCTATGCCGAGGGCCGTTTCCTGCCGCCGATCACGCATCCGGACGCTGCCCACCTGCATCTGACCGGCACGGGCCTCACGCATCTCGGCTCCGCCGCAACACGCGATTCCATGCACAAGAAGACCACGGAAGTGGCTGAAGAGACGCTGACCGACTCGATGAAGATGTTCAAGATGGGCATCGAGGGCGGCAAGCCGAAGGATGGCGAGAAGGGCGTGCAGCCCGAATGGTTCTACAAGGGCAACGGCTATGGCGCGGCAGCGCCGGGTGCGGCGCTCGTGTCTCCCTCCTTCGCGCTCGATGGCGGCGAGGAGCCGGAAATGGCCGGCATCTACATCATCGCCAGGGACGGCACGCCGTTCCGCATCGGCTTTGCGCTCTCCAACGAATTTTCCGATCACGTCACCGAGCGGATCAACTATCTCTATCTCGCCCATTCCAAGCTGCGTCCGGCGAGCTTTGGCCCGGAAATCCGCATCGGCGCGGCACCGGAGGACATCCGCGGCTCTTCGCGCATCAAGCGCGGCGACAAGGTGATCTTCGAAAAGCCGTTCCTGTCTGGCGAGGCGAACATGTCGCATACCTTCGCCAATCTCGAATATCATCATTTCAAATATGACCTGTTCCGGGTTCCCGGTGACGTGCACGTGCATATGTTCGGCACGGCGACGCTTTCCTTCGCCGAGGGCATCAAGCCGGAAGCGGGCGATGTCTTCGAGATCGAAGTCGCCGAATTCGGCCTGCCGTTGCGCAATCCGCTTGCAGTCGCCGTTGAGGAGAAGGTGGCGGTTCGCCAGCTCTAATCCGCCAGGACCGGCTGCTCCAGCGCAGCCGGTCGGTTCCAAGAAGATTCAGGAAGGCATGAAGCCATGACCATTCATCAGAACTTGATCGCCGGCGAGTGGACCGGGACGAACGGGGCGGAGAACATCAATCCGTCGGATACGAACGAGGTCGTCGGCCTCTATGCGAGCGCGAGCACGCAGGATGTGGTCGATGCGATCGCGGCGGCCAGGGCGGCGTTTCCGGCCTGGTCGCGCTCGGGCATCCTCGAGCGCCATGCGATCCTGAGGAAGACCAGCGATGAGATCCTGGCGCGCAAGGACGAGCTTGGGGCGCTGCTGGCCCGCGAAGAGGGCAAGACGCTGCCCGAGGCGATCGGCGAGACCATCCGCGCCGCGCAGATCTTTGATTTCTTCGCCGGCGAGGCATTGCGCCTGGCAGGCGAGACCTTGCCGTCGGTGCGGCCGAACATCGGCGTCGAGATCAGCCGCGAGCCGCTCGGCGTCATCGGCGTCATCACGCCGTGGAACTTCCCGATCGCCATTCCCGCCTGGAAGATTGCGCCGGCGCTGTGCTACGGCAACACCGTCGTCTTCAAGCCGGCCGATCTGGTTCCGGGCTGCTCCTGGGCCATCGTCGATATCCTCAATCGCGCCGGCCTGCCGAAGGGTGTGTTGAACCTCGTCATGGGCAAGGGCTCGGTGGTCGGTCAGGCGATGCTCGATAGCCCGGTCCTGTCCGGCATCACCTTCACCGGTTCGGTCGGCACCGGCAAGCGCGTGGCGCTGTCGTCGGTCGAGCATGGCCGCAAGTATCAGCTGGAAATGGGCGGCAAGAACCCGATGGTGGTGCTTGACGATGCGGATCTCACGGTTGCCGTCGAGGCGGCCGCCAACTCCGCCTTCTTCTCGACCGGCCAGCGCTGCACGGCCTCGTCGCGATTGATCGTCACCGAGGGCATCCACGACAAGTTCGTGGCGGCGCTGACGGAGCGGCTGAAGACGCTCAATGTCGACAATGCGCTGAAGTCGGGCACGCATATCGGCCCGGTTGTCGATGCCCGGCAGCTGAAGACGGATACGGACTATATCGAGATCGGCAAGCAAGAGGGCGCCAAGCTTGCCTTCGGCGGCGACGTCGTCAGCCGTGAGACGCCCGGCTTCTACCTGCAGCCGACGCTGTTTACCGAAGCGACCAACCAGATGCGCATCAGCCGCGAAGAAATCTTCGGGCCGGTCGCCTCCGTCATCCGGGTGAAGGACTACGAGGAAGCGCTGGCCACGGCCAACGACACGCCGTTCGGCCTGTCTTCGGGGATTGCCACGACCAGCCTGAAGCATGCGACGCATTTCAAGCGCAATGCGGAAGCGGGCATGGTGATGGTCAACCTGCCGACGGCGGGTGTTGATTTCCACGTTCCCTTCGGTGGCCGCAAGGGCTCGTCCTTCGGCCCGCGCGAACAGGGCAAATATGCGAGCGAATTCTTCACAACCGTCAAGACCGCCTACACGCTGGCCTAACCGCCGATTTCAAGGCCTGGGCGCGAACGAGGCGGCCTGGGCGACGCAAAGGGTACTGAGACTATGACAAAGAAACCTGAATGGCCGCGCAGACTGCGTTCCTACGACTGGTTCGGCGGCACCGGCAAGAACGCGATCATGCATCGCTCCTGGATGAAGAACCAGGGCCTTCCCGCCGACACCTTCGATGGCCGGCCGATCATCGGCATCTGTAACACCTGGTCGGAACTGACGCCCTGCAACGCGCATCTGCGCGATCTCGCGGAGCGTGTGAAGCGCGGCGTCTACGAAGCCGGCGGCTTCCCCGTCGAGTTCCCGGTCTTCTCGGTCGGCGAAAGCACGCTGCGCCCGACGGCGATGATGTTCCGCAACCTCGCCGCCATGGACGTCGAAGAGGCGATCCGCGGCAATCCGGTCGACGGGGTCGTGCTGCTCGGCGGCTGCGACAAGACCACGCCGAGCCTGCTGATGGGGGCCGCCTCCGTCGATATCCCGGTGATCCTCGTTTCCGGCGGTCCGATGCTGAACGGCAAGTGGCGCGGGAAGGATGTCGGTTCCGGCACGGCGATCTGGCAGTTCTCCGAAATGGTCAAGTCCGGCGAGATGTCGCTGGACGAGTTCATGGATGCGGAGCAGGGCATGGCCCGCTCGGCCGGTAGCTGTATGACCATGGGTACGGCCTCGACCATGGCGTCGATGGCCGAAGCGCTCGGCATGACCTTGCCCGGCAATGCCGCGATCCCGGCAGTCGATGCGCGCCGCCGCGTCATCTCCCAGCTTTCCGGCCGCCGCATCGTCGACATGGTCAAGGAAGACCTGAAGCCTTCCGACATCCTGACCAAGGAAGCCTTCGAGAATGCGATCCGCGTCAATGGCGCGGTCGGCGGTTCGACCAACGCCGTTCTGCACCTCTTGGCGCTTGCCGGCCGCATCGGCGTCGACCTGTCGCTGGACGATTGGGATCGTCTGGGCCGCGAAGTGCCGACGATCGTCAACCTGCAGCCGTCGGGCAAGCACCTGATGGAAGAGTTCTACTATGCCGGCGGCCTGCCTGTCGTCATCAAGGCTGTCGGCGAGATGGGCCTGCTGCACAAGGATGCGATCACTGTCACCGGCGACACGATCTGGAACGGCGTCAAGGACGTGGTCAACTATAATGACGACGTCATCGTGCCGCGCGAGAAGGCGCTGACCCAGTCCGGCGGCATCGCGGTTCTGCGCGGTAACCTCGCGCCGAAGGGCGCTGTTCTGAAGCCGTCTGCCGCTTCGCCGCATCTGATGCAGCACAAGGGCCGCGCGGTGGTCTTCGAAAGCATCGAGGACTACCACGCCCGCATCAACCGCGACGATCTCGACATCGACGAGAACTGCATCATGGTGCTGAAGTACTGCGGCCCGAAGGGCTATCCGGGCATGGCCGAAGTCGGCAACATGGGCCTGCCGCCGAAGGTGCTGAAGAAGGGCATCACCGACATGATCCGCATTTCCGATGCGCGCATGTCCGGCACGGCCTACGGCACCGTCATCCTGCACACGGCCCCGGAAGCTGCCGATGGCGGCCCGCTGGCGCTGGTTCAGAACGGCGACATCATCGCCGTCGACGTTCCCGCCCGCACCATCCAGCTCGAAGTGTCGGATGAGGAACTGGCCAAGCGCCGCGCCGCCTGGGTGTCCCCGGTCAAGCCGCTCACCGGCGGCTATGGCGGCCTCTACGTCAAGTCGGTCATGCAGGCCGACACCGGCGCCGACCTCGACTTCCTCGTCGGCCCGCGCGGCGCGGAAATCCCGAACAACCGCGACAGCCACTAAGACCCTGAACTGGTCAAGTCGCCACGCCATAGGCAATCCCGGCACTCACAAGGAGTGCCGGGAGAGCTATCATACCTGAGCCCAGCCGCCATCGACGCACAATTCGCTGCCTGTCACATAGGCCGCATCATCGGAGGCGAGAAACAGGACGGCTTTTGCGATCTCGTCCACGGTACCGCTGCGGTGCATCGGAATTTGAGCATGGACCTGGGTCTTCGTCTGCTCGATCATTTCCTCGCTCACGCCGGCTTTCCGCGCTTGGTCCGTATCGATGTAGCCAGGCGCCACGGCGTTCACGCGGATACCCTTGCCGCTGAGCTCCACGGTGAGCGACCGCGCCAGCGAGCGAATGGCTGCTTTTCCCGCCGAATAGACGCTGACATATGGGCGACCCTGGGTGCTCAGGGTTGAGGTGTTCAGCACTATCGAGCCGCCGGAAGTCATGAGCGGCAGAAGCTTCTGCACCGTAAAGTAGGTCCCTTTGAACGTGTTGGAGACCGTGAAATCGAACTCCTCTTCCGACATGTATTCAAACATGTTTGGCCGAGCGCCGCCGGCGTTTGCAAAGATTATATCGACGCGGCCATGCCTTTTCTCGACATGTTCACGCAGCGCTTCGATATCCGACATCCTGGAAATATCGCTGCGGATCGCATCCGTATCATTTCCAATGCTTTGCGCGGCAGCATCCAGCGTCGCCTGATCGCGACCGGTAATGACGATCTTTGCGCCTTCGCGTGCAAACAACTTGGCTGTCGCCAGCCCTATTCCCGAGTTGCCGCCCGTGATGACTGCGACCTTGCCGTCTAACTTACCCATATTCGTCTCCAATTGTCTCTGAACATGCCCGACCTAACCGCATCATTGCTGGCGTGGTGGGGCCTGGAGTTATATATGAAGCATCATTCAGGTTTTGGATTCGCTTATGGGAAACGGCACCGCACCACCGCTAACCCCCCGGAAATCTCCACGTCAGGGCCGGTCCATCGCAACCGTGGAGGCGATTTTCGAGGCAACCATTCAGGTTTTGTCGAGTGACGGTCTAATCCGCTTCAACACCACGCGCGTGGCACGGCGTGCCGGCGTCTCGGTCGGGACGCTCTACCAGTATTTCCCGAACAAGCAGGCTTTGCTCTTCGCGGTCCTGGAGCGGCATCTCACTATGCTGGCCGAGGCGATCGAAAAGGCATGTGACGAAAATCACCATGCGACGGTGGAGACCATGGCCGCAGCAGTGGTGAAGGCCTATCTCCAGGTGCAGATAGCGCGGGCAGAGGTCTCTCCCGCCCTGTATCGCATCGCCCTGGAACTTGACGCGCGCGAGTTGAGCGCGTTGGCCACCCGCCGGAGCGCAAGGGCAATCGAGGCAACCCTGTCCAGTGCCCGCGACGGCCGCTTCGCCGATGCGAGTTTGATCGCCCAAACGCTGACGGCAACGCTCTATGGAACCGTCCCGGCCTTCTGCCACCGGGTTTTGGCTCCTGCTGATGCCATCGAAGCGGAAAAGCAGCTGACGATTATGTTTCGTTCTTATCTGGTTGCGCACAGAGTGGAATAGCGGAGGTCAACCTTGGTCCCGGTGCGGGATGTCGGGTTGGTCATAAAGACATCCGATCTTAACTCTGACTCTGGCTTTGTCCCTGGCTTGCCACCGTCACCTTGACGGTCAGGGTCTCGCCCGGCGTGCCGATCCGCATGCCGGAGACAGGGGCGGCGTCGCGGTAGCAGAGGCCGGTGGCGAGGCGAACGTAGCGAGCATCGGGGCAGACGTCGTTGGCCGGATCGAAGCCGACCCAGCCGAGGCCGGGAAGATGCGCTTCGGCCCAGGCGTGGGTGGCGGCCTGCTCGTTCTTGCCTTCCATCATGAGATAGCCGGAGATATAGCGTGCCGGGATGCCGAGGGTCCTGGCGCCGGCAATGAAGATATGGGCGTGGTCCTGGCAGACACCGTTTTTCTTTTCCAGCGCCTGTTCGGCGGTCGTTTCGGTATCGCTGGTGCCGGGCTTGTACTCCACCACCTTGTGGATCGCCCCCATCAGGGCATGCATCTTGCCGAGGTCGTTGTCGCCGGTCAGGCCGCGCAGCAGCTCCTTGGTCAGTTTGCCGGCCTTGGTGCGCGGGGTTTCGCGCAGGAAGAGCCAGAGCGGACTGAAGCCGCTGTGCTGACCGGTCACGCCGTTCAGATCCTCCGTCTCTACCTCGCCGCTGGCGACGATCCGGGTCGTCTGCTGTTCGCCATCCAGCGAGACGAGCGTGGCGCGGTTTGCGAACTGGTCGTCATATTCGACTTCGGGGTGGGCGCCTTCCACCGTCAGCTTCCAGTTCAGAACGGTCTGGCCCGGGCCGGTGCGCGGCGTCAGCCGCAGGCGCTGCAACGAGAATTGCGCCGGCTCGTCGTAGCGGTATTCGGTGATGTGGCTGATCGTCAGTCTCATAATGTCATCCGCTTACTGATAGAACCGGTAGCCGTCGGAGATTTCCGCGCTCAACTTTTTGTTGCGCGATACGAAATCCTCCAGGAATTCATGCAGGCCCTGATCCATGATGTTCTTGATCGTGAGCTTCTGCAGCAGCTCGCAAATGGCGTCGGCGGTATCGTGCGCCGGCAGCCGCTTGTTGTGCTCCAGCGCCAGGTAGCTGATATTGCTGACGATCTTGTCGTAGCAATAGGCGAGCGAGCGCGGCATCTGGCTGTTGAGGATCAAGAAATCGGCGATATTGGCCGGCTTGTATTCCGGATCGTAGGCCCATTTATAGGCGCGGTGGGCGGAGACCGACCGCAGGATCGATTCCCATTGCGCATTGTCGAGCGAGGAGCCGACATGCGAGACCGACGGCAGCAGGACGTAGTATTTCACGTCGAGGATGCGGGCCGTATTGTCGGCGCGTTCGATGAACGTGCCGATGCGGGCGAAGTTGTAGAGCTCGTTGCGCAGCATCGAGCCGTGGAAGGCGCCACGGATCAGGCCGGCGCGACGCTTGATGACGTCGATCGTCTCGGGCAGCTCGGCGGTCTTCAGACGCTTGCCGAGCAGCGTCTTCAGCTCGATCCAGCATTCGTTGGTCGCTTCCCAGGTGTCGCGCGTCAGCGCCGTGCGCACCATGCGGGCATTGTTGCGGCCATATTCGATGCAGGACATCACGCTCGACGGGTTGGAGCGGTCGCGCATCAGATAGTCGATCGCGTCGGCGCCCGAGAGCTTGCCGTGCACCTCGTTATAGGCTTCGCGGACGCCGGCGCTTTGCAGCACGCCGTCCCAATCGTCTTCCACCGCTCCGCTGCGCGTCAGCGACATGCGCTGGCCGGCATCGACGAGGCGGGCTATGTTTTCGGCGCGCTCGATGTAACGGAACATCCAGTAGAGGCCATTCGCGGTTCTTCCCAGCATGTCCGTTCAGTCCTCCAGAACCCAGGTATCTTTGGTGCCGCCGCCCTGGCTGGAATTGACCACCAGCGAGCCTTCCTTCAGCGCCACGCGGGTCAGCCCGCCGGGAATGATCCGCACCTTGTCGGAAACGAGGACATAGGGACGCAGGTCGACATGCCGGGGCGCGATGCCCTTGTTGACGAGGATCGGCACGGTCGAGAGCGAAAGGGTCGGCTGGGCGATGTAGTTGTTCGGCTTGCTCTTCAGCTTTTCGGCAAACTCCGCCCGTTCCTTCTTGGAGGCGGTCGGCCCCACGAGCATGCCGTAGCCGCCGGAGCCGTGCACTTCCTTGACGACGAGATCGGCAAGATTATCAAGCACATATTGCAGGCTGTCCGGCTCGGAACAGCGCCAGGTCGGCACGTTTTCGAGGATCGGCTTGCGGCCGGTGTAGAATTCGACGATCTCCGGCATGTAGGAATAGATCGCCTTGTCGTCGGAAATGCCGGTGCCGGGGGCGTTGGCGATGGTGATATGGCCGGCGCGATAGACATCCATGATGCCGGGAATGCCGAGAGCGGAATCCGGGCGGAAGGTGAGGGGATCGAGGAAGTCGTCGTCGACGCGGCGATAGAGCACGTCGATCGCCTCGTAGCCGCGGGTGGTGCGCATTTTCACCTTGCCGTCGATGACGCGCAGGTCCGAGCCTTCGACCAGCTCCACGCCCATCATGTCGGCGAGGAAGGAATGTTCGTAATAGGCGGAATTGTAGATGCCGGGCGTCAGCACGGCGACGCGCGGCTTGCCGGTGCAGCCGGGAGGGGCAAGCGAGGCAAGGCTCTGGCGCAGCAGCAGCGGATAATCCTCGACGCGCTGCACCTTGTTCTGATGGAACAGCTCCGGGAACATCTGCATCATGGTTTCCCGGTTCTCCAGCATGTAGGAGACGCCGGAGGGCGTGCGGGCATTGTCTTCCAGCACGTAGAACTGGTCCTCGCCGGTGCGCACGATATCGGTGCCGACGATATGGGTGTAGACGCCGCCCGGCGGACGGAAACCGATCATTTCCGGCAGGAAGGCGTCATTCTTTTCGATCAGCTCGCGCGGGATGCGGCCAGCGCGGATGATTTCCTGCTTGTGATAGATGTCGTCGAGGAAGGCGTTGAGGGCGATGACCCGCTGTTCGATGCCCTGGGCGAGCTTGCGCCATTCGCGGCCGGAGATGATGCGGGGGATGATGTCGAAGGGGATGAGCTTTTCGGCGGAATCGGCATGTCCGTAGACCGCGAAGGTGATGCCCGTCTTCCGGAAGATGTTTTCCGCGTCACGGGATTTGGCAATGAGGTGGCCTCTGTCCTGGCCTGAGTACCACTCGAAATATTTTTCGTAAGGCGGGCGCGGACTTTCATCCGCAGTAATCATTTCATCAAATGCCAAAGGCGCGATCCCCATGTTTTTTACCATTTGAATACAACCGTTTTAACAATGCAAGAAGTATGCGCAGTTGGAGCGACGAATTTCAGAGCTGCCAAAAATGCCGGATTTCCAGGCACTTCCGGCTGCGGCACGTGTTAACGAAAGATGATTGCCTCCAATGTGCGATCAAAAAATGAGCATCTGCTTATTCTGCTGTCGATGCTCTCACCGCGTCCGGGAAAGCCGAGGTGAAGAAAAATTGATGGCTGCGTTCAAAGGATCGATTTTGACGCGTTCCTTGCCTTCGGCTATCAGCGTGTACCTCGATGGCGCGTGACGTTCCGGTTTCAATCCCGAAGCCGGTCCCGGCTTGCGAAATCAACCTCAGTCGGACCTCCCATGCTCCTCGACAAATTCGCGCCGGCAATCTTCGTTTTCCTGTGGTCCACGGGCTGGATCGTCGCGAAATATGCGGCGATGCATTCGGGACCGTTCACCTTCCTGACGATCCGCTACAGCCTGTCCGCGCTTGCCTTCGTGCTGCTCTGTTCCTTCACGGGAGCAAGATGGCCACGCGACTGGTCGAGTGTCTTCCGCGCCATCTATTCCGGCATCTTCCTGCATGGCATCTATCTCGGCGGCCTCTGGTGGGCGATCGCCGAGGGCGTGCCGGCGGGGATTTCGGGCATCATTGCCGCCCTGCAGCCGCTGATGACGGCGATGGCCGCGCCCTATCTCGTCGGCGAGCGCCTGCAGCCGGTGCAGCGCTTCGGCTTGCTGCTCGGCTTCGTCGGCATCGCGATTGCCATCTCGCCCAAGCTGCTGGCCTCCGACGCGGCCAGCCTATGGCAATCGGCGATCCCGCTCGGCGTCAACCTGCTGGCGATGGTCTCGGTGACCTACGGCACGCTGTATCAGAAGCGCCATTTGCAGACCGGCGATCTCCGAACGATCGCAACGCTGCAATATGTCGGGGCGCTGATCGTTGCCGCGCCGCTGGCGCTGACAGTCGAGGATCTGCATTTCGACGGTACGCATCAGGCGATCCTTGCGCTCGTCTGGTCGGTCTTCGGCCTGTCGATGGGGGCGGTCGGGTTGCTGCTCTATCTTATCCGCCGCGGACAGGTGTCGCGCGCGGCGTCGCTGATCTATCTGATGCCGCCGGCCGTCGCCATCGAGGCGGCCATCGCCTTCGGCGAGCCGCTGACCCTGCCGATCATCATCGGCACGCTGATCGTGGTGGTCGGCGTCTATCTGACCAACCGACGTACGGCAGACGTGGTGCCGGAATAACGCGGGCGGGTCGGTTCCCCTTCGTCAGCGGCGAAACAATCTGCCGTCGACGACGAGCAGACTGGAAAGGATGAGGGCCAGTCCGGCAAACTCGTAGGGCTCCAGACGCTCGCCCAGGAAGGCCGAGCCGAGCATGATGGCGCTTGCCGGCACCAGCAGCGTCACCAGCGATGCATTGGTCGCGCCGGCTGACGCGATGAGGTTGAAATAGAGAATGAAGGCGAAGGCGGTCGTGAAGACCCCGAGAATGCCGACCGCGATCCAGATGGACAGGGTTGAGGTCACGATGTCCCCGGTTCCGTAGAAAAGGAAGACGATCGGGAGCATCAGGACAGTGGCGGCGGTGAGCTGGCCGGTCGCGACGACGGACGGTTTGATGTCGCGGAACCGTTTGGCATAGACGACGGCAAGGGCGTAGGAGATCGCCGCGCCGATGACGGCGAGCTTGGCCCAGGTCGGGCCGGTGAGATCGGACAGCAGGCCGGGGCCGATCATCACGGCCGCGCCGGCGATCCCAAGCCCTACGCCCGCAAGCTTGGCGGTCGAGAGCTTCTCATCCGCCGTCAGCAGGTTTGCCACCAGGATCGTCCAGAGCGGCGTTGTCGCGTAGAGCACCGAAGCAAGCCCCGCGCCGATTTTCGTTTGCCCCATGAAGATCAGCGAAAAGGGAATGACGTTGTTGAGCAAGGCGAGGCAGAGGAAGGCGCCGGGCCTTGCAAGGACGGGAGCGAAGGAAATGCCGCGTATGCGCAGCCACAGATGCAGCACCAGCGCGGCGATCGACACGCGGTAGAGCACGAGCGCCAGCGGTGGGATTTCGGCGACGGCGATGCGGGCGAAGAAGAAAGAGCCACCCCAAAGACCACCCAGAAGCAGAAGCTGCCCCCAGTCCCTTGCCGACATCGGCCGTGTGAGTGTCGCCGTGCGCAACGTCCTGCCCATAGATCGGAAATTCCACGATAGGCTGATATCCTATCCGGAAGGCACCCGATCTGGAGGCAACGGCAATCCAACGGGGCCGGCCGATCGAAACCAGATTTGCGCGAGAACCATGCGATTTCGAAATTACTGCCGTGACAGGTTCCATCCGCGCAGCTCGGATGCTTCGAGAGGAGAGCGTTGATGGCAATTGGCATCCGGGAAGCGGTTGTCGAGGATCTTCCCGATATCGCGCGTGTCGTGGTGGATTGCTGGAGGTCGACCTTTGCGGACCTGCTGCCCACCGAATTTCTGGAGGGCATGTCCGCCGACCACCAGGAACGGCGCCATCGCCGCTATTTCGGCCGTGCTGGCGTGACTTATCATGTTGCCTGCGGCGATAACGACCGCGTCGTCGGATTTGCCAATGGAGGGCCGAGCAGGGACACCGGTTTTCCGCATGAGGGCGAACTCTACGCGCTCTATCTTCTTGCCGCCTATCAGCGCCGGGGGATCGGAACATCGCTTTTCAGCAGGGTCGCGGTGAATCTCGAAGGGGCGGGATGCAAGGGGATGCTGACATTCGCGCTCGCCGCCAATCCCAACCGGGTCTTCTACGAGCGATTGGGCGGCCGGCAAGCGACCGCCGAACCGATCACGCTCGGCGGCATGGAGGTCGCCCAGATGGCCTATCTTTGGGACGATGTTTCCGCCCTGATGCGGGATCTTCGGTGCCTCACAGGCTAGATGCAAAAAAAAGGGGGCCGTTCGGCCCCCTTCCTCGTTCGATCAGGCGCGTTCGCGGCGCTGGCCGCCATTGCCACGGCGCTTCATGCCGTTGTTGCCACCATTGCGCTGTTCGCCGTCATTGTGGCGACCCGAGGGGCGGCCATGGGCGTGACGCTGGCCGCGATGGGCGCCGCCTTCGCCATTGGCGTTGGCCGGGCCGTTGTGATGCGGCTTGCGGGCCGGACGGAAATCCGAGGTCGATACGAGATCGTTGTCGGGTTCGGCGCGCGGCGTGCGTTCGTCGCGGCGCTGGCCGCGGAAATCGGCGTTTCGGTTGTTCTCGCGCTGCGGACGATCGTCGCGATGGCGGCGCTCCTGGCGTTCGCCGCCACGGGCGCGGGCTTCGCCGTTTTCGCCTTCACGCTGCGGACGACGGGCGGGGCGGCCTTCGCCACGACCCTGACCGGCGCCACGACCCTGGCCTTGACCCTGGCCACCACGACCGCCGCGGTTGTTGCCGCGTGCCGGGCGGGCGCGATCGGCCGGAGCCTCGCCGCTGGCAACGGCAATCTCGATGCCCATCAGGCGTTCGATATCGCGCAGAAGGCGGATTTCGTCCGGGGCGCAGAAGGCGATGGCAATGCCGTCGCGGCCGGCGCGCGCGGTGCGGCCGATGCGATGGACGTAGGCATCCGGCACTTCCGGCAGGTCGTAATTGTAGACATGCGAAACGCCGGGGATGTCGATGCCGCGGGCGGCGACGTCGGTGGCGACGAGAACGCGGATTTCGCCGTCACGGAAGCCCTTGAGTGCCCGCTCGCGCTGGCCCTGGCTCTTGTTGCCGTGAATGGAGGCGGCGGCGAAGCCGACATGGTCGAGATGCTTCATCAGCTTCTCGGCGCCGTGCTTGGTGCGCAGGAAGACGATGGCGCGGCCGTCCGGATTGGCGGAAATCGTTTCCTTCAGAATCTCGGTCTTGTGGTTCTGGCCGGCGACGAAATGGACATATTGCTCCACCTTGTCGGCCGCCTTGCCCGGAGGCGAGACTTCGACCTTCAGCGGGTCGGTCAGATAGTCGGAGGCGAGATCGGCGATGCTCTTCGGCATGGTAGCCGAGAACAGCAGCGTCTGGCGCTTGGCCGGGACGAGCTTGGCGATCTTGCGCAGGTCGTGGATGAAGCCGAGGTCGAGCATCTGGTCGGCTTCGTCGAGGACGAGGTAGTTGACATGGCCGAGCGAGATGGCGCGGCGGTTGATGAGGTCGAGCAGGCGGCCGGGGGTGGCGACGAGGATGTCGGTGCCGCGCTCAAGCTGGAGCTGCTGCTTGTTGATGGAGGCGCCGCCGACCACGACGTTGATGCGGAGCTGCGTCTTGCGGACGAACAGGCGGAGATTGTCGGCGATCTGGTTCACGAGCTCGCGGGTGGGGGCGAGGATCAGCGTGCGGGTGGTGCGGTTGTCGGGCCGCTTCGGGTTTTTCAGCAGCATCTCGACGAGCGGCAGGCCGAAAGCGGCGGTCTTGCCGGTGCCGGTCTGGGCGAGGCCGATGAGATCGCGGCCCTGGAGAACAAGCGGGATCGCCTGCGCCTGGATCGGCGTCGGGGTGGCGAAGTTGTTCTGCGACAGCGTATCGACGATCTGCTTGGAAAGACCAAGCGAGTGAAAATCGGTCAATTCATTACCTTTCGGGGGCGCCAAAGCAAAAAGGCCGGGTCGCACCATGCGGTCCGGTCTGTCTCTGGCGTCAAGAACCCCGCGTGAAGTGGGAACTTGTAAGTTGGAAAAAGCTTTCCAGCGCATCCGACCGCCTTGGGTGCGGTCTCATTTCAAAAGCGCTTTTGTCCTTCTCTTGCGTACGTCTAGTCCCGCAGGGCACGCTCACGCGGCGGCCGGAAGGTGAAAGCTGAGGCGCATTTGGTCCTAATTGCCGCCAAAGTCAAGGGGTAGGGTACAAAGCTTACGCGCCGGCGCAAAAAAAATGCCGCCGGTGGGGCCGGCGGCATCGTCGGTGGAAGCATGGCACTTTACCGGA